>CABXDI010000138.1 GCA_902510815.1 uncultured Verrucomicrobiota bacterium | reverse complement strand
TTTCTCATGTGTCCCGTGGGGTGCTGTTTTATTTAGGCGGTAAGTGAACAGGCTTGGTTGGAGTCTTGTCGACTAATGACTTGTATAGTTTTGCGACCTCTGCATCGGCCAAGGTCCGATCGTACAGGCGCACATCATCTAGGCCGCCGTTGAACCAATGCGTCATATGAAATCCGCGCCACCGAATAGGGGTTGGCATGCCCGCCTTGGTCGCGATTAACGCCCCGTCCTTGTAGAACTTGCCTGTGCCTTTATCAAAGGTAAAGGTCAGCATCTGCCACACGCCTTTAACTACTGTACCGGCGGGGATGTCCTTGGGCGTGAAGCGCTTTGCTACAGTCATTCCACAGTACACCGCTCCTGTTTCAGAGCTGTGGAAATACCATCCGTTCCAGCGCACGTCGTCGTGATGAGTTCCCATCCTGCCCGACCACCTGGCTCCGTTACGACCAGCACCGCCACCGCCCAGAACATCAGGTCGCCACCACCATGATACTGTAAAAGCATTCGTGTTGGGGCACTGAGCGTTCGTTATGAGGCCAGGTCCACTGATCTTGGGATACGGTATAAGTACGGGATCACCCAAGGTCACGGCCTGTCCGATCTGGCCGGTTTCCCAGGTCGGTGGACCTTTGATGTCTGTGTGGATAGCCCAAGCGTGCTTCTTGCCAACAGAATCCTTGTAGTTTTCGTCGAACTTCCAATGGTTCACAAGGCCCTCTTCCGCAACAACAGTTGTCACTAACAGTGTTAAACACACTGACACCAGAATAATGAAGAATCGCATCAGAATTCTCATCTGTAAACCCTAACACCGCGTAACTAACCGACCAATTAAAAAATCATCCTAAATTTATAACAGTCAATGGCACATGAACAAGGGACCATTAGTTAGAGATTATAAGTTCCCTTGCAGTCGTATTAACTCTACTTGACCTTTTCAATAAGATAGTTCTGGAGAAAACTCCTTACACTTTTCTTATGCATTTTGTTGGCAATAAAGCAAGCTAGGCAAATTATCAAATATGCAGGATAAGCCCACAGAAATTCAAGTATCGGACTTCTAAATAACTAATTTGTCAATTAGGGCTCAGTCCCACGCTAAAACGTGGTTTATTATCGCAATGGTTGGCCCAATCGATACTGCTCCGGAGCCCTTTGCTGTGTGGAATTACGAACACAATCACAAATACCTACCACTTCTAAAGCCGCATCATAAGAAATAATTCTTCTCGAAATAGCGGCCATCCACCAAGATCTCGATCCATCCGAGTCATCTGAGCAATTTTCAGATTTTGATTTGCATAGCATTTTATCATCGGTATTTTTTTTTCTTTGTGCTGCAAGTGCCTCTGCCTCAATCGCTGCATCCTCAAATGAATTAGGAGAAATATCTCCAGATATGTAGCCCTCGATTTCATACAACCATCGATCTATCCGTGGGTGCCGAGTATTATTACTGATTAGATTTACCATTGATATTAAAGCGTTCCTTTCGTCTCCAGCTCTCAACATATCTAAATACTTAGCCCATTTAAGATTTGGGAGAATATTGATATTAAAATATCTTTCGGCTTCAAAATTATCGATTGCCAAAACCAAAGTAATTTCTTGCGAAATCCTCTTATTCCAGGCTGCCTTCAATTCCTCAATTCTCCCAGAATTACGAAAGGCAGGCAGAATCGTAAATTCATAAATATCACTAAAATCCATGGGAGATCGAGGCCAGTTAACAAGTCTTTTTAGGGATGGTTGAATGTTATAAACCTTAGTGAAAACAGAGTCCGTGGCCTCTGAGTGTAATTCATTCTTTGCCTCGCCAAGAGTAGAATAAATAGATAAACAATTATCCATAAGCGCGATCAATTCAGGAATAATTTTTTCTCCGTATTTTTTTTCACTTATTGTTGCAGCCTCAAGAGTAATTAGGAGAAACTTTAATTGCAGACGTCTCACTATTGAATGCTCTTTAGAACTCAGATAGTCTCTATTTTTTAATTTCCAGTCACGATAATCTGATTCAGAAACTCCCTTTCTTGTGAAATTAATTTCTTTATAACATTTT
>CABXDI010000137.1 GCA_902510815.1 uncultured Verrucomicrobiota bacterium | reverse complement strand
GGCTGCTAAAAAGATTGCGGCCAACGTCCTCACCGCTAGCGCGGGCCAGCGAGGCCGTTGCATCTGAATCTTTGTCTAAAGATCAAAAAGAAGCCGTTGAAACGACTCTTACGATTGAGCTAGAAATACAAGTTCTAGCTCATGCTGCTAATGAGTTGCGTGAAGCCTACAACGAAGTTATTGGCAATCTTAACAATATTCATGGCCGAAAGTTGGAGGAACTCAATGAACCTTTTTTCCAAAGATTAGGCGCCCTCGTTGAAGCTCTTCAAGTTAGTGACATGGAGACTGCCAGAGATTCTGCAAAGCGACTCATGTTATTAATTAATGAGATGCAATCAAATATTCCAGCATGGGACTTTGTGCGTGCGCTTCAAATTTTAGCAGACCGTTGTCAGACCCTTGATAAGTAAGCCATTAGTTACTTAATTAAAAACCTCTCGCATTAATAAAAACACGAGAGGTTTTATAAGTCTTAATTTATAAATTTTCTTACTATTTGGTTACTTTCATGATTCCATTCATGACTGTCCAGTGACCAGGAAATGTGCAAACAAACTCATAGTCTCCTGGGTTAGCTGGAGCCGTAAACTCGATTACTTCTTTTTGACCAGCATCGATCATTTTTGTTCCATGTAGAATTTTTGAGTTCTCAGGAGCTTTCTTGACTGCATCAGCACCCATGGCAATCGCTTGGTTACCTATTTCAGCCTTAGACCCAGGCTCAACAATTAATAAATTGTGAGGAATGACGTCAGGGTTAAAGAAGGTGAGCTTGACTTTGCTACCAGCTTTTACAGAAAAATTTGATAAGTTGAATTTCAGTTGGTGAGGTACAGCAGCTATTTCAACTGATGTCATATTTCCATTAACAACAACTTTTGGTTCTGGGGCCTTTTCTTCTTTAACTTTAGCTAATTCACCACCGCCTCTAGTGAAATCAGCATTATAGATATAGTGCTGAACGGTTAAAGCGGCCCTTCTAACATTTAATTCACTACTTGTCTGTAAAGTACCCATGAGTTTGTCATTCTGCACATTGTGCGCCTGAAGAACCCAAAGACCTTCTAGCATATGATGTGCTTCATTAGCATTATTGGCATCAAAATTAGATACCCACTTGTTTACGGCCTTAACAACTTCATCTGTTGGGTGTTCACTGAGTTCGATTCGAGTTCTGTATCTTACTCCGTCTATAGGATGCTTAAGATTTTCTAGTAGAACGGTGATGGGTTCACCATCTATCGATACAGGCTCTTGGAGAGGCTTCTTAGTGTAGATCATACGGTAAACTCGACCGTGTCTATGGTCACGCTTAGGGTCACGAATGTTGTGCTGCATATGTCCAATAATGACGTTATGCCAATCAGAAATATATAGAGCACCATCCGAACCAAAGTCAGCGTCCGATGGTCTCACGTTTCGATCATTAGAAACGAACAGATCTCCAAGAGGTTGACCATTGACTTCACCATTTTCAGGGTTTCTTGCTAGCTTGTAATGCTTCAACCCAAGAAATCCAATTGTATTACAGAGCATGAAGGCTTGTTGTTTTTCGTCAGGAAAGTTTGCACTTGATATAATTCCACTTGAAGCAACAGGTCTAACCTCTTTCTTAAGTAATCCCCTCATTGCAAAACCATTACCTTTTGGTACGACTTGGTAAGATCTGCCGCCAGTTCCATCAGTGGCGTAGTGGTATCCCCATCTATCAAAAGCAATTCCGTGCGGATTAGGGCTATTACCAGCGTGTTGACTGAAAGTAAAAGTCCTTGGGTTAAATCTATACATTGCAGAAGCACCAGATTTGTGAGGTGTTGTCCATGGCGTCTCAACGTTACTTACGTGGAAAACTCCTCTTTGATAATACAGACCACCATCAGGGCCGTATTGAAAGTTATTCATTGCATGGTGAGTATCTGCAGAATCAATACCGCCCAGCATTTTTATTCTTACGTCTGCAACATCGTCGCCGTCAGTATCCTTAAGAAACCATATGTCTGGTGCTGAGCCCACTAAGACTCCACCGTTCCAGAATTCAAAGCCTGTAGGATTGTGTATTTTTGCAAAAGTAATGGCTTTGTCAGCAACTCCGTCTCTGTTTTCATCTGGAAGTATGATGAGTCG
>CABXDI010000136.1 GCA_902510815.1 uncultured Verrucomicrobiota bacterium | reverse complement strand
GCAGGCTATGAAATACTTCTTGATGAGGTTCGTTATTCTGAAGGAATTCTTGACCCGACCTTATTTTTAAAGGCCTCTACTTGGGCTCCTTCACCATTTGAAATTACAACCTTCAGCTACAACCAAGAAGAAAATTTATTCACCTTAGAATGGAGATCTGAGCCAGGTGTGTTCTATTCAGTGGATCGTTGGGATGATATTATTAATGAATGGGGAGAACTTGAAGATGCTCTCTTTTCAGAAGATACAACCATGTCATTTGAAGATACGAGTCTTGAAGAAGGCCAAACAAGAGCAATCTACAGGGTTCGTATTTCAGAAACAGAGTAGTTATTAATTATAATTTCTCTGGCTTTTTTTACTGGTTTAGGGAAGATACTTTGAGGGATCAATATTGATTGTTAGTGACTTCAGCTTAAACTTGCATCTTAAATTGGGGTTCACGACCGCATTCTTTAAGAATTGAACTGCGGGCCCATCATTGTTTTACTGCAACAGTTTCTTCTTCACTAGATGTCAGCACCGTTTGGTCATCGAGACTGAGCACAGTTCCCTCAACCATTAGTGCTAGGCTCTTGTCAAGCGACATCCACACGAAGGCCGCATCTGTGTTCAGGGTCTCGTTTGTCGGAAGAACAAGCTCCGTCGGTGCACCTGATTCGCGCAACCAAGCGATATCCATTGTGTCCTCTCCCATAATGTACCAAGCAACACCGTGATCTGTGCTGATTTGAGTAACCTCGAAAGGCCCATCAGGACCGCCCGATTCCCCAGTTTTAAAGGGTGCTAAAATTGACAAAAAATCCGGCGCTATGCCCATAACTACCGAGTCGGTCACGGTGTGATGCTCTGCGTTTTTTACGAGTTTGTGTACATGAGGTGCCGAATAGATCTTAAAGGCAGGCTCTTCGACAACAGCTACACCTTGGCTCGCTTGGGTGTAAACCGCAACCGAGCCACTATCGCGCTCTATCAGTGGCCCGTGCTCGCCCAAACTCACGTTTCCATCCAGGTCATATCCCGCATACGCATGCAGACGAAAGCGATACTCCCGCTCCACGCCGTCCTGGCTCTCCAAGCGATCCACCACCACAAAGTATCGCTCACGAAGGAATGCAACTCCGCGCACCACTTTTGTGTTGGGATAATTCTGTCGCGACTCGGCGTAGGCGATGGCCGTGCCATCGAGTGTGTTCTCAATGAAGGCGTCCGCATCGCCCCAATTGCTGAGCAGACCTTTCTCGGGAACCTCATCGCCATCCACCAAAATCACATTGTGGGAACCCGCTCCAGCGGTCACTGCATTCTGGAATTGATTAGGCTTGTAGTAGCCCGTGTCGGTGAGCAGCAATTCCCCATAAGCCGCCATTATAAACGAGGTACCATCAGTATGATCGTGGACGGTCTTTCTCGCCGAACCATTCTCGCCCATCAGAATCAATACCCTGTCATCCTTGGCCCATCCCGAACGAAAAGTAGCCATTCCACCATCAACAAAGAAGCGATTCTTCCATTCGGGTGGACCGGCCGACTCCATTGTTTCTACATAGGCCAAATGCTGAATGAACAACTCAAAGCCGCCTTTCACTTTGTAGGGGTCTGAAGGATTTGAGGCCCAATCCCAATACAAATAGTCCTCAGCTCCAAAGTACGTGAAAATGGCGGGACCATTCTGATTGCGCAGAGGCGAGTCTGCTATTGGTGCACGGTTTCCATTCGGAAGTCTGAGCGAGAGAGACCAATCCATGATCGAGTGAAACAGCGGGCTCCGCATCGGGTTGGAGTATGTAAATTCTTCACCATCAACACAGTCGTGACCCTTCCAAGGGTCAACATCCGCTCTATTTATACAATTCCGCCTATATATATACTGATCCGATTGTCGGTTTTCCAATGCTATTAAAAAGGCTATGGTTGGCGCGAAGCCATAGTTGAAATAGAACGGCCCTTCCGAGACCGCGCCGTCCGACTGGATGTACTGGCCTTCGGGGCCCAACAAATAGTCCAACTCGCTCACCGCCCAGTCCAGCCAGGTCGCGGCATCAGGATGGCCATCAAACGCCAAGCCCACAAAACCTATCGCCGCTGCCGTACGAATGGGGTGATTGTTCTGTGTCTCTGTTAGCGCAACCTGCCGCTTCGAATCGTTTAGCACATATTCTGCGTAAAATTGCTTGGTGACAACG
>CABXDI010000135.1 GCA_902510815.1 uncultured Verrucomicrobiota bacterium | reverse complement strand
GAAAGCATCTTATTTTCAAGGAGAGCGTTTTAAATCCGATTCTTTAGAGGAGGCTTCTAATGCGTTTATTTCTCTCGAGAGGATACCTGAATTGAGAGAAATAGAAAGTTTCGATGAGTTTTGGAAGATAGGTTCTTCGGTTCCGATTCGGGCATTTGCGCAAAGATTCATTAATGATTTACCAAAAGTTAATGACTTCCTTATTAAAGATACAGATTTGCATTTTTTAAATAGGTTCTCAATTCGAGATTGGCTTTTTAATAATGATTGTAAGAATAATATAATAGAATTTTTAATATTATTATCGGCAAAATTAGTTTTTGAAGACATTGATGGGGAAAGAGTTGTCCAACTTGATGGAAATTCCCTTAGCGGTGAAGCTATTACTGAATCAGGACATGAGCTTATGACCGCTGTGCTTATTCCCAAATCGATTAGCCATTGTGTTGAAGAATTTTATGGATGTTCATCAGATAGATCCAAAACTATATTGCAAGTTGAGGATCAAATAAAAGAAATCATCTTTGATAAATAATGGATTCACGTATTTTAACTGAACATGATGCTTTAGATGTAGCTATTATCTATAGCCCTTACGAATCTGCTCAGATTGTTTCTATTTCCAAGGAAGAGGCCTTAAAAATTGAGGGAGTACACTCAGTCATTACAGCTGAAGATGTACCTGGAGAAAATAACATACTAGGAACTTATGGTAAGTGTCGCCTTTTTGCTGAAGGAGAGGTGGAATACAAGGGGCAGATATTAGCTGCCGTTCTTGCAGAGAATTTGGAAATCGCAAAAGAAGCCATGTCTTTTGTGTTCGTCGAGTATAAACCTCTTCCACCAGTTATTGGTATTGAGGAGGCTGTAAATTTTAATAACGAACATGAAAATTTAAAGGAATATGAATTGATTGATAAGGGGGTTAGCTCCGATGAATTAAAATATGTCGAAATTAATCATAGTGTCCCTGAGTATAATTCAGAAAAGGGTCAGCTTTCAGTTGTGGTAGAACCCGACATTGGAGGAGGTATAACTATATATACTAATAATATTGATTCAAAAATTTACGCATCTTCGCTAGAGGCGCTTTTATCTTTGGAATCGGATAAAATAATTTTTAAATCATCATATGATAAATCGAGTTGCGTCCCTTTTGATCTAATTGACCTTTCAATCTGTGGTTTAGCTTCTGTTTGCGCTTTATGTTCAAAGAAAAAAGTGGTGATTCCTTCTGATTATTCGCAGAGTGCAGCTAAGAGGCTACGACATGGCGAAATAGAGATGGTGTCTACCGTTGGATATGAATCTGATTGTAAAATTAGGTCGGTCAAATTAAGGATGAAACTTGATTGTGGTAGCCAATCCGGAACTTCGAGTGAATTATGGTTAGGGTTTTTAAACGTGATAAATCAGTTAAATCATTGTTCTATTTTTGATTTAATTTGCGATCGATGTAAAACAAATGAAGTCCCTAATGGATCTAATGTATATGATGGAGCTTGGATTGGGGTACTTGTTCTTGAAGAAGCTTTCCGTCAAATAGCCCTAGAATCTTCCAAAAGACTTTCTGAAGTACGTCGTAATAATTTGCCCGTTGATGATTCCTTGGAAAAATTAGAAGCTATATTTAAAGAGAGAAAAGAATCTGTAAAAAAAGCTAATGGTTTGGATGAAGGTTTAAAGCGAGGAGTTTATTTAATTTATCTAACAACAAGTAATCGGAGGGACAGTCAAATTGTGGGTGACAATTTGACTGGAGCTGCACTGACTGAAGTCGAGTTGGATTCTCATAAAAAAAGTATTCGTTTGATTTACTCAAATATTACTCAGCAGATAGATTTGTCGGTTTCGGAAAATACACAGAAGGCGAGTGCGGTGTCTTCATTTATTTCTGGCGTTGGGAAGATTAGTGGCTTTGATAAGAATAATTTAGGTAACTCTATAAAAAAAGCATCCTTTACCCAAATTTTTCCAAATGAACTGTTTTGTTGTATAATTCCTAGTAATAATAGTTCTTTGATGATTCCTTATTGCTTATCTTTAAGCGTCTATTTTGCAATATGTGACGCTATAGAGGAATTCGGTGGTGAGTTCTGATCATTTAGATTAAACTCGTTTTCAAGACGTATAAAGGAGCGAAGATAAAGTCATAAGAATCATTCTTAATCGTTGCATAAATCAATTATCCCGCTTTTATATTGATCAGTCTAGCCGACG
>CABXDI010000134.1 GCA_902510815.1 uncultured Verrucomicrobiota bacterium | reverse complement strand
ATATTAAGCAATTTTAGCCTTTTATCGCGTGTTGAGATCAAATTTTTTAAGTCTTTTATTAAAAAGACTCCTCATTCTATTGAGTTGATCAACGTTAGAAGGGGTATTTAATACGGCTAAATTAATAAATTGTTGAGGATCCTTGGCCATATCATACATCTCTTCTTTGCCGTCTTTATATCGCACATAAGACCAATTTTTAATTCTGTAAGAAGTGCCTGAATTATTAAATGACAGCGCACCATCTTTAACTCTGACTGAAGGATCCTTAAGCACTGGCACTAAACTTTCTCCATGTAATCCTTTTGGAATTTCAATATCACAAAGCTCTGCCAAGGTAGGCATTAAATCGACTAACTCGACAATTGACTCTGAACGACTAGCCTTTATTCCTGGAGCTGAAATAATGAGAGGAACCTTGGTTACTTCTTCATGAAGGTTACTCTTCTGCCAAAAGGTATGCTCACCAAGGTGATAACCATGATCACTTGTAAAAACGACAACAGTTTTTTCATCTAAACCTAAATCTTCAAGTTCATCAAGTATACGTCCAACTTGGTCATCCATGAATTGAGTCGAAGCATAATATGCTGACCACATACGTTTTTGATTATCAGGAAAATCTCCAATTTTATTTGTTGCGGATCGAGTTTTGGCCAGCCCTAGTTTGGGAATATCATTAAGGTCATTTGGAAATTGATTTGGTAACTCCATCTCATCGTAAGGGTACTCATCAAAGTATTGCTTAGGCTGAACCATTGGATAATGAGGGCGTACAAAACCAGCAGCTAAAAAAAACGGCTCATTTTTATGCTTTCGCATAAGATCAACAACTTTAGAGGCTGTCTTGTGATCTGGCTGATCTGAACCATCACCATCATAACTGACAGTCACAAACATCCTATGAGGCATTCGAGTCGACTGACGACCTTCAAGATCTTTTGTAAAAACATTAAGATTCAAACACGCATAGTCACCAGGAGTATGGGCTTCAAGACCACTCGAATTAAATTTTTCTGTCCATGACGAGGCCACATCTAAACCATCCGTACCATCAATGATATCACCAGGCACTCGCATATGATAAATTTTTCCTACCCTTGCAGAATAATATGAATTGTCCTTGAATAATTTTCCGAGGTTCAGATCAGCGCTCCCCTTATAACGACTGTGCATGAAGGAAGTTCGGGACGGACTACACCACGTTCCCTGACAATAGGCTTTCTCAAAAACCACTCCCCTTTTAGCGAGTCGGTCGATATTCTTTGTTTTACATACCTTATTGCCGTAACAACCTAAAACGCTTGCCTTAAGATCATCTGAAATTAGAAATAGAACGTTTGTGATCTTTTTTTCTTTAGCTGATAAAATTCCAAAAGAAAAAATAACATTAAAGAAAACAAATATAATAAACTTCATTGTTACTGCCTCAAATCTGACTCTTTAGTTTTAGGTTCTGGAGCAACATCTCCACGAAAACCATACATCGGAAGTATTCGATAATAAACCTCTAGGCTAAGAATTGACAGAGCTGTGCTAGCTATTCTTCCACCTCCCTTAGTATTGCTCCTGCTCAAATCCCAACTCCCAGCAAGTGCTCCCGTCTTAATCTGAATTTCGGGTAAAATCTCTTTCAAACTTTTATTCCATTGTTCCCAGATAGAACCCTGATGTTGATAAAGAGCCAACGTGCCATAGTAAACATAATAAAGATCAGGATTATTATTTCTAATGGGATAGCGCTTCATTAAATTAGCACTTTCAATCATTTTTTTATTAGTCGGCGGAACAAGATCAAGCTGTCGGCAGAACATTCCTGTTGCTACCATCGCTCGAGAAATATCATTTGAACTCTGATACCCGTAAAGGCCTCCGTGCTCACCACCACCAGCAAAATCCAACCATCTTCTGGCCAATTCAAAAGGCTTCTCAGGGAGAACTATTCCTGCCATTCTAGCACTATGCAGTGCCATAAATTGCCAACCAGTGACTGAAGTATCAGAGTCTTGACCTGGGCTATATCTCCATCCTCCACGTTGTTGGTGTTGAGAGTTTATAGTATAATTAATGGCGGCTACTGCTGCGGATTTTATTTGCTGGTCTTTAGTTATGCCGTATGCCTCACATAAAGCGATTGTAGCAATGGCGTGTGAATACATCATTCCTTTCCTTGCAAGACTACCATCTTCCCGTTGTTGCTTTAATAACCATGAAAGAGCATT
>CABXDI010000133.1 GCA_902510815.1 uncultured Verrucomicrobiota bacterium | reverse complement strand
GCTTTCAGTTTTAGCTTTGTCAGCCTGTGCCGAAAGATTGAAGATTAGGGCAAGCCCTAGAAATGAGTGTAACAAGAGTTTCATGATTTGAGGTTTTATTAAATTTAATTGGGGGGTAGTCAATTTAACCTAATAATAGGGAGAATCAATATTGTCTTAATGCATTTTTAATAGATTAAAATGCACGCTTTTTTTTATTATTATCTGAGTTAGAATTCGCAATGATGATGACTTCTAAATATTACTGTTTAGCCTTTTTGATAACCTTTTTTGGAATCATTAATGTTTATGCAGAACCTCCAATAGTGAAAGTTGAGAGCGGTAATGGACAGGGTAATGCTCTTAATTTTATGCAATTTGAACCATTTATTGCAGAGTATTCAGGTTTTAAGAGTAGTGGCAGCAAGAATGATTTATGGGTTGGTTTGGTCAAAGATAACACTTTTGTATGGTCTCAAGATTACAAAGGGAAAATTGATTCAAAATATACGATTGAATATGGACTTAAGAGACCGATACCTCCTGGATCATATCAACTCGCATGGCAAGACAATATAAGAAATGAAGCTGGCAGAAAAAACATTGTGATCAGTTCAGCACCTGAGCCTGATAGTAATACCACTTGGACAGTACTAATTTATGGTCATGGTGATAGTAATTTAACGTTGAATCTTTTAGAGGATATTAAAGAAATGATCACGGCTGGTGGAAGTGATAACTTTAAAATCATTCTGCAGGCTGACCTTGATACATCTGAGAAAGAGGCTTTCCAGGGATCAGATTATCCCGTTGAGTATAGAGATAAAGTTACAAGAATTGTTTTTGATGGTAATGGAGTTAATTTTGCTGAAGTTTTGCCTGAGCAGGATTTGGATGATCCTAATGTCCTTCAAGAATTTTTAGACTGGTCGCTTAAGAATTTTCCTTCCGATAGACGAGGTCTTGTTCTTTGGAATCATGGTGGACAATGGGAAGGGTTTGGTGGAGACAATAATGATGGTAAGGGTTCGCAAAGGGGGGTGTCTATGTGGACCTCAGACATAAGAGACGCCATCAAGACTACTCTAAATTCAAATAATACACCCAAGTATGATTTTATTAGTTTTGATACTTGCCTCATGGGTGGTGCTGAGCAGTTAGTTGATTTTCATGACCTATGCGACATATACATTGCCAATCCTGAGATCGATTATGGAGATGGTTGGGACTACGCATCAACCATGGCTTATTTGCGCAGTAATCCCGATCTTAGCATGGGTGAATTTGCAAGTGCCGAGAGTGGGTTTTGGGATTTTCACCATCAACAGCAATCGGATAGGGGTTTCAAAGTTCATGTTGCCTATGACATGAATTTATTTGCTGCCTACAACCAAAAAATGAAGGCTTTCACTCGCGGGCTTATTGAGTCAATTCAAAGCGGGAGTATTGATTTATCTACCCTAGCAAGGCTTAGAAGAGAATCTATTCCTTATAGTTTAGCAAGTCCCAGGGTTGGTAAGTCCTCTGTTACTGATTACATAGATATTGGTAATTTTGCCGCTAATCTCTCTTCCAGGGTTAATGGGCCAATGAAATCCATTTCCAAGGATCTAGTAGATGCGATCAATAATTTAATAATAGCCAAATCATTAGGCACTGAGCGTCGCAACGCGGTGGGCTTATCCATTTATTATCCTATCGATGGAAAGTATAATCAGGTTTATAGCATTGATGACACTTGGATAATCAATGGAACAGAACACAGGATAAGGCAGAATTTTCTTCAGGATGCTTTCGGAGGAGCTGATTGGAAGACTTACCTCTCTGCAGTGCAGGGTCTTAACATAACTAATGTTACTCCTCCCGTGATTCAAACTCCAGAGCCGAGTTCAACAGTCGGTTTAGTTGAGGGACCTATTTCTGAAGAGATTGACGAAAATACGGATCTTGTTGCCTCTGTTAATGAACCAGCAGTTTTGAGTTTTGAAGTTACTGAGGGTGATGATGCGTACTCTGCTAGAGCGGCATTAGTGACCAACGAAAACTTTGAGAATTCAGAGCAGTACATATTTTTAGGGGAGATTGGAAGTGGTGTTTTAGATGGAATAGGAAAGTACGACTTTGAATGGGATGCAAAGATGCCGATGATCTCTTTAATTGATTCTGATGATCAAGATCCAGTTTTTCTCGGAGGTTACGCTTGGGAACCGGGTTCTAATATCCATATAAGTTTTGCAGATTATTTAGCT
>CABXDI010000132.1 GCA_902510815.1 uncultured Verrucomicrobiota bacterium | reverse complement strand
AAGGGAGCAAAAGAATCTGAATATCGTGACTGGAGAACAAAAAATAAGGACTACTTAAGCTCAAGGGAACATTCTTCTGCAAGAAGGTTGCAATTACAGTTTCTCATTTTGACAATCAGAGCGGCAAATCTGGAAGAAGATGAGCGTGAAAGTTTAATCCCAGAACTTATTACCTTAATGGATAATTGTATTTCTGCTTATCCATATCTTGGAAAATCTAAAAGAATACTTAGTGCCGCTGCGACTGGATCCACATTTGCTGAAGTTTATGATTTGTCATCTACTCTAGTAGGTCTTAAAAATTGGCCGAGATCACCAATGGATGTTAGTGGAATTTATGAATCAACTATAATGCCTAATTATCGGACTCCTGATAGGGTAAAGGAATTGATGCAGGCTTGGGATAAAAGAATTTCTCAGGAAATTAAACTTGTTGCCGCTGCTAATAGTAGTGAAGCCGAGGCTGACTTTACCAATAAAACCCTACCCAAGCTTAAGTGGCTTAAGTATATGGATATGCTTAGAGCTGGAAAGAATAGGGAAGCTTTAACATCAATGGTTACTCTTGTAAGGAGTAATCCAGATCATGAAGATATAGACACTTGGCTAGAGGAGGTTGAGGGATATTTATCTGGAAAATTAGATCCTGGAACCTTTGAGGATGCAGAAAAAGAAAGAAAGGCTTCGGAATTGGCTAAACAAAAAACAAAAGCTTCAAGCGATAGAGCGACTAGTAATCCTAGTCTCGAGGATGCGAGAAAAGCCCTAGAGGGCCTTAATCGTGGTGGTGGTCGAAATGGTGGTAGGCGAGGAATTCCTGATGATGTAGATTTAGATCAGATTAGAGATCTGTTTAATCGACGTTAGTCATCAGCATCATTTCATAAAATTCGCGTAATAAGTTGCTAGATTAATTTTTTGTTCGAATTCGAGACGCTTCTTGACTTTTAGTAAAGATATGTAAAATATCTGCTAATCTAAGACTTTTATGAAGAATTCTATTTGCACATCGGCTTTAATACTCATTTCACTCATTAGTGTTTCATGCACTGGTAACAAAAAGACTGGGGTGAGCGTCTATAAACAAAAAGGTCAGGCTTACGGTGATCCTTATGCATCCAATAATGATTTTTACAATCAACCTGTTGGTGATCCGTATGTTCCTCCGACCGGTAATGATTTTGGGATTGAGCCTCCGGCTCCTGTTAAGAATTACAATCCTCAACCAGCATATACACCGCCGCCTTCAAAGAGTGTTCACAAAGTATCCAAAGGAGATACACTCTACAGTATTTCGAGAAATTACGGTACAACTGTTGCTGCGCTGAGGCAGGCTAATGGGATTGATGGTAGTCTTATCAGAATCGGAGAAAGAATAATGATTCCTTAAATTTAAAATTTAATCTTAATTTTCAAAGCAGTTCTTCTTCAAAGGAGAGCTGCTTTTTTTATTTTCCAAATGCATTTTTAAGAAATTTAATACTCTCCTCAGCAATTGTTTCAGGGTCTGGAGTGTAATCAAAAACTTCAACGGAAACAAACTTTTCGTAATTAATAGATTGGAGTGATTCTACGATAGGTGAATAGTCAACATCTCCAGTGCCAGGCCCTCTTAGGTTTGGATCATTAGCATGAAAATGAGCTATGTGCTCTTTGCTGTCTAAAATAATTTGGGAGATCGGTTTATCTTCATCGCTCATTGCTTTAACATCGAGGTGAAGTTTGCATGCAGGACTATTAACATCTTTAATTAGGTTAATAGTTTCTTCTGCCGTATTGAGAAAATTTGTTTCTTTTTTTGCCAGTGGCTCCATAGCTATCGTTACCCCTAATTCCAGAGCCGTTTCAGATATTTTTGATAGGGTTTCTGCAGCTCGTTTTACAGCATCTTTCCTATCCCAATCAGAGGCAATGTTCCTTTGATTTGGACTTCCCCAGACCATGATGCTACCTCCCATTGCTGCGCAAATTCTTGCAAGGTGCTGGCCAAAATTAATGGTATCTTTTTGGAGTAATTTATCATCAGTTGTTAAATGTAACCATGACGGTTTCACTAATAGCCAGTGCAATCCAACGACTTCTAGACCTGCTGATTTGGCTTGATTGCCTAAGTTGACGGCCTCCTTTTCAGTTATATCACGTGGGTCATCATTTAGAGTAAATGGGGCAATTTCAACCCCATCGTAGCCACTTTTAGCTATGTGCTCACAAGTGGCATTAAAATCCCAATCTCCATACGTTTCATTACATAAAGCAAATTTCATAACTAACGAGACATCTTA
>CABXDI010000131.1 GCA_902510815.1 uncultured Verrucomicrobiota bacterium | reverse complement strand
AGATTATAATGACTCAATCTGCTGACATCAGAGATGGTAAGGCTGTCAATATTGATGGCGAATGGAAATTACTTCAACACCCAATCTTAGAAGACATTAAACTATCAACAAAGATTGGTTATTTCATGGCAAGAAACATGGTTCCAGAAATCAAAAACACGTTAAATTCATTAAGCGAAGAAAAATTATTTTCCTCTGATTTCATAGAAGTATCCCTGCCAGCTCTAGCTTTTGCTGGAATGCAAGAAAAGTTGGATAAGGCCATGAGTGTAGTAAAAAATAAAATAAACCAAGATTTAGCAAAGTCTGTTAGAACATTAGACTTTCAACTCATACGCTTCATTTATAAGTACAGTGAGTTAAATAAAAAAAACAATGTCATTCCAAAAAGTTGGTTTAACTCAATTGATAAGCAAATTAAATCAGAGCGTGACAGTTATTCTTTCAGAATAATGGAAGCTGAACACAATGAAAACTGGAAGAACTTAGAAAAATGGTCCGGGAAAGCGATTGCCGAATACCCAACTTATTATAACTACTATAGGCCAAGAGGCCTTGCTCTACATAAACTTAATGATAATAAATCTGCAGTCAAAGCATTAGAAATTTACATAAAATACAGCAAAGACGAAAGTAAGTGGATAGAGACAAATAAGCTTTTGCAAAAATTAAAAAAATAAAACAATGAAAGGTAATATGCTTAAATTAATTTTATTCATTTCGATATTTTTAATACAGTTTTCTCAAAATCTCCTGAGCAAGGATCAGGCTAAACCTATCCACGACATATCTATAAGAATGCAATTTGAGAAAAAACTCGGAAAACTCAAAGATCAAAATAAAACCTCAAACACAAATGAGATCGCAGATCAACTAAGCTCGCAAAAATCTATTAAGGTTAAATTGCCTGAACCTAATAAAGATAAGATAAATCCATCGGATATATATAGCCTTAGTAAACAAGGAGTACTATGCCTGGGAAATATTTATAAATGTGACAAATGTGATAATTGGCATGGTAACATAGCAGGCGGGTTCATCATTACTGAGGACGGATTAGCTGTAACGAATTATCATGTTATGAAAAATGAAAGAGCTGGGGCATTTGGAGCATTAACAATAAACGGACAAATTTATCCCATTGAAAAGGTTGTAGCCTCATCGGAAAAAGATGACCTAGCAATAGTTAAACTAATTGGATCAAATTTTAAACCGCTTTCATTAAGAGAAAACGTTCCAGTAGGATCGGACGTCACTGTCATCAGCCACCCTGAGGGGCGTTTTTATACAGTTTCAAGAGGTATTGTCTCAAGATATTATCTACAACGAGGAGGTAAAGAAAAAGGCTCTAATCGTATTGCGATTACTGCTGACTTTGCAAAAGGGTCAAGCGGTTCGCCCGTTTTTGACAATACTGGTTCAGTTATTGGTGTCGTAGCTGCTACTAATTCTATTTATTATAACAAAGTAGAAGGCATTGAACGAAACCTCCAAATGGTTGTTAAATCTTGTATACCAACTAGCTCAATTCTTAAATTACTGAACAGTGAATGACTTTTATCTCTTTAAAATTATTGCTATATAAAAACCATATATAACAATAAAAATTAATCCCTTAATCCTCCCAATTCTAAACTGATTTAATATAAACATCCCACATAGAGCTATAGAACCAACCATGAACGCGTAATCCACGAAACTAATGCCTGAAATGGTCATTGGTTTATACAACGCAGTAATTCCAAGTATAGCCAGCACATTAAAAATCGAGGATCCAATTGCATTTCCTGCAATTATGTCAGTTTCTTTTCTAGCACAAGCAACGATCGATGTAGCTAGTTCAGGCAACGATGTGCCAAAGGCCAATAAAGTCAATCCAATAACCGCCTCACTAACTCCAAAAGATTTAGCCAAACCTATTCCCCCTTTCTCAAAAAAAGAGGCCCCTAAAACAAGGAGAGAAAGCCCTGCAATAAGTAGTGAAATTAGCACAATTGAATTTGTCTTTCCCTTATCTAAAACTAAATCACCTTCTACGCTTCCCTCATTAGGAAGCTCCACACTTGATCCTTTAAAACTTGATAAGATATAAATGATGATCCCAAAACATAGGAGAGTCGCTTCCCATCTTGCCACCTCTTGATTCATTAGCATAATTATTAAAGCAACCGAAACTACCAACAAAATTGGTATTTCTTTTCTGATAATCTGCCTATGAATATGAAGCGGTCTAATTAGACTGCTGAAGCCAAGAATTAAAAGTATATTACATATGTTTGAGCCT
>CABXDI010000130.1 GCA_902510815.1 uncultured Verrucomicrobiota bacterium | reverse complement strand
CCGAAGGCTCGCCCGAAAAAAAATAGATAGAGTTAAAGCCGAATTAGAAAAAGTACGACAGCAGAGAAAGACACAACGAAAAGAAAGAAATCGCGCTGATCTCCCTCATGCAGCTATAGTTGGTTATACTAATGCTGGTAAATCTTCTTTGTTAAATGGGTTAACTGAAAGCACTGTTCTTGCAGAAGATAAACTCTTTGCCACTCTAGATACAACTACTCGAAAACTAGACCTTGAAGATGGCCAAACAATTCTACTAACTGATACGGTTGGTTTTGTAAGAAGATTGCCTCACGGATTGGTTGAAAGTTTCAAAGCCACCCTAGAGGAAGCAGTGATAGCCGATTTCTTAATTCACGTAATTGATGGAAGCTCAGAAAATGTACAAGATCACTATAAAACAACATTAGAGGTCCTCAAAGAGCTTGGAGCTGATGAAAAAAAGATTATTCCAGCAATTAACAAAATCGACCTGATCAGTGATGAACGACTAAAAGAACTGAAAAATATTTTTCCAGAGGCTGTTTTAATTTCAGTCAAAAATCGGGTGGGAATTGATGCCCTTCTCAACAAAATTAATGAGATGCTATTTAACAATATTGTGCGAAATTCCCTTAAAATTCCACAATCTCGACAAGATTTAGTGGCTCTTTTACACCGCGAAGGTAAGATTTTGAGTCAGGATTACTACGAAAACGACATAATAATTAATGCAATTTATTCAAAACGTTTTCTTGCGAAATTTGCGGAATTCGTTATGGCTGAAAATGTACAGGGTCCCGCTACGGGAAAATAAACAATAAACAACTAAATTTTATGAAGAAGATTTGGTCCCGGCTCGAGGGTGAACTAACATCAAAAGCAAGTGAAATTCTAGAATCATTAAACCTAGGAGCAGACGAATCAGACGTCGAAGCTCTTGAGGAATACGTTGGTCAAGAACTCCCTACAGATTACAGGGATTTCTTGATTATGCATAATGGTCAAAGCCAGGAAAGCAATCCTGGATTTTTTGATATGTTCAGTCTTATGCCACTAGATCTCGTGCAAGAATCTTGGGACGAGCTAGAGGGACTCAGAGATGACGCGGGTGAGGATGAGACGTGTCCAGGTGACTGGCTTCCTTTTGCTGAAGATGGCTCAGGGGACATGCTCTGCGTAGAACTTGAATCTGGCGCAATCAGTAAATATGTTAGCAATGATGAAAATGAAGAGCTCGCAGATTCTTTTGAGGGGTGGTTGGCTGATATTCATGCGATCTTGAAGAATGGAGAGTTTAGTTATGACCCAGCTAGCGGTTTTGGTATTCAGCCTAAGGGGCCCGAGGAGGAGGAGGATGATGATGATGGCTCAGTCAGTGGTGAGGATGATGATGATGTCGTCATGGACAGTGATGATGATGATGATGAAACTGCGATGACTTATAAGTTCACTGCAAAAATGATTGAACTTTATGAAGGTGAAGAAAAAGTTGGGACTGTACCTTGGGGTGATATCAATAAGGTCAGAGTTTCGTCATATGCAGGAGACCCACTCATATCGATTAATTTGCCAGAGGGAAGTGATCCTGAAGAACTTGAAATTCCTGCCAATGTGGCTAATTCAGACAAGTTATTTAATTACCTAGGTAAACTTAAAGGTTGGGATAAAGAAGCTTTCGAAGAGGCTCTCGCGAACGCCGATAAAGATGAAGAAATTCTAGTATGGGGATAACCTCAAGGAGCTGGTTGGGCTTGGATCTTTGAATCATTATAGATTTTCTGTGCAGCTTCAAAATCTTTTGTACTGCGCTCAGGGACCTGTTCCCCATTAGCTTTAGCATCTCTCTTAGCTGACTCGAACTCTGCTATCTCTTTAAGGAATAATTGAGCATTGGTAAGAACAGGCGTCGCCTTTGGGTGTATTTTAGACTGGATGTCTTTCATTTTACTTGAAAGTTCCCTTACATATTTGCGCATTTCCCTATCTGTAAATTTATCTAAAGAATTACCCCGAGCCGTAATGATTTGCTGATCTATATGGTTTAAGCATTTATCTAATGAGTATGTTTTAGAAACCTTTCTTGTTCTTAATCTTGCATAGGCAAAAGCCGTTTTATTTTTGGGAGTTGCTCTACCGGCTGCAACGACCCGGTTCCAGACTTGAGCATTGGAAAGCATTCTTACAGAGCGATCCCTAAGAACCTTTTGAGCAGCGCTCAAATCAGTAATGGATTTTCCAAAACCAACTCCTAAAGAGATATCTCGTGCAAAGTTAACTGCTTCATCTAAATCAACGCATGAAAGAACCTGA
>CABXDI010000129.1 GCA_902510815.1 uncultured Verrucomicrobiota bacterium | reverse complement strand
ACGACTTAGGATTTAGTGGAGGGCATCCAAGCCATCCAGAACTTCTTGATTGGCTTGCGCTCGAATTGGAAGAAAACCAATACAGTCTGAAACATCTTCACAAATTAATGGTCAATTCCAGAACTTATCGACAGTCATCAGCACCCAATTCAAAAAATCTAATTAGTGATTCCGATAATAAATATCTCTGGAGAAAATCACCGTCTAGACTAGAGGCAGAAAGTCTTCGAGACGCGATGCTTAAAGTTTCAGGGAAATTAAATTTGAAAATGGGAGGGCCAGGTTTTCGCGATGTAACTTTTAGATCCTTGAATGGAACTACTTATTATACTCCTTTCGACAAAGAGGATGCCGAGTTAAATAGGCGAACGGTCTACAGGTTCAGCCCAAGAGGCCAGAGAAGTGCGATACTTGACGCTTTCGACTGCCCTGACCCCTCTACAACAGCCCCAAAAAGATCAGTTACAACAACTCCAATACAAGCGTTGGCACTGCTAAATAATGCCTTTGTTTTGAGAATGTCTGACGGTTTTTCAGAACGACTCAAAAAGGAATCTGATTCTTTAAATGAACAAGTTAAAAGAGCATATGAACTTGCTTATAGTAGAAACCCTGATGATGAAGAATTAAAGCTTGGCGTTGAGCTTTCAAAAAAATATGGCCTCAATGCGCTTGGTAGAGTCCTTTTTAATAGTAACGAATTTGTAGTAATAGAATGAAGATTGAACCTTACAGACGTGATTTGCTAAATTGGGGCATCCAAGGAACTGGTGCCACTGCATTAGCAAGCTTGTTGACTAACGATAAAGCTTCAGGCTCACCAATACTTCCGCATTATCCTTCTGTGGCAAAACGGGTAATTCACATATGCCTTGTAGGAGGAATGAGTCATATCGACTCATTTGATCACAAGCCAGAACTTACAAAAAGTCATGGCAAACAAGCACAACTCTCAGAAAAACCCGATATTTTCTTTGGAAGAGTCGGCCCCTTAAGAGGAGCTGATTGGGAATTCAAAGCTCGCGGTCAGAGTGGGTTAATGGTCTCAGAAATGTTTCCGCACATCGCCGAACAAGCTGATAAATTAACGATCATTCGATCGATGATTTCACAGTCGGCTAATCACACACCTGCCTTATTTTTTCAAAATAGTGGTTTCGAATTTAATGGCTACCCTTCTGTTGGAAGCTGGGTCTCTTATGGGCTAGGCGCAGAATCAGAATCACTACCTTCTTATGTAGTTTTACCAGACGGCCGAGGAGATCCAAACGGCGGTGCTTCAAATTGGTCTAATGGTTTCCTTCCAGCCCAATATCAAGGAGTCAGATTTGGAAAGGGTGATAAGCCAATCCGAGATTTGTTTCCTGCAAAAGAAATCGCACAAGATGAAGAAGAAAGTTCCAGAAGTGTATTGGCGCGCTTGAATAAAAAACATCATGAAAGAACGCAGCTAGATGATCTTCTTAATGCTAGGATAAGGAGCTACGAATTAGCTGCTAGAATGCAATTATCTGTTCCTCAAGTGACCGACTTAAGCGCAGAAAATGAAAAAACAAAGGAAATGTATGGCATCGGAGTCGACCCAACTGATGACTGTGGTAGACGCTGCTTACTCGGCCGTCGCCTATTAGAACAAGGGGTGAGATTCGTACAAATTTTTTCAGGTGGCCCTATTGGAGGAAATCCTAGAGCCAGTTGGGATGCCCATGAGGATGTCAAAGACAATCACGGCCAAGAGGCTCGAAGAATTGATAAACCAATTGCCGGATTATTAGCAGACTTAGAACGAAGAGGCATGCTCGACGAAACTCTTGTACTATTCACAACTGAATTCGGTAGAACTCCTTTTGCTCAATCGGATAAAGGTAAGGTTGGTCCTGGTCGTGATCATAACAAGGGCGGCTTTTCAATATGGATGGCAGGGGCAGGTCTTCGCCCTGGTATCGCACACGGCGTTACCGATGAAATCGGTTGGAAGGCAACGGAAAGTCCTACTAGCTGGCATGATTTTCACGCAACTGTTATGCATCTACTCGGAATGAACCACGAGGAGCTAACCTTCTACCATAACGGGATCGAACGACGATTAACTAATGTTCATGGTAATATCATAGGTGAAGTACTGGCCTGATAATTATATAATATTGAAGACTAGATGTATAGATATCTGGTCTAAATACTTATTGGAATGAATAACGAAAATCAGCCTAAGGCTCTAATTGTGAGGCATGAAAATGATGCACTAAAAGAACTAAGCGCTTGCGGACATCGATACAGATTACTTAGTAAAGAGGATCCAGGAATAGCCGCTTGGGCTCATGCT
>CABXDI010000128.1 GCA_902510815.1 uncultured Verrucomicrobiota bacterium | reverse complement strand
TCTGGTGCTTTTGCAGATCAGGTAGGAAGAAAAAAATTGGTCATCATTTCATCAGTTTTGATGATTTTCGAAATCGGAATTCTTTTATTAACTCCAGTAGGATCAGGAATTGTTTTTTGGATGTTCTTTTTTAATAGAATACTAAGCGGTGCCGCGGAAGCAGCTGCTAGCGGAGCTGATGAAGCCCTAGCTTACGATAGCATTCCTAAAACTAACCGAGAATCCATATGGAAAAAAACAATGAAGTACGTCATGATTATGATGTCCGTCGGCTTTATCCTTAGTTCAATTATTGGAGCACTCGTATACTCAGAAGATTTCATTAACTCTACACTGTCAGCTATGGGGTTTGATATAATTTTTTCTAAAAATCAAACACTGAAATTCCCACTTTATCTAAATTTTATCACAGCAATAGGTACACTATTTGTAGCACTTAAATTTGAAGAAAATCATAAACCTTCAAAAGAAGGAAATTTAAATGCTATTAAAGAAAGCTTTTCAGGAACAATAAAAGCTGGTCAATGGATCCTTAATACTCCTGCAGCGAGTGTTCTGATTTTAATCGGTCTATTTTATGATAGCATCATAAGGGTTTTTTATACTGTTCTATCAAATATATATAGAATATTAAAAATACCAGAATGGTCTTGGGGATTTGTAGGAGCAGTTGCATCTATTGTTGGAATTGGAGTAGCTATCATTTGCGAAAAAATGGTTAATAAATTTACCCCATCAGTGAACTTTGGAGTCGTCACTTTTTTAACTTTTCTAGGTTGTCTAGCAGTCTCTCTAGCAATTCCAGGGTGGGGAATTATTCTATTACTTCCAATGTTTACATCAATGCGGTTTCTTCAGTATTTTCTTTCTCATTATCTTAATAAAGTAACCCCCTCAGAACAAAGAGCTACAGTGCTAAGTTTCAAAGGACTAAGCATGAACTTAGCTTTCGGTATTCTCACTCAGGTTTTTGGAATTTTAACTGCTAAATTATATCTAACCGGAAAATTCGATAGCCTGATCGACCCCGAACTTGAAGCCTTTAAGTATTGCTTAAAGGGATGGCCAATTTATTTTGGATTAGGTTGTTTAGCTCTTCATATTTTTATAAAAATAAAGTACCGAAAGAGTCTCACTAAACTAATAAGCAAAAATACAATTTAGCTCATCAATTACACTGATTAATCTAATATAAAATCAATCTATATCAAAATTCAATCAACCAACTAACTCCTTAATCGGTTGACCATTCTTGAGCAAATATTGTGGTCGTCCGGTGGAATCCTCAACCGTTGTAATATTGGGATCAATACCGAGATTATGATATAACGTAGCAATGACATCCTGATAGCTTATAGGCCTTTCAATCGCTTCGGACGCATAGCGATCAGTCGATCCAATGACCTGACCCACATTCATCCCTGCACCAGCCATCATTGCCATTGCAACTTTTGGCCAATGATCACGTCCTCCATTTGAGTTGACTTTAGGAGTTCTTCCAAATTCTCCCCATGCAAGAACGGTAACATCATTAATTAATCCGCGCTCTTCTAAGTCGTTTATCAAAGCAGAAATAGCATGATCATAGATTGGAACCAATTGTTTCATTCTAGGAAAATTTTTTGAATGTGTATCAAAATCACTAATCGAAACATTAACCACCCTAACTCCAGCTTCTATCAATCGGCGGGCGAGTAGCAGTTTTTTTGCTGCTTGCGGCCCTTCACTAGTAAAGAACGCCAGTTCTTTCTCTTTCATTGGAGGTACATAGCTTGATATAATTTTTGGATCCTCTTTAGAAAGGTCCATAGCATCTGCAAATTTACCTGAAGTAAGAATGCCATATGCTTGCTCAGTGAATGTATCAAAAGCTCCCATTGACCCCAAAGCATCAATCTCTCTTCGAGTCTTATCTAAACCTTTCAGCAAACTAACTCGATCATCTAATCTTCCAATCGATAATTGCTCGTTAAGATTTAATTTTACAGAATGTCCACTTCTCAATTTGGAAAGTTCAGCTTTCATACCATCTTCAAGCTCCCTCTTAAACATTGAAGAAAGGTCTGGCCTAAAAGGACTTGCTGATGGTCCCAAGAAGCCAGGTCTAACACTATTGCGAACTTGACCTCGCCCTTGCATCAAATCTACAAAAGCTGGAGAAGGGTCTTGAGGGTTTCCTAAGATTTTATTCACAACACAACCCATTGCCGGCCAACCTCCAGCAGGAGAAGTTTCAGAGGCTTTAAACCCTGACTGACATTGAAAAGCATTGTGTTGATTGTCAGCACCAACCAAAGAGCGAATAAATGCAAATTTTTTTGCCGAAGCTGCAACC
>CABXDI010000127.1 GCA_902510815.1 uncultured Verrucomicrobiota bacterium | reverse complement strand
AGCAAAAGCTTATCTTAATCGCCAAGTTCGAACCATTAGTATTATATCAATTGTTCTTGCAATATTGCTTTATTTAATGTCTTTGGCTGAGAAAGTTCATACTTCAATGCCAATTGGGTTTTTGATTGGTGCAGCATGTTCTCTGATCGCGGGATATATTGGGATGAAAATTGCAGTAATGGCAAATGTTCGTACAACTCAAGCTGCAGTAGATGATGAGCACAAAGCTCTTAATGTTGCTTTTAACGGGGGTGCGGTAACTGGGCTTTTGGTTGTTGGTTTAGCTCTTTTATCTGTGGGCTTATTTTATTTTGTAATGGAAGGCATTGTTCCTAAGGGTGACCCTGAGCAAGGAAAAGTTATAGTTGATAGTCTTGTTGGTTTGGCTCTTGGAGCAAGTCTCATAAGTGTATTTGCTCGTTTAGGCGGTGGTATTTACACAAAGGCTGCAGATGTTGGTGCCGATCTTGTTGGAAAAATAGAGCAGGGTCTTGATGAAGACGATCCAAGAAACCCTGCAACTATCGCTGACAACGTTGGGGACAATGTCGGTGATTGTGCCGGAATGGCTGCGGATGTTTTTGAGACTTACGCGGTAAGTCTTATTGGTGCACTCCTTCTGGGGACTTTGAGTACCAGTACTAATGATTCGATGAGAGAAGTTGCATTAGCTTTACCATTTCTTTTGGGAGGTATTGCAATAATTGGTTCTATTTGTGGGGTTTTGTGGGTTAATTTTCGTAAAGGAAGTGCTTCACAATTGTTAATGGAAGGAGTCTTAGTAGCATCACTTTTTTCAGCCATCGTTTATTGGCCCTTATGTCAATCGATCATCCCTGAAGATGGACTCGTAATGTCTAGCGGTACCTACTCAGGTACAGATCTTTTCTGGTGTTCTTTAGTGGGTATCGTAATGACTTTTGCAATTGTTCTGATCACTAATTACTATACTGCCACTAAGTATCCACCTGTTAATAAAATAGCTAAAGCTTCACAGACTGGCCATGCCACCAACATTATAGCTGGCCTTGGAGTTGGTAATATGGCTACAGGTTTGCCGGTTGCTTTGATATGCGCTGCTATTTGGATTAGTTATTCTCTCGCTGGTTTATACGGTATTTCTATTGCTGTAATGGCAATGTTGGCATTGGCTGGAATTATAGTTTCATTAGATGCTTTTGGCCCCATTACGGATAATGCTGGTGGAATTGCAGTAATGGCTGATTTGCCATCTGTTGTTCGTGAGAGGACTGATGCTTTAGATGCAGTGGGTAATACAATGAAGGCAGTGACTAAAGGGTATGCGATCGCTTCTGCTGGAGTCGCGGCATTAGTATTATTTGGTTCCTATTTTCTCGAGCTTGAAGTTCACACAGGCGTCGTCGAAGAGTTTTCTCTAAAAGATCCAAGAGTCATTATAGGAATGTTTATTGGTGGGCTTTTACCATTTATTTTCACCGCTCTCAGCATGGATGCGGTTGGTCGGGCTGCTGGAGCAGTTGTTTCAGAAGTGAGACGTCAGATTAGTGAGAGGCCAGGCATCATGGAAGGTAAGGATGAGCCAGAATATGCCAGATGCGTTGATATCGTAACGAAGTCCGCTCTCCGTGAGATGATCATCCCAGCCATACTGCCTGTAATCACAGTTGTAGTGGTTTCAGCGATACCCGCGTTAGGTCCTACCGCGCTTGGTGGGGTTTTGGTTGGAACGATTGTAACAGGCTTGTTTATTGGATTATCAATGACCGCTGCGGGTGGAGCATGGGATAATGCTAAAAAAATGATTGAGGATGGTTCCTACGGAGGAAAAGGTTCGGAAGCACACGCTGCCTCAATTACTGGAGATACGGTTGGTGATCCTTATAAAGACACTTCTGGGCCAGCAATTAATCCAATGATTAAGGTAACTAACATTGTGGCGATTTTGGCGATTAAAGTTTTTTTCTAGTTAGCCGCCAAATCCTCTACGTCCCCAAGGCCCCCGTCCGCGACCACCTCTGCCATAGCCACCATTCTCTATCTTGTCGTTATATTTTTCTAGTTGCTCAGTATTTAATATAGAGCGTATCGCATCTTCTTTGCTCACATCTTGAGATCTAGCGGCTTCAGGTAGTTCTGAAGATATGCCCTCAATCTCCATTGACTCATCAAATTGTGATGATTTTTGAACAAGAATACCAAAAACCTGATCTTCTTGTTCTTCTGAAAGATCTAACGAATCCATTCTTTCGAGCTCCCAGTTTGCTCGTTTTTGAATATTTTCTGTCTTTTCTACTAATTGATTTCTTTCATATTTTGCATATTGCTCATCGTTAAGTTCTTCCTTGAGTAGGGCATTGATTCTAGGTTCAT
>CABXDI010000126.1 GCA_902510815.1 uncultured Verrucomicrobiota bacterium | reverse complement strand
TTTGGTGAAGGAAGTGGAGGGAGTGTTGATGCGAACATAAATCGTTGGATAGGTCAGTTCAAAGAAGCAAAAGAAAAGTTATCTTCAGTTATAGAAAAAAAGAAAATTAAAGGTGATGTAATTACCACTTTATTTGCTAGTGGAACATACTTGAAGGGCTCCTCATTCGGTCAAAAAGTTGAAATGTCTAACTATGCTATGAGAGCTGCCATTATTGAGTGCAAAGGTGGTCCAATATTCATTAAAATGACTGGACCATTAGATGAAGTAGTAAAGTCATCTGATGAGTTTGATAAGGCTGTGCGGTCGGGATTGATTATTAAATTTGATACCTAAAATACAACTTTAGAAGCTCCAACCCTTGCTAACGGCATCTAGCATCTAGCACATGGACATGGTGCGTATGAATATTCGTTCTCTTCCTTTTTATGCTATAATGAGAACCCTTTGCGTGCATCTTTTCTGTCTGACAGTGGTAGTAAGTTCTGTTAGTTTGATTGGATATGGCAGAAGGAGATTCTAAAAAAAGCAATCCTAGATTGCACATATAAAGAATTCAATGAGCTAAATTTACCTTATGAAGAGATGGAAATGTTGCTGCATCAGGATCAAGATGAATATGAGGAATGGTGTGAAAGATATAAGTCAGAACTTTGGGAAGCGGGTAAAGGAATCCCTGGTCATCCCAATTACATACATCGCAAATGGGAAAAGTTAGGGTCTGTTATCGGAGTTGTTTTTACTGTTCTATTTATAGTGTTTGCAAATCGTTGCTCTTAGTTGATGGTGATGGTCTCAAGAATGGTTTTGATTGGGTCTTTATGAAGAAATAATAGATTTTTTTGATTAATTTTTTAATCAAAATTCATTTACTGATCACTCCTCTCGCAGAACGATCACCTACTTTAAAATAGCCTAAATTTTCACCGCCACCTTCTTTAGTTTCAGAAATCATCCATACGGCTCCTGGTCTGGTTTGTTGCGGAAATCGCTGACCAGAACCAATGATTTTATATGACTTTCGACCCCCATTAGGATTCATCCAAAATAACTCAACAGTACGATCAGTTTGATTAACAAATATCACTTCAAAAGGATTGCCATCGGGCTTGGAAGATGGAGCCATTTGCCTATTAGTTAATGGGAACCATTCTAACTGAGGCAACGCATTTAGATTGGGCTTTACCAGTTCAGCAAATTTCACAGGAGCATGGGAACGAAGTCTTATTAGATCGCTTTGTGATGAAGGATCGCCCACTAAATTATGCCATTCGTAGGGGTCTTTAACAGTGTTGTATAACTCCTCACCTCCATCCGAATATTTAATATAGCGCCACTCATTTTCACTTATACTAAAACTGCCTGGAGCATCAAGATAAGTGGTTGCAACGTGAGGCCATTTTGATTTTGGTTCTGCTAATAGCGGCACAAGGCTTGGTCCGTCATAATTGTTATTTGGATCAAGCCCATTCAACTCTAAAAGAGTAGGCGCCAAACTGAGGAGACTAACAGGTTCAGAACAAATGGACGGTTTTGTGCCGTTAGGGAGTCCCTCCGACCCTTTGGGAACGCGCACAATCAATGGGACCCGAGTGCACGCGCGCCATGCTGTAAATTTTTGCCAATGCTCTTTTTCTCCAAGGTGCCAACCATGGTCAGACCATAATACCACAATAGTGTTGTCAGTATTCGGACCATTCTCAAGTTTCTCTAGGACGTTCCCGAGCATTGTATCTGCAAAATAGATTGATGCTAAGTAACCCTGAATCGCGTTTTTCCACTGCCCTTGCTCACGGATATGAGCAAAATAACGGTTCGGACCCAATCGCTTACCTTGTGCTGGAAGGTCATTAAGATCATTTTTCCGGTACCCTGGAGGCAATTGAATATCCTCAATAGGAAATGCATCAAAGTACTTTTTAGGAACGAACCAAGGTTCATGAGGACGATAAATACCGCAGGCCAAGAAAAACGGTTTATCGTGTTTCTTTAAGAGCTCTTTACCAACCCACTCAGAGACTAGATAATCTCCCCCAAATTCTTGATCAGTAGCATTGAGTGCTCCCCAGTCAGTTTCGATGTACTGCCATGGACCTGCACGGGTGAGATTCACTGGACGATTTTTAGGATAGAGTGTCCGGGGGAATGGGTTTTCAGACTCTTTTGCTGGAAAATATTTATCCCATGATCGTTGATCAATGAAATAGTGTAACATTTTACCTGAGCCAATGGACCTGTATCCTGCCCGTGAAAATGTCTTAGGTATCAGTTCCGCATCGGGGAGTACTTGCCTCATACTCTGTCCGTTACGGTACAATCCTGACCGGTGAGGAGATATGCCAGTAAAGACAGCGGTGCGCGATGGGTTACATGATGGAGCAGCGCAATGCGCATTAGAAAAAAGAACTCCAGACGAAGCTAATCGGTCAAGATTAGGTGTCCTTGATTGAGGGTGCCCCCCAAGACAACCGACCCAATCATTCAAATCATCT
>CABXDI010000125.1 GCA_902510815.1 uncultured Verrucomicrobiota bacterium | reverse complement strand
GAATAACCGCCAGTAACAAGTGCTAGAGTGATCAAGATTTCCACTTGATATTGATCAATAGATTTTAGCATCAGGAAAGCCAATAGACCTAGAATAAAACCTATTCCTAGTCCGCCGAGGACTTCAATAACAAATAGATTAGCAATCGCTGATACAGTGGGTTCATTTTGACCTGTGGCGATTCCAAGGATTGCAATAAATACGACAACACCTACTCCATCATTAAAAAGTGATTCACCAGTAATTTTAGTTTCTAACGATTTTGGTGCTCCTGCTTTTTTTTAGAATTCCCAAAACGGCAACTGGGTCGGTAGGAGAGATGAGCGCGCCAAACAACAAGCAGTAAGTATAATTAATCTTTATACCCAGTACACCCAGTATGGCATAACTAAGTGATCCTATGATGAAAGTTGATAATATAACGCCGACCGTAGCAAGGATGGCTATGACCCATCTTTGACTCGATAAGTCTTCAAGCTTTACGTGTAAGGCTCCTGCAAAAAGCAGATAGCTCAGCATGATTCCAAGTAAAGATTCATCTAGCCGGACTTCAGTTACAAAACCTTGAGCAAATTGGTAAAAATTATCATTGAACTGACCGGTGATAATTATGACTAGTGAGAAGATTAATCCCAAAAGCATCAAACCTATGGTTGTAGGTAATTTTATAAACTTGTAATTAACAAAACCAAAGATAGCAGCTAAGCTTAGTAAGATGCCAATGATATCAAATGCTTCCATATTCTATTCACTTTAGATATAAATTATAACTAATTGAAGATTCAAAATGTTCAAGTCTTGGTCTAGTATATAGCTTTCTTTAATTGGATTTACTAATAAAGTTATAATTATTTTCTATGAAAGGTCGTTACGAGATTCATGAAAGAATAGGTCAAGGAGGCCTTGGTGCGGTATACCGGGCCACTGATAAACAGTTGAATAGGGAGGTCGCGATTAAAAGGCTGCTGCCAATTGAGAATCAGGATAAGATGTATGGAGGGGCTTCTCATAATAAGCTTATCGATGAAGCTAGGATGGTGTCATCTCTTCAGCACCCTAATATTGTTACTGTATATGATGTTGGGGTTGATAATGAGGGTGCTTTTGTTGTTATGGAGCTAATCAAGGGAGAGGCCTTTGATTTAACTGTCGAGAGAGGTGCTCTAACTGAAGATGACTTTAAAGCCTTTGTTGTTCAAACAATGGAAGCTTTGTTAGTAGCACATGATAAGGGCATTATTCATAGAGATTTAAAGCCTAGTAATTTAATGGTAAGTTGGCTTCCAACTGGAAAGTTTCAAATTAAGATACTTGATTTTGGTCTAGCGAAATTAGGAAATAAGCCAACAGTTCAAACTACGGATCAAGGAGATGGTATACTCGGTTCAATATATTTCATGGCTCCAGAACAATTTGAAAGAGCTGAATTGGATCAACGAACTGATTTGTATGCATTGGGTGCGATTTATTATTATGCTCTGACCTCTAAGTACCCATTCGATGGTGATACAGGTCCATTAGTAATGGCGGCTCATCTTAATGGAGAAGTTCGTAACGTCGCAGAGCTTAGAGAAGACTTGCCTCTATGGTTAACAGATTGGGTCATGAATTTAATAAGTAGAAATCCAGATGATCGTCCTAAGGATTCTCGCGATGCTTATGATTATTTTTGTCAAAACGTTAAACCTAGGGTCACAACTAAAGAGAATCAGGACAATCAAAGTCAACCTAAAATAAATTTGGCATTACCCAGTAAGAACAAATCTATTTCCTCTTTTTCAAATGCTGAGCTTACACAGAATGATAATTTTTTAAAAGGTGCTCAAGAATCATTTGAAACTACTAATGACCAAAGCAAACGACCACCTTTATGGCTGCTTATTAGTCTTCCTATTCTAGTCGTTTTTATAGTGTCGTTTGTTTTATTGAAATCTGGAGAGAAAAAAGTAATAGAAGAAAGGAATTCATTAATTCAATCACTTAACGAAGCCGAGGAGCCAAAGGGAAATTCTCTTACTGTTAAGGAATTTATGATCTTCATGAAGTCACAACCAGACAATGAAATTGGTCGAGATAATGTAACTGCTTCGATTACAACTTTGGCAAGGTTGAGAGGTGAAAGTGTAGAAAAGGAAATATTCAATCAATTGTCTAATTTAAAAAATGGATATCCTACTATTAGAGCTGGTTTAATTGGGGTTATGATAGACAAAGGCTATCAGGCAGGCTTGCCAGCGATATTGCCTATGCTAGATGATAAGAATGACCAGGTTGTTGATGCTGCTGTTTATGCAGTAGGTGAGCTTGGGACGCTAGATAATGTAGGATTTCTATTAACCAAGCTTGAAACCTCATCTAATGATAAGGCTAATGCATTAGAAAATGCTGTTGTGAGAATTTGTTTAAGGAGTCCAGATCTCGAAATTCGAAATGCAGAGGTTCGTAGGGTTTTATTACAGGAAGCTCCAGATGGTATGTATCGTCTGAGGATATTAAGAATTTTAGGTTTTC
>CABXDI010000124.1 GCA_902510815.1 uncultured Verrucomicrobiota bacterium | reverse complement strand
CATTCCCTCTATAGCCCCATTTTTATCAACTCTTCTTTTTAAATTATCGACACTATTTAAAAGTCCTCTTCTGTCACTAAGCCTTCCTTGTGGAATCGAAAGTACCATATCTCTCTGTAGATTTCCGTCACCTCCGGGCACAAAAGGAGCATATGATTGACCGAGCGATCCAGTAGAAATAAACTTTCCAAAATTTGTGTTTCTTTCCTGAGATTCAGGAACAACAGCTCTAGGAAAGAGAGCAACATTGGTAGGCATGCCCGTGTCATTACGATTTGGTCCAGCTACCCTTGAATACAAAGAACCTATATTAGCACCGTGAGAGGTATTACCAACAATAGGCTTAATATCATGATTTCCATTACCTGTCGTAAATGAACGCACTACCGTTATTTTTTCAGCATGACCAGCCAAACGCTCAAGCGTTGACCCATAACTTATACCAGGAACATTTGTCTTAATTTCACCAACCTGACTGCGCACGTTGTCCGGGGCATCCATCTTTGGGTCAAACGTTTCAGTTTGCGGTGGCCCACCATGCATAAAAAGAAAAACTACAGCCTTATCTTTTAATGAGATCCCATTTTCAGAGGCTCTTGCTTTAAATTCTAAAAAATCAGCTAAACCAAGACCTCCAAGACCCAATCCTCCAACGCGAAGAAAATCACGTCTTCCTGATGATAAACCACCTCTTACCGCTAGCATTACACGATAATATTACACTCCCAAACACCTTAATTGCAAGGATTTGCGTATGTTAATATAAACTTCAATTATATTAACATACGCACTATACCTTAAGTTTACTTTACCCTATAATTACGATCCAAAATTCAAAGATAATGAGCAGCAAACAATTTAACGTAGCAATAATCGGTCTCGGCTTTGGTGCCGAATTCATTCCAATTTATCAACGTCACCCTCAGGCAAATATGTACGCAATTTGCCAAAGAACTGAGGAGTCACTTAACGAAGTCGGTGATAAATATAAAATAGAAACTCGTTATCAGAATTACGATGATGTTTTGAATGATCCCAATGTGGATTTTGTTCACATCAACACTCCAATTCCGAATCATGCAGAACAATCTATAGCAGCACTAAAAGCAGGAAAACATGTTGCCTGTACAGTTCCAATGGCGACTTCTGTAGAAGACTGCGAAACAATAGTAAATCTTTGTAAAGAAACAGGCCTCAAATACATGATGATGGAGACTGTTGTTTACGCTCGTGAATTTTTATTTGCTAAAGAGATGTATGAAAATGGCGAACTAGGAAAAGTACAGTTTCTCAAAGCAAGTCACCAGCAAGACATGGACGGTTGGCCAGGATATTGGCCAGGCCTTCCACCTATGCATTATGCTACTCATTGCGTTGGCCCTGTGCTTGGTCTAACAAAAGGTCAAGCTGAATATGTATCCTGCTTCCCATCAGGAACAATCAGAGAAGAAATGCATGAATGTTACAATTCTCCGTTCGCCATTGAGTCAACACACATCAAATTTAAAGACTCAGACTTAAGTGCTTACATATACCGATCACTATTTGATGTCGCTAGACAATATAGAGAGAGCTTTGAAGTTTATGGAGATAAGAAAGCCATGGAGTGGCCTCTCATTGAAGGTGAGCCTTTAATTCTTCATACAGCAAAGAAACCCGAACCTGAAATTCCTGAAAAAGTTGAATGCCCTGACTACGCACACCTATTGCCTGATGAGATTGCTCCTTTCACCACTGGCGGAGTCTATGGCGGAGAAGACGGTGAAGAACACTTAAGCTTTACTCAAGGCGCAGGCCATGGTGGTTCACATCCTCACCTTGTCCACGAATTCTTAACAGCTCTCGCTGAAGACCGTGACCCATTTCCAAATGCTACTCAATCTGCAAACTGGACATGCACAGGCATCATCGCTCATGAAAGTGCTCTTGCTGGTGGCGAATTGAAAAAACTACCAGAGTTCACTCTCTCTTAACACCTTATCAAAATATGATAAAATCTCTCCTCTACATTATTACAGCCATCTCATTTATTGCTTCATCAGAGGCTAAGAGATTAGAAGTTTTATTTTTAGGTGACAATGGGTCACATAAACCCTCAGAAAGATTCCCCCAAATTATGCAGGGGCTTGGACCAAGAGGAGTAAACTTCACTTATACCTCTGACCCCAATTGCCTACACGATGGAACCTTAGAGCAATTCGATGCCCTAATGATCTTCGCTAATATTGGACAGATAACTGAGGAACAGGAAAAGGGCATACTTGACTATGTTTATAATGGTGGAGCATTTCTTCCTATACATTGTGCCTCTTATTGTTTTCTCAATTCTATGAAATATGTGAAACTTGTAGGAGCACAGTTCAAATCGCACGGAGCAGGAATTTTCAAAACGGATATAAAAAAACCAGATCATCCCATTATGAAAGGCTTCAAAGGATTCGAAACCTGGGATGAAACTTATGTTCACCGTTTAGGTACTAATGATCGTAACGTCCTTCAAACTCGAGAAGGTGAACCATGGACCTGGACTAGGGAACCAGGAA
>CABXDI010000123.1 GCA_902510815.1 uncultured Verrucomicrobiota bacterium | reverse complement strand
CGGCGTCTCCTCCAAGAAGATCCACAAGAGAATCTTGGAAAATTTTAACTACTTGCTGACCAGGAGTAATACTTTTAAGAACCTTTTCTCCTAAAGCTTCCTCTTTGACTTTTGAAACAAATTTTTTCGCAACGGCAAAATCAACATCTGCTTCAAGAAGAGCCATGCGAATTTCGCGCATCGCATCCGAAACGTTTTTCTCAGAAATTTTTCCTTGTCCTCTGAGTTTCTTAAAAACACCTTCAAGGCCATCTGATAATTGTGAAAACATGATGTATAATTTGGATTGCTCGATTGAAGATGCAAGAGCATCTAATAATAAAGAACGTTTCCGATAATTTTACCGGCTAGGTCTATTTTGAGGCCTTAATTCCAAGGTCAGATGCTGCCTTTTTGATTACATTTCCTATATAATTTTCACCATAAGCCCCTATCTTGGCCGAGTCTCCGACTCTTGCTATACGAGTGACCGCTTCTCTGGCATGCTCATCCATATGATCAAGAACATTCATCGCTCGTAATCTGTAGAATTGATTTTTTTCTGATAAAATTTTCTCCAAGACCGGAATCGCTTCCTTAGGATGACCAATGCTAAAGAGAGCGTGAGCTGAAGCTGTTCTAACATCTGGACATGTGTCTTTCAGCAAACCAATCAAATCTGACTTTAAACTTTTAGACTCCTTTCCAATGACAATGCAGCCAGTGGCAGCCCAATACCGAATAGCCGGATCTTGATGCTTCATCATATCCTGAATCTTATTTAGATCGGATTCTTTAGCGCTTGTCGCTATTTCAGCTGCTGCCCTAATCTCATCTAAAGGGTACTTATTATTATTTCTTCCTAATTCATAGGGAGTCAATTTCCCACGACGCTCATGCATTTCACCTTCTGGTAAAAACCCAAGGTCTCTAATCTCATTTTGCCACCTTCTTAGTTCTTCAGCCAAACGGTTTTTGTGCTCTGAGTGAACCTTACTATCAGCAAGATTGTTGATCTCATGTGGATCTTTTAAGGTATCGTAAAACTCAACCGGCGGCTTAGTCCTCCAAAAAGCACTCTGAACTTCATTAAGTTTACCTTCATCATACATTTCTTTCCATATCCTAGTTGTATCAGTCTGGAACATGTAAGCAATAAACTGACCGTATATCTGGTGAGGATTATAATTCCTAATATATTTATATCGCTTGTCCCTTACAGCACGCACCATGTCGTACCGCTCATCCATTCTACCTCGAAAAGCATGAACATATTGACGGGGCTTTTCAGAATGAGTACCAAGGAACGCCTTGCCATGCATGTGCTTTGGAGGATCTATTCCAGCAAGGCTTAATGCTGTAGGACCAAGATCAACAAAACTAACAAGCCTATCAGTTTTCTTACCAGGTGATACTTCACGTAAATTTTTCCATTTATCAGGAATGTGGACTAATAGAGGAATATGAATACCTGAATCCCACAGCCACCTCTTGTGCCTGGGCATGCCTGAACCATGATCTCCATAATAAAACACAATTGTATTTTCTGCTAAACCAGCTTTCTTTAATTCTCTCAGACTCTTCGCTACCAACGCATCTAACTTTGTGATATTAGCATGATATTGCGCCCAGTCTCTCTTGGTCTCAGAAATATTAGGGTGATAGGGAGGAATAGATGCATCTTCGATTTTGTGATGAGGAAAGGACTTTTCTCGGAGCCTAATTTTACTTTCATGAGAAACAGTAAAATTAAAAATCGCAAAGAAAGGTTTCCCTTCCGGCGCGTTACTCCAATGAGCCTTTCTACCGGACTCATCCCAAGGTCCCTCTGGCTTAACAAGGTTGTAATCCTCTTTTGAATTATTTGTACAATAGTAACCTGCTTCCCTTAAATGATGAGAGTAAAATTTAATTCCTTTCGGCAATGAAGCACGACTTCTCATATGCTGGCTTCCAAGTGCAGGCGGATACATGCCTGTAATAATTGTCGACCTTGCTGGTGCACATACTCCAGCAGTGGCAAATGCATTAGTGTAAATAGCACTTTTTTTTGCTAACCGATCTAAAGCCGGAGTATGAGCATAATCAACACCATAGGCCCCAAGGTCTGGGCCATTATCTTCACTAGTAATCCAAAGGATATTTGGTCTCTGGTCTGCAAAAACAGATGAAATTAGAAAAAGGAAAGGAATGAGTAATATAGGTCTATTTTTCACTCACTCAGATTAGACCATTGCGCTCAGTTGTCGAATCAAGAGCCAAAAAAATCTAGAGGATCACAAAAAGATATTAGAATTTTTTAATCACTACTGACCTTTAGATAATCTATGTATTATTTCTATCACATATTTAAAATATATCAGAACGATTATTCCAAAAATGAGACGATAGCCCTCAAATTCATTAAGTGAAAAATTATATCTAAACCCAAAGAACTTTCTTAATAAGAAATTCCATTAACATTCCATAGATTTCTGATTGCAAGGTCGCCATCCACTTTTCGGGATTAGGATCCATATCTAAAAGACCGTCTTCCGAAGGAAGATCATACCTATGATGTATAACAATCCTCGCTTGATTTAAGGCACTACACCAATGATTTGCGTGTGCAGTTGGAATTATAAACTCATATTGATTAAGATCT
>CABXDI010000122.1 GCA_902510815.1 uncultured Verrucomicrobiota bacterium | reverse complement strand
CCTAGCGTTTCAAAAAGTCCTTTATAAGACATATTCTTTTCAACTGAGTCCAAATACAATACAACACCCCGAGCGATCTCCTTATCATTTTAACGGTCGCCAATTAAAGAGACTTAGCGCTGAGCAGATATGGGATTCGCTTCTGACTCTTAAAATTAATGGTCCGGACAAGAGGTTGGGTAATGGTTACACTGGTGATGCTATAATGTATCGTGGTAGGCCTGTATTAGTTGGTAAAAAATCTATGAAAGATTTATACAAAGAAGTGATGTCTTTGGAATCAGGTAATGAGGTTTGGGATTATACTAACAAACTACATGACCAAATTAAGGGTGATAAAGGAAATAAAGGAGGTGGTGGCGAAAATATGGGGATGATGATGGCATACAATGCAGGAAAAAAATATGGTAATGATATGCGAGCTTCTGAGTTAAGATCACCAATGCCTAATGGTCATTTCTTGAGGCAATTCGGGCAGTCTAATCGTGAAGTCATAGAGAATTCCAGTACTGATTCTGATGTAACTCAAATACTCTCAATATTAAACGGTCACGTTGAACGTCATCTTATAAGTAATGGCAATTCAAAAGTATTTCAGACGATAAAGGCCGCTAAATCAGATGAACAGAAAATTGAAAGAGCCTTCATTAGTATTTTGTCCAGATATCCGTCAGCACAGGAAAAAGAAATATTTCTAGAGGAATATGAATTGAATGGATCTGCGGCAACAAACAATATGGTCTCAGCATTAATTTCTACAGGAGAGTTCATGTTCGTTCAGTAAATTTACAACAATATATAAGCCAACCGTTACATAAAGATGCCAGATAATACCATATTCAACAAAGGTGATGAAGTAAGTCGTAGACAATTCATGATAGGAGCTGCTCGTAATTGTTTAGGAGTCAGTGTTTTGCCGATGCTAGGATCAACAGTGGCGACCAATGAAACTTTTGCAGCGACCCCCCCAATGCGTCGAGGAGCTGCCAAGAGTGTGATATTTCTGAACATGTCAGGTGGCATGAGTCACCTCGATACTTTTGACCCTAAGCCTGATAATGATGAAGTTCAGGGTCCTACACCTGTCATTGACACTAGTGCTGATAATGTTCGAATTTCAGGTTTTCTTCCTAAAACAGCTTCTATTATGAGGCATGTGACGCTTCTACGTGGAATGCAAACTAACCAAGGTGCTCACGAACAGGGCCAGTATCTTTTGCACAGGAGTTATCCTATGAGGGGTACCATTGTTCATCCTGCTCTTGGCGCCTGGGTAATGCGACTTTCAGGCCGACGTAATACAACAATTCCAGGTTTCGTATCTATTGGGGGATCTGCTGAGAATGCTACGGGAGGATTTATGGGGGCGAAGTTTGGAGGTGTTCCTTTAGGAAGTGCAAATGATGGTCTCAAAGATTCAAAGAGAGCGCATTCTGTGAGTGAATCTGATTTTAATCGCCGTCTTCAGCTAGCTGATAAAATGAATTCCACCTTTCATGGAAAATTTAAACAAAAGCAAATTAAGACTTATCATAGTCTCTATGATGAGGCGATTAAGCTTATGACAAGTGAGGATTTGAAAGCTTTTGATTTAAACCATGAGGATATCAAGATTCGTGACATGTATGGTCAAAACGGTTTTGGTCAAGGTTGCTTGTTAGCCCGGCGACTAGTTGAGCATCATGTCAGGTTTGTTGAAGTTTCTTTGGGTGGTTGGGATACGCACAATGATAATTTTGTTTCTGTTGAATCACGCTGCCAGATTCTTGATAGCGCTTTAGCAGGATTGATCTCTGATCTTGAGCGAAGAGGATTACTTGACACAACACTAGTGGCTCTTGGAACTGAATTTGGAAGAACTCCAGATATTAACGAAAACACTGGACGAGACCATTTCCCTAGAGCCTTCAGTGGTTTAATGGCGGGTGGTGGAGTAAAGGGTGGATTTGTTTATGGTGAAACAGATCGCAAAGCGCATACTGTTAAAGAAGGCGTTGTTACGCCTGGCATGTTTAATGCAACTATTGGTCATGCTCTTGGACTTCCCACCGAGAGAGTAGTGACTTCACCCTCCGGAAGGCCGTTTACGATAGGCGACGAAGCAAAACCGGTTAAAGAAATCTTCGCCTAAGTTTTGAATTAGCTTCTTTGTTAGATTAAATGACTTAATTAAAGGTTTAATCTATCAATTATTAGCTAATTTTGTTTATGAGATTAAACCTCATTATTTTATTTATTTTATTTGTATTACACCACAATGGTGGTGCTCAAGAAATAGATTATAAGAAGCAGATTGCTCCTATTCTTGCATCAAAGTGTAATTCTTGTCATACCGCCAAGAAAAAAGAGAGTGATAAAAAGCCCAAGGCAGGTTTAGCGCTTGATACTCCTTTGGGTATAAGATCTGGAGGCGTTCTTGAAGTTGGTGATGCATTAAGTAGTGAACTCTATGTTAGGGTTTCGTTACCAAAGAATGCAGAAGATTTAATGCCGCCAGTTGATGATGGTGGGCCCTTATCGTCAAGAGAGATTGAACTTATAAAAAAATGGATTGATGATGGAGCACGTTTTAGTTCCAGTGATGCAGAGGGGTTAAGTAAATTAGATGACAGTTTAGATGCGCGTAAAGTTTTGGGGATGCCGGT
>CABXDI010000121.1 GCA_902510815.1 uncultured Verrucomicrobiota bacterium | reverse complement strand
TGCCTCCTCTAGAGTTCCACTTAAGTCGGAATGTGTCCTCTTTGGCATCATAAATGATTTCAGTAAAGTTTAGAGGAGCAATGCCGCCGGCTATTCCGAGTGCCCAATCTATCGATTGACCGATTAGAGTCTTACCATCTTCAGTGAAGTTATTAAAAGTGCTGTCAGTCATTCCGAGCATTACTCTTTTCCCTGGCGCCAAGTTTCCGTCATTGAGTTCTCCGCCTTCTTCTACAAATGTGAGAAATAACCTGCTTGGATCATCTTGTTCGGATGCTAATGATATCGAACCAGGAGCCTGTTGATCTGTTGACCACCAGACTTCAGTTTGTCCTGTAGAGATTGTTACATCGTCTCCCACGCTAAACCCTGCAGTTACAGGGTGATCTTCAAGTATAGTAATAACATGATCTTCAGCAACGTTATCCTTAGTTCTTCCAGAAGTAACTTGGAATTCACCACTGCCATTATCAGCAACGGCTTCTTCCCAGTTAACAATAGGCGTAGTGGAATCTTGAAATTTATTTCGCATGTCTCCAGAACCGGGTGTTGAAGAAATTACTAAAACTGCATATTCAGATTCTTCACCTGCGTCTGTTTGGTTTGCTTGCTTGTAAGTTATATTTTGAGGTCCGTATCTTTCCTCAAGAAAACTCATTACCGCTCCATCGGCACCTTGAGTGGCTTCTGCCTGGCCACCAATGAAAAGAATACTTAGACCAAGTTGAGGAATGTCATTTGCATTAGTGGGGTCAGTTCCCTGACTTATTTCCGTATCGTCACTGAACCCATCCTCATCTGTATCCTGTTTATTAGGATCAGTTCCCGTATTGCTGGCGCTTACGAACTGTCCCGTATTAGTTTCTACTCCATCTAAAAGTCCATCTTTATCTGTGTCCGGATTGAGAGGATTTGTTTTGGTTACTTCAATTTCTTCCTTGTCGTTTAATCCATCTTCGTCTGAGTCAGCTTTATTTGGTTTGGTTCGAGAATCAAACTCATCAGCGTTTGATAATCCGTCTCCATCATCATCAGCCTCAGGGTCATCAACACCATACTTCTCTTCCCATGAATCGGGTAGACCGTCTTCGTCTTCGTCTTCCTGAGTTGCTCCTATCGGGCTGGCTCCATCAGCCAACGCTTGAATGGTTCCCTCTGGAAGAGCTTCAGTCCAAATAGTTACGTCATCCAAGTATCCGTTAAAGGAAAGCTCTCCATTATTTCGTCCACCCAAAATGAAAGTTCCTCCACCGTTCGGCGCACGCTGAGCTTGTGGGCCTCCATCGACCTGTCCATTTAGGTAAATTGTCCCTGTGTCGTTTTCTCCATCATAAACCCATGCGGCATGTGCCCACTGCTCTGCTTCCAGCACTGTAGAAGCATTCCAGTCTGCTCCCCAATGAGCGCTATGGAGAAATCCTCCATTACGAATTCCATTATGAATACCTTGTTGAGTTTGACCCCAGATGAAGCCTTGTCCACCAGCTGAACCAATCGGTTTCAACCAGCAAGAAAAAGTATAGCTGCCAGTTTCGAAGTTACTGATCATAGAGTTCATATCGATACCAGGAAAATCTAGGTGACCGCCATTGAAGCTCGCTCCAGTTGTGGGTGTAGGTCCACTTTCAGCGCCTTCAACATCAAAGGTCACATCACCATCAACTTCTCCGTCATGAGCGTTACCACTTAAATCAATGGCTTCTTCCTCGAAATCGAGGTAGAGTAAAGGTTGAGGAATTGCTCCCTTACTGTTTTCATCATTTGGGTCTGTTCCTCCAGCAATTTCACCACCGTCAGAATAACCGTCCCCATCTGAATCTATATTATGAGGATTAGTTCCAGTATTTTCTTCATCTACTAGAACTCCAGTATTTGTTTCAACGCTATCAATTAGACCATCCTTATCAGTGTCTGCTTTTTTAGGGTTCGTCCCTGTATTTGTTGCACTAACGAAAGTTCCTGTGTTCGTTTCAACTCCATCACTGAGTCCGTCTTCATCCGTATCTGCTAGAGTTGGATTAGTCTGGGTTTCCTCATATTCATCAAGGTCGGTTAAGCCGTCACCATCAAAGTCTCCAGTCCCGGATCCTGGTCCTGGTCCTGCTGCGTTACCATTTAAGTCTTCAAGATTATCGACAAGGTTTTCCTCGTAATAGTCAGGTAAACCGTCATCATCATCATCCTCATTGTCTCGACCGCTTGGGCTCAATCCTTCTGCAAGTGCTTGAATTTGGTCCTCATCTAGTGCTACTTGCCACATGGCTAAATCGTCTATGATGCCTTGAAAATTTTGTACGCCTCCATTACGACCACCAATGATTATTGAGCCTGCTCCATTAGGTCCAGTCTGATCTGTTTTTTCAGAGTCGAATTCTCCATTAACATAGATAGCACCTCGACCCAAATCAGAGTCATAGGTGAAAGTTAAGTGGGCCCATTCGTCTGGGTTTAAGGGAAGTGTCCCACTAAAGTCTGACCCCCAGTGAGCATGGTAAGTATTACCGCCTCTGAATCCGTGATGGATTCCCTGGTTTCCTTGGCCAAATATGAAAGCATCTCCGGAGAAGGCTGCTTGATCAGGTTTGACCCAACAGGCCATAGTGTAGCTTGCTGCTATTCCTTGATCTCTGTTACCAAAATCCGTGGGAGCATCTGAGCCTTCTACGTTAATATATCCAGATGAGAACT
>CABXDI010000120.1 GCA_902510815.1 uncultured Verrucomicrobiota bacterium | reverse complement strand
AGTATTAAAACTGCTTTCGATAATGTCGACGAGGTGTCCATGGAAAATCCTTCCGTAAACTGGACGCGCAGGGATCTTGGCAAAATTGCGCCCTCCCCAGAGTGAGGCCCGAGGGTTTTGTGCGAAAAGAAAGTCCCAGTCCCAAGGCATTGGCTCTACTTTTCCGTCCGACGGACGGACATAGAAATTCAGATTATGAGGATTCCCTTGACTGTAAGTGTCGCCGATTCCAAGGAGTGACATAATAGCAAACTGTCGCATCCATATATCCACATTGATGACATTCTTAATTTCGTCCTCAAGCTCTTGTCCTGTAAGACTGAAAGCTTTACACATGGCTATAATTTCGTCGTACCGATCCTCAGGAAGCCTTGAATTAATACGCATATTATGCCGGTAAATTTCCTTATCATCTCCCTGATCAGCGAGATCAAAGCTGCTTATCCAGCCTATCGGAAACGGAAGTTTGGGTGACTCCGGGTTGCCTCCCTGAGTGCTTTGAAATTCTCGGATCCCCTCCATCTTGAATACTATTCCTTTAGTTCCCTCTCCACTCGGAAGACCCTCAAGATAGGGTTTGCCAAAACGTGCCATTGAAAGTCTTGCTGTGCCTCTTTGGGTAGTGTGAATAAGTTGCACTATGTCGTTATAGTTATCATGTATGCCCCCCGCATGATTGACCATATGCTTTGCTATAATTTCACGAACGTTACGTCTTCGCGTTGTAACAGTGCCATGGATTCCTCGGTAAAGTTTGTCGGCAGGAAACTTATAATTGATACCGGTGCTGTCTGCAGAGCTTCGGCTGAACATGCTTCCTCTTAGACGGACTCCACAGTCATAATAAATATTTTTTTCATTAGTAATGATGGTACATCCATAACGATGATTACTTAGAATCTCATTAGAGTTGTGCATTGTTGATGAATCGCGGTTTGTCATGATTACCCTGAAATTTTGAATCGAAGAGGATGACCGGCCATCATTAATCTGAATCATCGCCCGAGAGTCTGGACCATTCTTCGGATAGAAGGAAATGCTCTCACCATCATCGGCTTCGAGATAGAAGTGGATCTTTCTGCCTGACTTCTGACCTGGGATTTGAATGCTCCAGGATCCGTTTTCAGACATTATTACTGATGCAGTTCGGAACGGGCTCCCGTCATTTGCATAATGGAGCAACAGAGACTTTACTCCGTCAGGATCATTGACCTGACCGCTCACAGTAATTGCCTGATCAGGCTCAGGGACTGGAGGATAGTGATTCACTCTTTGGAACGTTGGTCCAGAATTCGCTACTCTCGTGGAGTTTTCTTCTCCCGGAGTTCCGTGCTTTTCAGGTTGTTTTAGAATAACTGTCTTAGCCAGACGGTTGTAATACAGTTCGAAACGGAGCTGTGGTGTTCCCTTAAGCCATTTGGCCCTAAATGAAATCTGATAGTCAGTACCTGGTTTCACCGGTGCCCAAGTACCATTACTTTTGAGATTAGTTTCAAGGAGATTGTTCAGGTAATTCATTCTGGCACTCGCAACGATTTTCAACACGGGTGATCCTCCCGAATCGATTACCTCGGACAGTTTGTGGGTTCCAATCCTTCGCCAATAATTTGCATCACCAGAATCAAAGGTTCCGTTCTGCATTAGTTCACGGTTCGCTCCTCCAGGATCCTCTATAACGGAAACGTCATCGATGAGAACCTCACCAGAATCGAGGAGACCAAGGCGCAGTTCGTGGAAATTACGTATTGTCGGGCTATAAGTGGGTACTTGTGCCGTCAAAGTATAGCTGTAAGGCACCCATTCGGACTGCTCCGAGTTTGAACTCTCCGACCATGATTCCGGAACTGAATTATCAGATTCTGGGTCGCGCAACTCGAGACTAGACCCGCCCCCATCAGCGTGTATCGGCCAAGGCTTATCATCAAAATATTTGACTACGTCTACAGGATTTCCTTTTTGATCCACCAACACGATCTGTTCTGAATCGTTAGAAAGATTGCCAGAAAAATCACCTATTGCATTGGAATTAGGGAACTTCAAATTAAGGGCATCTGCATCGTTTGAGATTACGAGATACGAGTCTGGCTCTATGATCGTGTTCTGAGGAAAAGTGAAACTGATCGCTTTAATAAATTCCCATCCTGAAAGATTAATACTTTTATCTGATTTATTGTATATCTCTACCCACTGCTCATCACTTTCAATATAAGATCGGCCAGGGTCACCACTGTCAGTGGCTCGCCGAGCATCAAGCTTCATGCCCATAATAAAATCACTGCTCCCGACAGTTTTCTGGTGCACTTCCACTGAGATTCGGTTCTTTCCAATTAATAGAAGATCATTAGGTTCTAAAGAAATCGTCCTCAATGTAGCTTCAACTCCGTTAGTTGCCGGTGTATCCGAATTAATTTTTCCTGATGGCAGGTTGTATCTTCCGATTTCGATTCCGTTCAGGTAAAATACGGCACCGTCATCGATCATGTGTGTGAGAATAAGTTCGCGGATCGATTCTTTATCCTGCTCGTTTATATTGAATTGGGTTTCGAAATAATAGGTGAAAAATCTCGGATCATTTTCTCTGGGGTTTTTCATCCAAGTCGCTAAGGGAACCGGTAATTTACTCGCATTGGATTCAAATCCTAGGGGGCCCTGACCAGTGAACCAGTTACCTGTTGGGACCTGTTCTTTTTCAGCCCAATTATCTCCCTGATCCGTTCCGCTTTCGTTATATAGCCAAACGGAGCTAAAATCAAAAAGGCTAAT
>CABXDI010000119.1 GCA_902510815.1 uncultured Verrucomicrobiota bacterium | reverse complement strand
TTCACCAAGGGCATTTTGAGCCGTCTCCATTTGTTCAAGAGCGCCTTCTATATCTCCAAAGGAGAGTTCTTTGGCAGCGATTTCCGTTGCTATTGCGGCTTGTGCTAATGCAGGATCTATTGGAGAGTTGGTTGCTGCCTCCCCAACTGCTTCTGCTAATTCTTTTTGTCTCTTTGCTAACTCATTGGCAGCACTCTCGGCTGCCGCTAATTGTTCCTGTGCTTCAGATACAGATGCTTGAGCTTCAGCAATAGCAGCAGCAGCCTCGGATAAAGCGGATGGGTCATTCATGGATTCTTGGCCGAGAGCTTCAGCAAGTTCAGAAGCTTGTTGCTCTAGAGCAGCCTTGGCTTCGTTTAAATCGTTCAAGGCACCGCTTTGATCAGGAGCTGCGCTAGCCGGTTCGCCTGAAGCTAATTCATCAGATGCAGTGCTCTGTTTTTCTGAGGCTTCTGATAATTCATTTGATGCTTTTTCAGAAGAATTGGAAGCTTCTTCAGCTAATTCATTGGTTTGCTCTTGTAGGTTTTTTTGTGCCTCGGAAAGTTTACTGGAATCTTGCGCGTTACTCTGGTCTTTTCCTTCTTGAGGTATAGAATCCGCAGTACTTTGGTTGAGGTCTTTTTGATCTTCAATGATAGGCTTTAGTTTTTCAATGAGGTCATTGATGTTAGCTAGTTCTTGAGCTGCATCTTTGAGCTGTTCTATCTGCTCAGAAATAGCCTCTTCAGCATCAGCTAATTTATTGATAGCATTTTGTTGAGCCTCAGGAGAATTTTCGCCTGCTGCTAAATCGGCTCCAGCTTCAGCCATTGCTGCCATAGCTTCGGCTAAGGATGCTGCTGCCTCAGGTAATTCTTGTTCAGAGGCACTTGAAGTAGCTTTTGCAGTTTTACCTTCAATTTCTGCCTGGTCTGCAGACTTTTCTTGTATTTTTTCAATGTCTGTATTGTCCGCAGCTTCTTTTGTAATTGATTTAAGCTCTTCTTCTTCTTTTCTGATTTCTTTTACTTCTGCTAGTAGATCTTCGAGTTCTTGTATTTTCTCACTAGGAACCTCAGCGATCGCCTCAGATTCTGAAATTTTTTCTATGAGTGCGTTTCTAGCTTCGTCGAGTTTTTCTAATGCGGTGACTTCTCGGGGGAGTGCTTTGTCTCTACGCTCATCAATCGGCAAGTTTTCCTTTAGAGCATCTCTTGCGGATTGCATTTCTGGCGTTGACTGTTTTATCGCCTCGGATATTGACGGAGCTACTTCAGATAATTCATCTGCAAGAAAATTAGTCACATCTGCTAGTTCTCCTTGTTCCTTTGCCAGTTCTAAAGATTTGTTTTCAGCTTCTGTCTTTAGTCTATTTTCAACATACTGTTTGTTGGCTTGCTCAAAAGCTTGTTCAAGTCTGTTTGTGGCTTGTTCTACTCTTGAATTGAGAACTTTGTTTTCCCTTTGAAGTTCAGCGGCTAATTGTTTTGTTCTTCGCTCTTTATTTTGTTCGGCTCTTTGTAATTGACGCTCTCTTTGCTTGAGTTGATTTTCTAAAGTTTTGGTAAGCGAATCATTATTAGCATTTTTTGCTTCTGTTAATTGATTGTTCGTTTTTTCAATTTGGTCTTCGAATATTTTTTCTTGAGAATTTAAAGCGGTTTGCTCGATTTTTTCCATCTTGCTTAATTCCTTCATCCGCTCACCTCTTTCAAATTCTCTAAACTTAACAGCTTTCTCGAGCTGGTCTATTCTTCTACGAATGTGTTCTGGGAATTTTTCTTTTTCGAGTTTTGATTGATTCTTCTCTGAAAGTTTTTCTGTGGATTTCCGAATCGCAGTTTCCGTATCAATGATATTTTCTAGCTTTTCAAGAGCCTCTACCATTTGTTCAAGTTCTCCTTTTTCTGCCTCAAGAATTTTAGCCATTTTCCATAATGAATCTCTAGAAGTCTTTTCAAATGAAACAGCGCTCATGAGTCGCTTTCCTTTAATCTCGTCTATCGCCTTGGTTATGTTTTCAATTAGTCTGGAGTCGCTAGCGTGCTTCTGAGCTTTGTTGGGCCTTTGATCGGGAGACCCTTCGGTCATTTCTGCGATCTGTGATAATCTTTTGAGGATGCTGCTGACTTCGCCTGCTAGAGCCTCTTGTTCAGTATATTGAAGTTGAATAGATATTTCCTCGGATCTGGTAGGGCTTCCTGGTACAAAATTCGATGAGGCTAGTGTTATAGCTTCATGAAGGTTCGTTGTTTGTCTATCACCCAGTTCCTTTACGAGTCTAGCTAGATCAAAGAGAGCTACTTGTGATTGTTACTCAAGAAGGATTCTTCTTAACTGAACGATAACGCCCTTTTGTCCGGCAAATGCGGTTAATATTTTAGCGCTTGCTGCCGGTGAATTAGCATCTTTCAATGTGTCTTCTCTTGCCCCGTTGAGAAGCCCGACAATTTCTTTCATTTGTTCCTTTGAAAGGTTACCAAGTACCATTCTTATGGCCTTGATAACCTCAAGATCACTACCTGCAAGACCATTACGATTAAACTCATCTATTAAAGAATCTAACTGTTCTCCTGTTCTTTGAGTGGAGTCTTTAATTCTTTGTTGTTTTCTTTCTTGATTAAGAAGGGAATTTTGAGGAAATGCTCCAAAAGAATTTGCTAGTAACATTGATAAAATCAAAGTCACTAAAATGTGATGTATTGATTGCAATTTCATGAGCATTAATAGTTTAGATGATTCTTAAAGGAATTCCAAAGATCAATTTTTCTTATTTGGTGTATTTTTTCTA
>CABXDI010000118.1 GCA_902510815.1 uncultured Verrucomicrobiota bacterium | reverse complement strand
AAACTCATCTATTTGATTTGTGAGCAACGTGATGAACAAGCTGTAGAAGCACTTGAAGATTATTTATTTAAAGAAGGCTTAGAGGTTAGTCTCCCTGCCTTTGATGGAGATGAAGCCGATGTAAAAGCCCTTCATCAAGAAAATCTGATTAACTGTGCCGGCGCTCTTGTTTATTATGGTGCTGCGCCAAAGGCTTGGGTCGACATTAAGTTAAGAGACCTTATTAAAGCCGTAGGATACGGAAGAGAAAACCCAATTACCAATCAAGCTGTCTTCATTGCTCCCCCTCATGATCATCGTAAAGAGAGATACAAATCTCATAGTGCGACGATTATTAGACAAAATGAAGATTCGTTTACCCCCAACGATGAACTTACTCAGTTTATCGAAACGATGAAATCCTAAACCTCAACATGCCCGATAAGAAAGCTCTCCTCAACCCCTTTCCAGGACTACGTCCATTCCAAAGTGATGAAGAACATTTATTCTTTGGAAGAGAAACCCAAACACTGGAACTATTACAAATTTTAAGAGACAACCGTTTCGTTGGAGTTATCGGAACTTCTGGCAGTGGTAAGTCATCACTCGTTAGATGCGGGCTACTATCCGAATTATACGGTGGATCATTCCTTGATGCGGGAACTGACTGGGAAGTAGCCGTAATGAATCCAGGAGGAGGGCCATTCAGACAACTATCAAATGCTTTAGTCTCTGCAGATATTTATGACTCTGAAGAAGATGATATCCATCTCAAACTCAATGCTACCCTACGTCGAAGCCGGTTAGGTTTAGTTGAAGCCATCAGGCAAGCCGACCTACCTGAGGGAACAAACTTCCTTCTCGTTGTTGACCAATTTGAGGAAATTTTTCGCTACAGTGAAGCCGGTGAAGAACAAGGTGAAGCAGCTGATGATTTTATCGCAATGCTCCTTGAAGCAGCCAAGCAAACAAACATTCCAGTCTATGTCATCATTACAATGCGCTCTGATTACATCGGAGACTGCTCTAAATTTGAAGGACTACCAGAAGAAATTAATGAAGGTGAGTATTTAATACCTAGATTAACGAGAGAAGAATACAAATCAGTTATTGAGGGGCCCACTAAAGTGGGAGGCGGTAAATTAGCACCAAGACTTCTACAAAGACTTCTCAATGACATAGGCACAGAAGCCGATCAACTTCCCTGTCTTCAGCATGCTCTAATGAGAACATGGGATGCTTGGGCTGAAAGAGAAGGCGCTGAAGAACTAGACTTAGAGGATTACCGAGCCATTGGAGGAATGAGCAAAGCCCTCTCGATTCATGCCGATGAGATTTTTGATACCTTTAAAGACAAAAGCACTACAGAAACTGCTACTAGGATATTTAGAGCCATCACTGAAAAAGGTGATGACAATAGAGGGATAAGACGCCCTTTAAGACTACAACAATTGGCCGATATAACCAATCACTCGATCAAAGAAGTTAAGACCGTCGTAGAGCCATATCGTCAACAAGGAGTCACGTTCCTGATGCCTCCTTCGAGTAAAGATCTTGAGCCTGATACTGTGATTGATATTTCACATGAGAGCCTCATGAGGGTGTGGCAGCGACTACGTAATTGGGTAGAAGAAGAAGCACAATCTGCGAGAGTTTACCGCCGCTTAGTTGACACATCTTCACTATGGAAAGAAGGCGAAGCTGGTCTTTATCACGATCCTGACCTTCAAATTGCTCAAAGCTGGAGGGATAAGTACCAACCAAATGAAGCATGGGCTGATCTTTATGGCGGAGGCTTTGCAGTCGCAACTGACTTCCTTGAAGCCAGTGAGGAAGAGGGGCGGAAAGCTGAACGTGAAAAAGAATTAGCGAGACAGAAAGAATTAGAGCAAGCACAAGAACTTGCAGAAGCCCGAGAGCGTTCCGCGCGAAACATGAAACGTTTCGCCGCTGTTGTAGGAGTAGTTGCAATTATAGCAGTCGGCGCAACGATATTTGCCGTAAACTCACAAAAGAAGGCTATTATTGCTCAAGATGAAGCAGTCGAAGCCAAAGGAATCGCAGAATCCGCTAGAGAAACCCTCAGAAAAGAATTTATAAAATCCGATATCAATCTTGGCTTATCATTTTCTGAACAAAATCAAGCTCAAAGAGGTCTTGCTCACTTCGCTAGAGCTCTCGAAAGAGAACCTAACAATCCCACATTAATAGACCGTGCTTTCAATTTATTAGCATACGACAGCCCTCCGGGTTATCGCTCCCCCAAATTGAACCTACAGTCAGATTATATTGAAACAAGTACCGGTACTCAGGATGGAACAACTGTAATCACAGCAATTCACCCAAGTGGGGCTTCAGAATTTGCATTTTATCCTGGTGACGGTTTTTCATTTAATTATGGTAACGCTAATATTGGGAATGTAGGCGCTGGAGAAAAGGGCATGGCTGGAAAAACAAATGTTTCTGAAAACCTATCTTACGAATTATGTACTTGGAAAAGCGCAATCCAAGGATTTCATATATCAGGAATCTCAAACAGTCAGGATCTTGGTGACTTTGCAACAAAAGATGGTGTTATCTTAGAGCCTGGCTCAAAAAAAAGTGGAAGCGTTGAAATTATTTGGAACCCCACAAATGGAGCATCTTTTAAAACTGAAGGAATGACAACCAATGCAGATTTTAACCAAATTGAGGTCGGCGAATTTAAAGGTAACGATGCCTACAACTTTATCATTTCAGCAAGAGTCGGAAAAGCAACTCAGAATCTCTCAATCGATAATTTGTCTATAACAGGGTTAAATGTAGATAATGAAAATAAATTCGAATACAAACAAACTTTTGATAAAAATGAAAACGGTAGCACAGAAATTGGAGACGGATCGATAATTTCTGGCAAATCAGCTTCGATTCAAGATGGAAAATTAATCCTA
>CABXDI010000117.1 GCA_902510815.1 uncultured Verrucomicrobiota bacterium | reverse complement strand
TTATCAACCCACCAAATCTGGCAACTTGAGATCCAGAACAGAAGATTTGAAGAGTTTCAGAGTTACTTTAGGAAAATCCATGGAAATTGATTATTTTGAGGAATCTCAGCTTTCAATTTTTTACAATCGCCTCGTCAATGATTCGACTAAAAATGTTTATGATTATGAGAGAGATCAACTGGGATTACAGTTTAGATTTTCGCTCTAATATCATATAATCTTAAGGCATTATGGATTTTATGATTTCTACGTTGAGATTAAATCTTAACACTACATTTAATATAAGATAAGTTCGTTTTTGACTTTTGTCATCTATAGGCTATTTCTCAGTTCATTTTTTATTAACAATCATCTGTCATTATTAGAAAGTGGTTAAAATTTTAAATTATCTCACCTTATTTTTTGTTGTGACTTGCTTGTCATTAGCGCAGGAAGTTAACACCAATGATACCATTTCTGCAGGAGATACTCTTCTGTTAACTATCAATGGAGAGCCTCAAATTTCAGGGCAATTTTTGGTCTCCAATGATAATGATATTGCGCATGCTCTTTTAGGTAAAATCAAGACAGCTGACAAGAGTTCGAATGACTTGGCTCAAGAGGTCACAAAGTTGCTACAAGATGGTTACATTCTTAAACCCTCAGTTAGCGTCTCGATCATTGATCAAAAGCCTTACCAGATTAGGATCATTGGTGAGGTTACAAAGCCTGGCGAGATTGTTTATCCAAGAAATAAAACCATGGATCTTGGGTCGGCCATTGGCTTAGTTGGAAATATGACCGAAGAAGCTGATGAAAAATCTATAACTTTAGACCGAAATGGTTCATTAACAAAGATTAGTCTTTCTGGGCTTGGTGCTACGATGCTAAAGGATGGAGATATTGTTAGAATAGGCAAGCTTCCAGACTTAGGTACTTTCTCAATATCCGGAGAAGTCGTTAAAGCTGGCACCTATGTCATACCTAGAGAAAAGGAAGGCAAGCTCACCATTTTTGCAGCCATTAGTATTGCTGGTGGCCCTACAAAAGTGGCCAAACTTTCTAAGACCATTGTGACTAGGAATAGTGCTACAGGTAAAAGCAGTTCTACGACTGTAAACGCATCAGATAGATCAAAAGTTTTTTATGTTCGTCCCGGTGATGAAATTGAAGTTAAGGCGAGAATTTTTTAACAACGAGTATTTATAAATAAAGTGGATTACGAAAAATTAAATGCTCTTGCGCAGTCTGAGATTACTCAGGACTCTGGCGTAACTAGAGGGATTAGGGATTATATTTTTTGGGTTCGTAATAAGTTATGGCTGGTAGTGCTCATTGCCATAGTGGGAATTGTTCTTGGGGTTTTTGTTAATGTAAAAAGCCCTAAAATCTATCAAGCTCGGGCCAGTATAGAGGTGGAGAGAGTCGAAAGAGGTGATTCGTTAGATGAAGCTAATAATTTCAGGAATGAGGCTTTTTTAGGGGGTGACGCTATTATTAATACAGTGACTCAAAAATTACTTGTACCTGAGATTCTGGCTTCAGTCGTTGAGGAAAAAAAATTGCATGAAAGAGAAGACATCATGAAGATGAGCTTCTTAAAAAATCTGAAAAAGTCTGATGAGTTAATTCAATGGGAGCCCAAGCAGGTTGTTGGTATGATGCTTGGCGAGAACTGGATTCGCGTCGTTCCCCGTAAAAAGAGTTACATTGTCGATATCATTGTTGAACATACTAGCCCTGAAGTGACCTATTTGATAGCGAATGGAATTCTTGAAGCTTCTAAGAAAAGTGTCGAAGAAAAAATCAATGAAGACACTAATGCCAATGTGCGTATGGCAGAGCAAATGATCAAAGGCTCAGAAAAAGAAATTCTTGAACTCGGTGAGCGATTATCATTGTACAACTCATGCTTTGAAAGGAAAACCTTAATCGATAAGGCTGAAGAAGAAGTCATTGAGCTTAAAAAACGATACGGACCCAAATGGCCTGCATTAATTGAAGCAGAGAATAAGCTTCAGACCCATATTGAAGCTTTTGAAAAAGAGCTCAATCAAGTCTCTTTAATTTCTAGTGTTGAAAAATCTTATTGGGAAAGTTTACCCAAAGAGATTGACCGAATTGTTAACGTTCAAAATCGAGGTCAATTCATTACGTCTGAATTGAAAAGTAAAGAAGAGCTAAGGAATAATCTTTTAGCCAAAATAGACTCTTTGGTTGTAGGAAATAAATCGTCCCGCGAGTTCTCTGTTGCTATGGAGGCTCAAATGCCTGAGCTTCCAGTTGGTCCCTCTTTTATTAAGACCTTCGGCCTTTTCTTTGTTGGCTCTTTATCTTTAGGGATAGGTATCGCTATTCTTTTGGGTTTTCTTGACCCGTCTATTCGGACAGTCGCTGAATTGGAAGAGTACTCGGGGTTCCCTGTTCTTGGAGCAATGCCTCAGCATGAAGCAGACAAAGAAAATCTGGTCAAAAAAGGTTCTAGAAATCACGTTTTATTATTCAATGATGATGAAAAGAATAGGCATTCACCAACGGCAGAATCCATTCGAAACTTGAGAGCAGGTTTGAGTTTTCTTGGAGACAAAAAAGATCGTCGGACTTTCATGTTCACTAGTGCTGTGCCAGGTGAAGGTAAGTCTTTTGCTTCTGCTAACGTGGCAAACTCCTTTGCGAGTCAGAACGAAAAAACGCTCCTAATTGATCTGGACTTAAGAAAGCCCGTTCAACATACGATTCTTGCGATGGATCGTTCTCCGGGGTTTAGTGATTTCATTGCTAATCAACTGCCGATCGATCAGGCGATAAGATCAACTGAGAATGAAAACCTTTATTTCATGAGTGCAGGTTCAAGATCGGCTAATCCATCAGAATTGGTCACCATGGCGAACCTCAAGCAACTCATGAAAGCGATTCCTGAAGACTTTGTGCGT
>CABXDI010000116.1 GCA_902510815.1 uncultured Verrucomicrobiota bacterium | reverse complement strand
TTTACACGGGAATGATTCATCGCATAGGTGAGGTACACGACGGTCAGGCTACCACGGATTGGATGGAGCAAGAGCAGGAGAGAGGAATAACGATTACTTCTGCAGCAGTTACGTGTTCCTGGAAGCAAATGGAATCAAAGGGGGTATATAAATCATTTCAAGATATTGAGCAGAGGGTCAATATAATTGATACACCAGGCCATGTGGATTTTACGGCTGAGGTTGAACGATCATTGAGAGTTCTAGATGGAGCAGTAGTAGTCTTTTGTGGGGTAGCTGGGGTCCAACCTCAATCTGAAACTGTATGGAGACAAGCAGACAAATATGATGTTCCAAGAATTGTTTTTGTTAACAAGATGGACAGGGTAGGGGCTGACTTTGATAATGTAGTTAAAGACATAGAAAATAAGCTTGGTGCTAATGCTGCTCCCGTACTTATTCCAATTGGAGCTGAAGATTCTCTAATTGGTCAAATTGATGTAATTAATAAAAAAGCTGTCGTTTACTCTGATAGTGATGCGCTTGGATCAACTTACGAGGTCAGAGATCTTAAAGATGATGAAAAGTTAATTGCTGATCAAGCATACTCTCAACTGCTCGAAAAGTTGATTGATTCAGATGAGGAGATTGGAACATTGTACTTGGAGGAAAAAGAAATAAGCGCGATTGAAATAAAGGCTGCTTTGAGGCGTGCAACGATCAAAAATAAGATAATACCTGTTTGTGGTGGATCTGCTTTTAAAAATAAGGGTGTGCAGGCGACCTTGGACGCTGTGATTGATTACCTGCCAAGCCCATTAGATATTGATTCAACTGAGGCTCAGAAGACAAATGATGAAACCCAAAAAGTTAAGATAGTAACTGATGATAACGCCAAGTTTTGCTCGTTAGCATTTAAACTATGGAGTGACAAATTTGTTGGGAAGCTCGTATTTTTTAGAGTTTATTCTGGTACCGTTTCAAAGGGGGATCAAGTGTATAACCCCAGAACTAGACGTAAAGAAAGAGTTGGAAGGTTGATTCAAATTCAGGCAGATGAGCATAAGGATATAGATACGTGCTATGCAGGTGATATTGCAGCGATAGTCGGTATAAAAAATATAACTACTGGGGACACTTTATGCTCTCCTTCACAAGATGTGCTACTTGAGCCACCGTCGTTTCCGGAACCAGTTATTGCAATGTCAGTCGAGCCAAAGACCACAGCCGACCAAGAAAAAATGGCAGTTGCTCTACAACGATTAGGAGAAGAAGACCCCACGTTTGTTGTTAAATCAGATGAGGAAACAGGACAAACTATAATTTCTGGTATGGGTGAGCTTCATCTTGAGGTTATTCAAGACAGGATGAAAAGAGAGTTCGGTGTTGTAACTAACGCAGGCAAGCCTCAAATAGCTTATAGAGAAACTATAACTAACGAGGCAGAGGGAGAGGGGCTACTAAAAAAACAAACTGGCGGTCGAGGTCAGTATGGTCACGTTATATTAAAGGTTTATCCAAACGAAAGAGGAAGTGGACTGACAACTGAAAATAAAGTGGTAGGTGGAGCCATTCCAAGAGAATTTATTAATGCATGCTTGGCAGGCATTAAAGAGGCAATGATATCTGGGATTATTGCAGGATATCAAGTGGTTGATGTTCACGTGGATTTACTTGATGGATCCAGTCATGACGTAGATTCGAATGAACAGTCATTTAAAATGGCTGCAATTTTTGCAATGAAGAATGCTTTTAGAGAAGCCAATTGCAAAATGCTTGAACCTTTGATGGATGTTGAATGTACGACTCCAGATGAGTTCCAAGGGGATATCATGGGTGATTTAAATCGTCGACGTGGAAGGATAGGAGAAATCGGAACTCGTAATAATGTGAGCATAATAAAAGCAGAGGTACCACTTGCTGAAATGTTTGGTTACTCGACTGATATAAGAACTCTTTCATCAGGGCGTGCGAGTTATTCAATGGAGCCATCTCACTTTGAGAATGTACCTGATGCAATAGTTAATGATTTGATAGAAAAGCGAGGCGGAGTTGCTCTTGCATATGCATAAGATTTAAATAACTGGAAAATGGAAAAACAACAGACAATTAGAATACGACTAAAGAGCTATGATTATCGTATGCTTGACAAGGCGACTTTGGAAATTGTTGATACTGTTAAAAGGACAGGATCAAGATTAGCTGGTCCAATACCTTTGCCAACTAGAGTTGAGAAATTCAGCGTTAATAGATCGCCGCACGTAAATAAGAAATCTGCAGAGCAATTTGAGATAAGAACTCATAAGAGATTGCTCGATATACTTAACCCGAGTGGTCATACAATGGAAGAACTCAAGAAGCTAAGTTTACCCTCTGGAGTTGAGATATTAATTAAGCTTTAAGACTTAAAAAATATTTAAAAATTTAAACAATAATAAAAATTTAAAGCGAAGTTCGCTAAGACCCTAACAGGATATGAGCATAGGAATATTAGGCAAGAAAATCGGCATGACTCGAGTCTATGATGAAAATGGTGCAATGATACCAGTTACTGTCATCGATGTAAGCGGGAATACTGTTTTACAGAAAAGAACCAAAGAGACAGACGGGTACACTGCTGTACAGGTTGGCTATGAAACACAAAAGAAGACAAGAGTAACAAAAGCGAGGGAAGGGCATTTTAATAAGCATAATTCAGAAGCAAAGAGGTTTGTTCGAGAGTTTAGATATCCAAATGGGAGTGATTTACCTGAGGATATACAGAATCCAACCGCAGAGATGTTTGAAGACGGTCAATTTGTTGACATTATTGGAACAACAAAAGGTAAAGGATTCCAGGGTGTATACAGGAAATATAATTTTGGAGGTCTGCCACAATCACATGGATCTATGATGCACAGAAGACCTGGTAGTATTGGTGCGGGATCAACTCCTGGAAGAGTATGGAAAAACACTAAAATGCCTGGA
>CABXDI010000115.1 GCA_902510815.1 uncultured Verrucomicrobiota bacterium | reverse complement strand
AAAATTTGATATTTGGGATGAAGATAATGCGTATGGTGTTCTTGATGTGGCGATGGACGGTACCGTTTTAATGTTTAGTCTTCAAGGGGAGCCTCATCCTGACAAAAGAAAAGGTAGTAGCATATTTATAAAAAGATCAGAAGATGGGGGAAGTACTTGGTCCGAAAATAAGCTAGTTGGAAAAAGAATAGATCTAGATTGGAAGGCCTTAGGTATAGGCCCTTATGACGGGAGTGGATGGGGAAAGGATAAACATCACGCGAGAGCAACTCTTGGCACTAGCATAATTGATGAAAGCACTGGTGAAATAATGTTATTTATGACAGCTCTTTACCCCGCTCCATATATGTATAAAAGTATGGATCACGGTAAAACTTGGAAGCTTGAAAAGATAAGCTATGGAAAAGACTCCAGAGGTTTTATGCCGATCCCAAATGCTGCATGTGATTCTGGAATTAACATTAAGCATGGTCCTCATAAGGGTAGGCTTTTAGTGCCTTCAAGGGTATTCCCTAATTACAATAAACATGAAGAGGCTAAAGGTTATACTAATGCAGTATACAGTGATGATCATGGAAAAACTTGGATCCCGAGTGAACCTTTTCCTTTGGATGGAACTGGAGAGTCGGGTCTGGTAGAGCTAAGTGATGGAACGATTTATATAAATTCGAGAACACACACTAGAAAAGGTAACCGGTGGGTAGCCTACAGTGATGACAGTGGTGAAACATGGAGAGACCTTCGCCAAGATGACGAACTGTTTGATGGTCCTCCTGATGTGTATGGTTGTAAGGCGGCCCTCATCAGGCTTGATAGGGATGATGGTGACATTTTATTGTTTAGCTCTCCGACTCCACATATTGAGGGACGAAAAAATATTAGAGTTTGGGTGAGTTTTGATGGGGGTAAGACATGGCCTCATAACCGGCTTATAAAAAAGGGACCGGGAAATTACACTTGCTTAACTCAAGGTCGAAAAGGTACGCCAAGCGAGGGATTTATTTACTTATTGAGCTGGAAGGATTGGATGGCTCGTTTTAATATGGCTTGGCTGTTGTCTCCACCCGAGGCAGAAACACTCTTAGGCAAGAGGCAACAATATCGATTTTCAGATTCGGATTTTTATGGTTCTTCGCAAAATGCCCAAAAAATTTCATCTGAGGACAGCAAACTTAAATTGAGTTCCAAAGGTTATGCTTTGATTGATGAAGATCAAAAGGGATTCGTTCTCTCTAAAAAGTTTGTTCTTCCTAGTTCCAAAATGAAAATAAGCTTTCATGCACCCAACGGAAAAGTCACCTTGGAGTTACTTGATGAAGCGGATAATAGATTGAGCGATACTCATGGGTTAACGGGAACATACCAAATTAATAAAGATTTAGAATGGCAGGACGGCCCTATCGATAAGCTTGTTGGTAAAGAGGTTTTCGTGAGGTTTTTACTTGAAGGAGATGCGCAAGTGTTTGATGTCAGTTTTGAAGGAGTTAATTCTCTCTCAGAAAATATTACAAGCATTGGTCCATCTGATGATCAGTTTGTACTGCCTCCTCGGAATGATTATTTGATGGATCAGGTTCCTGCTTTTGTGAGATCCTACCAAAACTTAAGTTCATTTTCTATCAAAGATGCTAACCTCAAAGGGCTATTTTCAGGCTATAGAGTAGAGGATGTTAGCAAGGTTGCCGAGTTAACTTCTCGAAAGATCAGTCTACCAGGTGAGGAAATGAAAATTACCTGTGACCCAGGTAACGGGAGTGTGAAGATAGTTCTCTATAACGAGGAGGGAAAAATTCTAACAAATAGTGAAACTATTTCAGGTAACATCAAGGTTAGAGAAGTCGTTAAGTGGACAAAAGACTTCAAGTTAGCTAAGCATGTTTCAAAGCCTGTGAGCTTAAAATTTGAGCTAAAAGGAAATGCTAAGATTTACTCAATTAGGTTTGATGATTTATTCTGGGACTAAGAAGATAATTTTATTACCCTAAGCCATTATCTTTTCGACGGTTTGCAACTCATGGTTTTTTGGGCCTAGCTTAAGATTTGATCCCATTCCACTAACGATAGTGTTATAAAGGTCCAACCCTTGTGCTTTTACATCCATAATTTCTCCCGTCTTAAATTTTCCTCCACCACTGGTGATTGCATGGAAAACACCAGAAAGTTCTCGTTTAGTATTATTATGTCTTCCGTCTCCAGATTCTGTAGAAATTGTGAATAGTGAATTTTCGAGGAGGCTTTTCCCGTTGAACTCTTTGACTTCGTCCAGACTTTTCATGAAATATGCTATCTCATTTAATTTCATATGAGCATGGGCACGGAGTTGTTTGTTGCCTTTATTCTCATCAAATTTATGCCACCACTCATGACTGCATCCGCCTGAACCGCCGCGACCAAGTTCAGTCGAATCATTGAAATTATATTTTATTTTATCACCGTACTTGTACTCTCCTTTTAGTCGTATTCGTTCACCAGCTGCTAAGAATGTAATTGAGCCAAAGCGAGCTCTGTCCATTTCAATGGCGAGTGAATAAAGATCAGCTAGTAATCTCCATTCAGTTCTCAAGGCATCGAGTGACATATCTATTCCTTCTCCCCCTGGGTCTGCTGGGCCACCATGAGGCAAGAGAGATTTTGGAGGCATGTGAGGACCTGTTTTTTGAAGGTCAGGCGTGGAAAAAGCTCTTTGCTCGTATTCTCTAACTCGGTCCAAGTGATCTTTTATTTTCGCCTTTGATGAAGAGCCTAGCGGTGAGTTTTTTCCGGTAAAAAATTTGTATTGATCAAGGACAGAATCAAGAACGCTTCGTCTTATACGTTTTTGATTAGCATCTTGTTCGTCTGCTTTAGAAAACACACCAAAGACTCTATTAAATAAATCTCTGGGTTTTTCCTGCATCCTTGCTGAAACAGTTCCATCAAGATTGTAGCTATGGTGATATCTACCTACTCTGCTGCGACGGAAAAAAGTACCAGCCACTAATGATGGTATCATTCCATTGGGTAATCCATTAGGATTGGAGCTGTGGCGAATGACTTGATCAATTGAAGGTCCTCCTGCTTTGGCTT
>CABXDI010000114.1 GCA_902510815.1 uncultured Verrucomicrobiota bacterium | reverse complement strand
TTTGTTATCTAATTTTGTAAAATCTGAAGTGCGACCTACCTCAGTTACCTCCTTGTCAACGATACGGTAAAATACTGCGTCTTGTCTATAAGAGGGCGTGGCGGATAACATGAGAACGAATTTATCCTCTGCTACAGCCATTATACGCGCGGAGCCTTGCCCACCCCTGTTTAATGCCCATATTTGTTCGTGATTTTCATCAAGAACTACTACAGACTTTTGATAGTGGGTATTATGCGTAAACTGGACAAAAGTTACGTTTTCTAACTCGATTACGAATGGTTCATCCCAATTTAGATCTCCAATTTGGATTTCAGCTTCCCACTCATCTACAATGATTATTCCTTCTTCGGCTGATGAGACTCCAACAGAGAGAGCAGATAAAAAAATAAGTGCTCCGAGTTTGAGTGATTTGATGGGAGAGTGCATCCTAGAGGGTCTAAGACTTCGACCTTTTTCGCAAGCTTAATTCTTCACTTTTGTAGATTAGTTTGCCTTCTGCTCAGGATTCTGCAGACTGTGTTTCCTTTCCATTCATAAGAGCCATCCAGATACTCGTAAGAAATTATTAGAGGGGCTTGCTGAAAAAGGATATGACTTGGATCAGTTAAATGAGATCAAGAAAATCATTCGTGCAGAGAAGAGTGATGTTTTTGATGTGCTTGCCTATATTGCTTACAATTACGATCCCGTGACTAGGAAAGAACAGGTAGATCAGCACAAGAATGTTATCCCATTTAATAAACTTCAACTTGTTTCCCAAACAAAAGCGTTACCTTAAATGGTGAAGGTTTTGACCATTCTGAATATGTTGAAGTAGATTAATAATCACAATCAACATCGAGAAAAGCGAAGACCTTAAAAGTTGGTAGAGGGTGGCACCTGCCCAAATGGCGTGGACCGTTAGCGCTGGTTGGTGATAAGTTTTTCTAAATTGGAATCCTAAACTAAACTGACATTCCAACTCCTCCACTATTGACGATTATAAATAAGACCCCCCACGATATTACAATTCCAAAGAAGACTAAATGTACTAAGCTCATCCTAAGCAGAAAAACCAAGCGCCTAGTCGGTTTATTTTTACACTTCTTTCTACTGATGAAGTATACAAAAAATGATAAAACGAATATAATTAAAAACAGTCCCAAATAGGGCATAAATAACGCTATACGAAGTTTAAATGGATCATAAGACAAACACGCTGGTAAAACGATGGCGATAAATGAGTAGATGACTCCAAAAGTTAAAAAGAATACAAAGTTACTCAATTTCCCATCTAAGGCTTTATTTTCATATTTCAAATATTTTGAATCACACCGCCAGCATAGACATGCTATCAAAGATACTGCACACAACATAATAAAAACAAAAAATAAAACTTCCCCATCCGTAAACACACGTACGATAAAATTGATGAAATCATTCATTTTCAAATTACTAACATATTAGTAAATACGTGATTTTAAAAATCGATAATTTATATTATTTAAATTGATTTAATTAATGACTTCAAAGTCGTAACCCCTGATCCATGGTCCCCTGTTCGGGGATTGTGTGGGGTTCCCCCTTTTCCCGTTATAATCTTCGGTGGGTTTTGTAATTGGTTAGAATTGAAGTACCTCTTAACCCAAATTTAAGGTATGTGATTAAAGATGTAATACTACAGAAATAATTATCGATGAATTAGTAATTTGTTAGTTTTTTATAAAATGCTATTTTAATGATTATGGACAGTTCGATTGCTCTAGCTCTTATTCTAGAACCTATAATAATAATTTCATCATTCTCATTCGGTATATATAAATTGATTATGTTTATAAAAAAAAAGAATCAACGAAATAATTTGATGTTTATGATTGTTTCATTCTCAATTTCTGCCTTTTTTCTTTTGTCATTATTACACCTAATTACAGGAGTCAGTCACTGAATTATTCAGAAATTTATCTCTAATTATGATCTAGGTTTTGACTAGCGCCTAAACTTTATTTGCCATGGACCGTTATAATTTTAGAGTGATTTTGTAATTTGTTAGTGTTTAATAAGCTATTATACTTTACTCTTTGATTCCTAACGACCACTGAGATATGAATAAAGAAAAGAAAAAGACTACAAAATCAGCAAAGTTTTCAGGACTTTTAGCAGGTCTTGGAGCTTACTCTATAATACTTTTGTCCTTGCCTATACTTGGTGTTTTTATTGCATTGGTTTTAGGTATTGGTGTTTTAGAGATAGGTATTTTTCTAATTGGGTCCATGGTCCTCCTCTTTTTATTGGGCCCGTTATTAGCTATCCTAATAGGTAGGTTTATTAACTTCAGGTGGGAAGGTTATAAACACAGTAAAAAGTACATACTTAATATAATATCAACATTACCCGTTTTGGTTGTACTTTTAATTTTAGTAATGGCTAATGGTAAAAGTAACGATAAGGAGAATAGAAAAAAATCGAACAGCTATAAATACGGCACCATGGATTTTTCGCCTACAGGGTATTTAGAAAAAGATCATATCTTGGAAGAAAATGAGAAGGAAGGTAGGCCCCTGGAAGATTCAGAAAAATATTGGAACAGCAAAGGCGAGCCTGTTGATACATTAGAGGAAGCTGAAGCCGAATAATAACCCATGAACCCCGTACCCTTATTCCTGACTAATGGTTCGTAAATGCAAGCAATGTAATATTGACGAGCTAGTAAATCACAGTTCGACAAACAACTGTAAAAAAAATTGTCCCACTTGTTCCGCGGAAATTTATTTTACTGACAACGAACAATACATAAATTGGCTTAGCGCTTACTTGAAAAAGCAAAAGATCAAATTCGGTGTTATTACTATCTTAGTAATAACAGGAATTATTATTATTACTATTGGTTTATCTTGGGTGATAGATGGTGTTGCTCACTAGGCAAGGTAATTTGATTGGTATTAACTCACATGTTCACATAACATAATAGAAATCGTGATATTGAATCCAGCGAACTTGATTAAAAAATTTTGGATAAATAAGTGTAATCGTAGTTTCTATGTGCTCTTATCTTATTTGCCCTTTTTAGTAATTTCGGTTATTGCGTTCTTAACCTTTGTTTTGTTATTAGTTAGCATTTAATATGGCGAGTTAAGGTTTCAAACTATGATCCCCTTACCCTTATTAATCATCATTGTA
>CABXDI010000113.1 GCA_902510815.1 uncultured Verrucomicrobiota bacterium | reverse complement strand
CACCTCTGCGGTGTACCAAGCTGATACCGTGAAGCTTTCACCGGCGAAGTCGAACGCGTTCTCATCACCACTAATAAGGATACTCTGAGTCCCGTTCAAGTAAGCCGCATCACCAAACTTTCCAGTCTGGAACTCAATCGGCCCACTTTGCTCTTCACCATGATAATCGTCTGTATGCACATTATCGAAGGTTCCGTCCATTGACCAGTAGGATACAAGGTTGGTATCGAAAGCAATGGCGGTCTTCACTAATGGATCTGTACCATCCTGGATCTCATTGAAGTCAGAGATACCATCTTCATCCGTATCCTTTTTATCAGGATCGGTACCAGCCGCTATCTCTTCTCCATCAAGTAGCCCGTCCTTATCCGCATCTGGATTTAAAGGATTAGTCTCATGGATTTCAATCTCAGCCTTATCACTAAGTCCATCTTCATCTGAGTCGGCTTTATCTGGCTTTGTTCTAAGCTCATACTCCTCTACGTTAGTAAGCCCATCTCCGTCAGGGTCACCCTCAGGATCATCAACACCATACTTTTCTTCCCACGCGTCAGGTAACCCGTCTCCGTCTTCATCTTCCTGAGAGGCTCCAATTGGGCTTGTTCCATCAGCTAAGGCTTGAATCGATCCTTCAGGAAGAACTTCTCTCCAAATGGTCACATCATCGACATATCCATTGTAGGGAATCTCTCCGTTGTTACGTCCACCGAAGATAAGAGTTCCTCCTCCGTTCGCTGCACGTTGCGCTTGTGGTCCTCCATCAACTTGACCATTTAAGTAGATAGTTGCCGTGTCGGTATCACCATCATAAGTCCATGCAGCATGAACCCACTGATCCGCTTCAAGAACGGTAGAGGCATTCCAGTCAGCTCCCCAGTGTGCACTGTGAAGTAAACCTCCATTACGAATTCCGTTATGAATACCTTGTTGGGTTTGCCCCCACATAAAGCCTTGTCCACCAGCTGAGCCAATAGGCTTCATCCAGCATGCAAACGTATAACTTCCTGTATCAAAGTCTCGAATCATTGAGTTCATATCAATACCTGGAAAGTCAAGGTGACCTCCATTAAAGCTCGCTCCAGTCGTTGGAGTAGGGCCACCCTCTGCACCTTCAACATCAAAGGTCACATCACCATCAACTTCACCGTCGTTAGCATTGCCACTTAAGTCTGCCGCATTATCCTCAAAGTCGAGGTAAAGGAATGGTCCTGGAATTGCTCCCTTACTATTTTCATCGTTAGGGTCAGTTCCTCCAGATATTTCACCAGCATCACCATAACCATCTCCGTCTGAATCTCTATTATGTGGACTCGTTCCAGTGTTTTCTTCATCCACGAGAACTCCGGTATTAGTTTCAACGCTGTCAATCAAACCATCACTATCGGTGTCTGCCTTCTTTGGGTCAGTTCCAGTATTAGCAGCACTAACGAAAGTTCCTGTATTCGTTTCAACTCCATCACTAAGTCCATCTTCATCGGTATCTGCTTTAGTCGGATCCGTTCCTGTCTCCTCATATTCATCAAGGTCAGTCAACCCGTCACCATCAAAGTCTCCTGTTCCAGATCCAGGTCCAGGTCCCGCCGCATTACCATTTAAGTCTTCAAGGTTATCAACGATCCTTATCTCCCAACTATCAGGAAGACCGTCCTCATCAAAATCACTTGGAGGAGCTGATACTTGATTGGTAAGCCCATACATGTGGAAGCTGCCAGGTGAGCCCTGCACATCATCATCAGCCACCGTAAATGTAACAATCAACTCTTCTTCATCTCCCGCTGTGTAACGGTAGCTCAAGTAATAAGCCTGATCTCTAAGCTCCATATTAATTGGCTCTACTTCAGGGTGATCTTCACTAAAGGTCACTATGTCTTCAGTTTCCCCAGTCGAAAATTCCACTGTCTGCTGACGCTGAGTATCATCTGCCCACTTCCTACAGAACAATCGAAGCTCGTAGTACTGACCAGGCGTTAGCCCACTCAAAGTAAATGTCTGATTCGATCCAACCGCTCCATCATTATTAAATGTAAAGGATCCTAGCAATTGCTGAAGCCCACTTCCTGTCACTCCACTACCAGCAACATCCCATGAACCATTATTGTCATTAATTTGGTTCTTTACTGAAGACACATCCCAAAAGAAATTATCTGGTGTCGTGTTCGCATCAAGCACTTCAAAATTTACTCCATTAACACTCTCTGCTCCTCCTCCGCTAATCGTATGTGTATACTCATTATCAGGACTAATCCCGGTACTCGCATCATCAGTCAACGGTCCCACAAAGGAAATGATGTTTTTTGCAGGAGGTGCAACTAATGAAAGAGGTGTTGCGCCTTCCGCTAAAGAGGTAATCTGCTCTTCATCAAGAACGTTATTAAAAATCGCAAAATCATCAATTCTTCCAGCAAAGCTGTTAGCTTGAGTCGGACCTTCAGCTCCAATGGTTATAATTCCATTAAATTCGTCTAACGGCTCAGCTCCTCCCTGAGCGGCCTGTTGAACACCATCTACCCAGATCTCCATATTACCTTCAGCGTCCCTCTGGAAAACAAAATGCTGCCACTGCTCTAGTTGAACTAATCCTGCAACCGTGAGCCTCTGTGCTGGTCCACAGCAACCTGACTGATCAAAGAAAATCGTGCCATTTCCCCAAGGGATATGAGCTTGAAAGCCTCTATCATTAGCACCTGCAGATGGAGAATGAATCCAAAAGGAACTAGTATTTCCGGTCGCAGTCGTATTTTGCCAAAAGACCACTGACATGGCATTATTCTCAACTGCTGTACTTAGATGCTCTCCTTCAAGAGTTTGAGCTAATGAGCCATCATTCACTCCACCAAGATCCAAAGCATAATCTCCTGCGGTGTCACTTAAACCGTCACCATTTTCCGTATAAGCGGCACTACCAATAAACTCCAAGTCTGGAGAATTACCTGAGACGTCAGAAGAAACTGCTGGATCAGAAGGGTCATTAAAATCCCAGTAACCAATTAACTCTAATGACTTTGCATTTGGTATTAACGCTAGGGTAATAATAAAACTGAATATGGTAAATGTACTTAAATTGAATTTGTGAGTTGTGGAGGTCATGATGAATAATTTTGATAATTAGTTAAGCTATTCAGCCAGAATTAATTTCATTATGAAAGTAAATTTTCATAAACTTTTGAAAAGCGCTAAAAAAAGAGGGTGAAAATCAGTCATTAACCCCTAAACCTCCATATCAAAAAAGACATAGGGTGAGGTTTTTATGGCAAACAAAAAGCGGCGAAT
>CABXDI010000112.1 GCA_902510815.1 uncultured Verrucomicrobiota bacterium | reverse complement strand
TAAAGAGGCTGAAGAAGCTAAACAAAGAGAAGCAGAAAAAATCCAACCTTCCTTTTGGTTGTTCTCTGGGGTAATTCTGCTGCTGTTAATTATACTTGTTATTGCTAATTCAAATTAAGTCCTTCTCTAAAAGCTCCGTAGCTAAGTCTATAACCTCTTTGCCCTCTTGTTCTGCTAGCTTCTGAATAGCTGACTATAACAAGATTTACTGCGTTCCTCTTTCCTTGATTTCTCATAGGCTGTTTAGTTAGGATAGACATCATGAAGAAACTATTCCTTTTCCTAACGTTGTAGTCCCTCGTGTTTTCCGGTGCTGTCAGTGCGGTTGAGTATGTGACTTTGAATTTTGCTAAACAATCTATCAACACAGATCCAACAGATTTAATCCAGTGCGTAGGCATTCAAGATTCATGGAGGCAAAAGACTATAAAAGGAATAATGAATGGTATTGAAGAAGAGTTGTTTGGTGCTGAAAGAGTCGAAGGATATATAGGTTCAACACATACAGGTGTAAGCAGTATAAGAATAAGTTACGCTGCGTCTAATGGAGTCCCTAACAACCCTAACGGCTGGGTGACCTACAAAATCACCAAAGCATCTGAAATAAACAAAGTAGGCCCAACAAGTGTTCTAGTCCTTCCAGAAAATGCGACAGGCAACTATGACCTTATCGTTGAATCTAGTTCTGATTCGGTTACTTGGACGCCATTTCATTCTCAGGCTGTCCAGTCGGATACAGTGAAGCGTTTGTTCCGTGTAAGAATTGTTCACAAGGGACAAGAGGAAGCTAAAGCAAAGGCTGAGGAGAAGTAATTATAACAACCAACTCAACAACATGAAAAAACTACTAATTATTATTACAACTGTTGCACTCAGTTCAATTGTGAATGCTGAAGTTCGTTACGTGACTTTGAAGGCACAGGGTTCACAAGTTGATGATGAGAGCGACTATGGTTATAAACCAACAGATGAAGTTGCACTAGCGCCCACTGATCAAGTAGAAATTGTCGATGCAAGCTCAGCTCCTTATTTTGGCGGAAATGCTTTTAAGAATGGAGCGTTTGGTGGTGAAATACAGATCTTTTTAGAGAATGAGGATAAGCCTAAAATAATTTCAAATAACCAAATTAAAAACAATATCAACATAACTTTGTCAGGCATTACTAAAATCAGTTTAACATTTGATCAGGCGATTTTTCCGGGTCAATTCAATCAAAGATTTAGTTCTACAGTTCAGCTTCGCATAACTACCAAATCTAGTTATAGCATTTCCAAAGAAGATCTAGTTTCTGCAGCTAGTTCTGGTGGCACATCGGTTGTAATTCCTGAAGATGCTGATGGAACTTATGAAGTCGTTCTTGAATCATCAACAGACATGGTGACATGGACTAGGGCAAACCCCGGTACTTATGGTGGCGACACTAAGAAGCGTTTCTTTAGAACAAGGGTTATCAAAAAAGGGTAATTAAATAAGTTCGATGCCGAGGCGAAGAAGACGCAAGAACAACGAGCTAAACGATGGGTGTCTTCTCATCCTTAATAAGCTTTTTAACATCAAGCCAAAGGCTAGCGAACCTATACCGCTACCTTATGGTAAGCGTGATCATTTCCTAAGTGCTGCCGAAATATCGTTCTATCACGTGCTTAAGAATGTTCTTGGTGATGACATAGAGCTTCTTTGTAAGGTGCGTCTTGGTGATTTGTTTTACGTACAACGACCACACGAAAACAAAGGTGCTAGAAACCGAATAGACCGAAAGCATATCGACTTTGTTCTTTGTGAAGCCAAAACAATGAACCCTGTTCTTGGGATAGAACTAGATGATTCAAGCCATGACAGGGAGTCACGAAAGAAAAGGGATCAGTTTGTTGATGATGTCTTTAAGAAAACAGGACTGCCCATACTTCACATCAAAGCGGCAAGGGGTTATGTGCCTGAAGATATTGCTAGGGAAGTTTCTCAGGCGTTGCAGAACAATGGTTAAGCCACTAGCAAATAACTGGTGTAATTTAAATTGGTCAGAATGGATTCCTTTGGATTCAGATATAAAAGAATTTAAACAATCTGTTTCTAGTGAGCCTGGGTTCTACCGTATTAGAGCAACAAATCAAGATGGTTTGTTTTACATAGGTCAGACTGGAAGGAACTTACGAGAAAGAACAAGACAGCTTAGTATTCATACATTTCGAAAAGTTACTCCATGGAACGATCCACATACTGCTGCACCTACACTATGGGCATATAGAAATGAGGAGGGTTTTGATTTCCAAGTTTCTGTAGCTGTAAGTCATCTTCAGGATACCAAAAGACAATGTTTCGAGGATTATCTGATTTATTGTCACCGTAAGTATTTTGATTTCAGTCCAACTGCAAACTTTGGTGTTTGTCATCCTTTATGGAACAAGCCATCAAATAAAAAAGCAGGAAGAATAATGGATAAGAATAAAGTTAAATCCGCAACTTCATCGTTAAGCGCTCCAACAAATACAAATCAATTCGATTCATTGAAATGGATAGGTTTGAATTGGTCTGAAGTTTTACCCTTTTCTAAATTTAAGCCTAGCCGAGAATCAGGAGTTTATAAGATCACTGATGGTAAGAAACTGCTGTATTGTGGTGAAGCCAAAAATATTCACGCAAGAACTAATAATTATAACAAACACTCACTACTAAAAAACGCCCAGATTAGTTGTGCTGAAATGATTGGTGCAGAACCTAATCACCTAAAGGAACGAGAAACTGATATGATTGGTGCGTACTATGAATCCTTTTCAGAAGCACCCTTCTATCAATATACTGGCCTGCTTCATAAGTAACTTTTCTTATGGTGGCATTGATCGGCCTAAATAACGCCTATTAAAAGTAGTAAAAACAAAATAAAGATTACAGCCATCACAACTGTCCCACCAAGGTGTAGCCATAGCTTCCTCTTTTCAGTTTTCACATTTTGTTTTAACCAATCTAGATGTTCTTCTTTGTTGTCTCCAAAAACTGTATTGCCACAATCAATGCAGATATTCGAGTGCCCTTCCTTTCCTTTGGGAATAGGAGTGAACTTAACGTTTGTTCTGCAATATCTGCAATAAAGCATAATTGAAATAATATGAGTTTTACCTACTTATCCAAAGCAAAGCGGTAGAACTTCTTACCGTCAGGAATTGGGATAGTGCGTGTCATTTCACCATCGAGCTTAGTCCACTCAATCAGGTTATCGCTCTGCTCAATGGTTAGTCCTAAAGTGATATTATCACCTTCTGGGTCGACCGTTAAGACGACTGAAC
>CABXDI010000111.1 GCA_902510815.1 uncultured Verrucomicrobiota bacterium | reverse complement strand
GTGTTGTTTGTGATCCCAAATAGAAAAAATGTAATTATGCCCTCTCGGATGAGCCTGTATTCCTGCATAACCTGCTGCTTTTCCTGCCCAACCTAAAGCTTCATAATAGGTGTACATAGCTTCACCCTTTTTTGGAACTCTTACCTCATTTATGAGTATATCTCCTGGAAAACTTGCGTCATTATAAACCATATGGGATGACGGGGCCGCATTTTCTCCGGCATTTATCTTTAATAAAATTAATAAAATAATAACTGGTATTAGAATTAGCGATCGCATAACAAATGGTCTTATATTTTATGTTAAATGTGCACCATTGGGAACTAGTAGTTTTGGGTTATAAATATTCTTATTAATTATTGGGTGGACCTGTAGTCTCACCTGCAACAAAATCTGCTAAAATAACCGATTGTCTGATGTCACTCTTGCCAGCACTAATGTTGTTGGCCCATCGGATAATTCTTCTTAGAACTGGTCTGGCATCCCATTTTATGTGACTTACTGAAGGTGAACACCAGTCAAAGTTGGGATCATTGTCTGTGCATATTATTGAAACATCTTCAGGGACTTTAAGGCCACGAGAAGCTAAATATTGAAGAGTAGCGGTATACATAAAGGCTTCGTCTGTAATTATTGCTGTCGGTGGAGTGATTTTAAAAAGTGAGTTAAGAATTTTGTTATATCCTTCCTTCGTTTCTTCCCAGTCGGGTAAATTAAATTCGCTGGTCTTAATCCCAGATTTTTCTAACTCCTCCAACATTGCAGACACTACTGGAGTTGGGTTTGGTGCTCTTAAGTGTTTGCGGCAAAGTAGCGAAATCCGTTGATGCCCCATTTTTATAAGGTGGTTAGTGGCTTTAATGATTGCAGTAGATTTTTTTGGAGCTATTGCAGCAATTGGTAAATCTAAATAATGACCAAAAAGTGCAAAAGTGGCTACATTTTGTGATGCAAACCATTGCAAAATTTCTCTAGAAGCGGCATTTACAATCCATGCATCAGCTTTATTTCTTTTTACGAACCGTGAAACTTTTTTAATATCCATTCCTAGATTCATGAGGCTTTTATCTGTGAAGAAAGGCTGGTGTCCATTATCTAAAAGTAAATTTCTAAGCTCAATAATGTAGTTTACATTTTCATCACTTTTTTCCATTGGGAGTATAGCGATCCTTAAGCATTTGTTATCTATCTTTGTAACAGATTTGTTATTAATAGTTCTTCTTTTTCTGATTCCATTATTTATTAAAATCTGTTTTTTTTCCAATATCTGCAGAGCTGATTCCATCGTTTTGTGATTAACCCCTAGTTTCTTCGATAAACTAATGGCTCCAGGTAATCCTGCAGTGAATTGGCTAGATTTGATTAGAGTAAGAAGGTGTTCTGCGACTTGTTCAGCAGCGGTTAAGAGTCTTAATTGGCGCACGCTTTATATTAACCCCAAAAGGGGTTCAGTAGTCTAACTTTTACTTGAGTTTACTTGATCCCATATGGGGTATAGTTGGATATATAGGGAAAATTATTAAATTCTGCAGTCAATTTTTTTGGTAATTTAAGAAATGAAAAAAAAAGCCACAGTTTCAACTTTCTGTAAGATTTTATTTTGTCTGTTTCTTGTCGCTTTTGGTCTATTTTTTTATAGATATGAGTTGTCTCTTCGTAATGATATAGAAATAATAAATCAAGGTAGAAATATTTGGTCTTCAGTGCATTTTTCAGGTGGCGGTGAGAATTTTTATTTTAATCAAATTTCAAAAGGGGAGTCGGAGAGAGTGCGCTTTTTTAGTAAAGCCGAAGACGGTGGCTCCGTGGAGGGTATAGTCAAAGAGGTACAATACATAAACAACGACATAGCTTATTTTACTCCTAATATGAGTACGAAGGTTAAAATTATACTAAAAGATAGTGGTGAAATTAAGGTCATGCATCCTGTAGAAAAATAGTATCTATAAGCACAGAAATAAATTTCTTCAAAAGGGCGAGTAAATATTTCTCGCCCTTTAGTTTTTTAGTTAGTCTTAAGGATAGCTTGCGTGGAATCACTATGTACTATATTAATAAAATGTTATGCAAGTATATGTTGGGAGAAATGGTGAGAAGTTTGGCCCATATTCGATTGATCAGGTCAATGAATTTATAAAGCAAGGTAAGTATTCTTTTGAAGACCTTGGGTGGCATGAGGGGATGGAAGAATGGAAGCCTTTAAGGACTATCGCAGGTGTTATTGATGAGAATGAAATACCTATTAGCGGTTCAAGTTCGCCTAATAAGACTTCTCCCACTGAGCAGGTGCCTAGTCATTTAGTCTGGGGTATTCTTGCCACTTTGTGTTGTTGTTTGCCCTTGGGAATTGTTAGTATTGTTCACGCATCAAAAGTGGAGGGGTTACTTGCTGCAGGGGATATTGAAAAAGCCAAGGAAAATTCAAAAAAAGCCGCAATGTGGGCATGGATTTCATTTGGAATTTCAATTATAGGGGGAATTATTTGGGGAATATTAGGTGCATTTGGTGCATTTGCGGAAGGTTTTGAGGGCGCTTACTAGTCGCGATTATGAATCCCTCAAAATTTTGAGTGCAAAAAACAAAACGTTAATATGCTTATTAGGGCCGATTTTGATTGGTTGTGTGTTATTGTATTTTTTTGATCCGCATGCCAATGATTTTTACCCCAAATGTACTGTTAAGAAATTAACTGGTTTAGATTGCCCTGGTTGTGGTTCTACTAGAGCGGTCTACTTGTTTTTACATGGAGAATTTTCCGAAGGATTTTCCAGAAATCCCTTATTGTTTATTGGGTTTCCTGTCATCGTTTTGTTGTTCTTTAGACCATCATTAGCTAGAAAATCTTGGGTTGGTTGGACTGCAGCTATTGTTCTTGTTACCTATAGTGTGCTTAGGAATATACCAGTCGAGCCTTTTATTTATTTGGCGCCTTGATAAAAATATTTGTAACTATATTTAAATCTCTTAGTGATCTTATCAATTGATTTTGAATGAAAATATTTTGGAATTCATGAGAGTGAACTTCAGTCGAATTATTTCTCCCTTGAGGTTTTTTAGGTTTTGTTGATTCTCCCATTTTGGATTAAGCCTAATGTCATCATAGCCGCGATAGGTTTTGCTTGAGGCTATCGTATTTTCATTCTGATCAAGTATTTCTAATTTGATGTATCCATTTAATGCATCGGCGTTTATTTCGATTGAGTCTCCTTCTAAAATGAATGGCTTTGTAAGTATGTTTCCTTCTTCATTTTTTGACTCAATATAAAAAAAGCCATCCAGTCTTATTTTGGCGAGGGCCAGGCGTGCATCCCAGAACCGTGCACCCCAGCGTTCGTTGGTCGCGAAGTAGT
>CABXDI010000110.1 GCA_902510815.1 uncultured Verrucomicrobiota bacterium | reverse complement strand
TCGTTAATGTTTACACACCAAATTCTCAAAATGAATTAAAAAGACTAAGTTATAGAAAAAATTGGGACAGTTGTTTTTTATCTTACGTATTGAATTTAGAAAAAACACTACCTGTTATAATATGTGGAGATCTAAACGTTGCCCATAAGGAAATTGATTTAGCTAGGCCTAAACAAAACATTAAAAATCCAGGCTTCTCTCCAGAAGAACGAGAGGGTTTTAATGAAATAGTAGCTTCCGGTTTCATTGATACTTTCAGAGAATATGAAAAAAGTGGCGGCCATTATTCTTGGTGGAGTTATAGGGCACAAGCAAGAGATCGAAACATCGGGTGGAGAATTGATTATTGGTGTATCTCCAATCAACTCAAAGAAAGATTAAAATCGGCCTCAATTATGAATGGAATAATGGGGTCAGATCACTGCCCTGTTACCATGGAGCTTAACTAAAATACAAAGGAATACTGCCCTATCTTTTATAGGTCTTTCTTACCATTAATGATATCCTCTTCTATTTGAGACTTAAGGCCGTCCAAATCATCAAACCTAGTCTCGGGTCTTAAAAACTTTTTAAAAGTAACCGTTAAAATATCTCCATATATATCTTTATCGAAATCAAAGATATGAACCTCTAGTAAAAGACTAGCATCCAAATCACTATTCACTGTCGGGCGAAGACCTAAATTTGCTATTGCATCAAATTCCTGATTCTTTGTGGAAACTTTAACTACATAAACTCCATGTCTCATAATTCCAGGCACATCACAATCAACGTTAGCGGTAGGAAATCCGAGCTGACGGCCTATCCCCTTACCTTTTATCACCTCGCCAGAAAGAGAGAATTCTCTACCTAGCAAATCATTAACAATCTGAAAATCACCCTCCGATAATTTTTCTCTTACCCTGCTACTACTAATAACCAATCCATTTTTATCTTTTACTCTTTCAATTTCAAAAACCTCAAATTGATACTTTTTAGAAAACTTTTTGAGTAATTGAACGCACCCTTTTCTTTCTTTTCCAAACCGAAAGTCATCCCCAACGCTTATTGAACCTAGATCGCAATTACTAACCAATTCCTCAACAAATTCTTCTGGCTCTTGACTGGCTCTTGTTTTATCAAATGGAAGAACCATGAATTTATTAGCTCCGAATTCATTTAAGAGCATTTGCCTGCAATCTATTGAGCTGATAATTTGTGGTGCCTTTTCAGGGTTAATAATTCTCATAGGGTGAGGTTCAAAAGTAAGAACAACAGAAACCCCTGGTTTAGAACATGCTTTCCTAATGACTTCGATGTGACCTCTATGGAGACCATCGAAAACACCAATCGCAAGATTCACAACTCCGTTAATGGAGTTTAGCTCACTAAAACTTTCTATTCTCACTTATGTAAATATTAGTTCAAACACCTCTTAATCTTGAAACCTCTGCAAGACTCAATGCGCTACTCGCAACGCTTTCCCTAGTGCCATTCTTTAATTCACTAAAAGTCACAGCTCCATTAACACTGAACTTTCCAGACTTGGTCCTTCTTAAGGCGCTCAGATGTGCACCGCAACCTATCTTAGAACCAATTTCATGTGCATATGTTCTGACATAAAATCCCTTACTGCAAACTACCCGAAAATCAAAATTAGGTAAGTTAAATGAAGTTAACTCATAATCATAAACATGAACGAGGCGTGGATCTCGCTTAACTTCTTTTCCCTGCCTCGCTAATTTATATAAAGGCACTCCGTCTTTTTTTATAGCGCTTACCATAGGTGGAGTCTGATAGAAGTCACCTTTGAATTTTTCTAAAACCGAAATAACATCCTCATCACTTAACTCAGGAACATCTTTTGAAGAAACAATTTCGCCCTGCTTGTCTTGAGTCGTCGTCTCCTCGCCTAGCTTCACTGTTCCAACATATTCTTTATCTTCAGCCATCAATAAATCCTGTATCTTGGTTCCTTTACCTAAAGTCAGAATAAGCAAACCTGTCGCCATTGGGTCCAATGTCCCGCAATGACCTATCTTCTTCTGCCCCAAGGTTTTCCTAGCCACAGCAACTACATCATGGGATGTCATGTCGGGATCTTTATCTACTAATAAAACTCCATCTACATTTTTCATGATTTAACTAATTAGTCTATCGATATAGTTTAAAACATCTCCTTCTACACCTAATACATCTCCCTCAACTTTTGCTCCTGCCGCCAAGGGATGTCCACCTCCACCAAAATTTCCACAAATTTTACTAACGTCTGCAAGATTAACGTTCTTTGACCTCATACTTATTCTTATGTCATTACATTTTAATTCTTCAAAGAAAACAGCAACTTGAACAGTATCAATTCCCCTAATTACATCGGTTAAATTCTCACTATCTTCAGGCCTAAGAGACAGTCGATTCTTAATTTCCATACTTAAGACCCACGAGGCCACTTTCCCATTAGAAGTAATTTTTAAATTTGCCAAAAGCTCCCTCAGAAGTTCTATTCTTTTGAAAGAATATCTTTCGTAGACCATTGAGGATAGCTCCCCACAGTCAGCACCTAGTTTCAACAAATCGGCAGCAACCTCAAAAGAGCGAGCTGTTGTCGCAGGGTATCTGAACCCACCTGTATCCGTAGAGAGACCTATAAAAACAGCATCTCTAGAAGTCGGATTAATTGGCAATTTTTGATCAGATAAAAATTCAAAAATTATTTGTGCTGTCGCCGGTGAGCTGGGATCTACATAGTACAAATCTCCGTACATCTCATTTGTAATGTGATGGTCGATATTGATAACATTTTCAATGCCTTCAACTATACTAGAACAGCCTAATCCTATTCTCTCATAATTAGCAGTATCTAGAACCAGACATAAATCAGCCTCTATCTTATTCCCAGCTGGTGTAATAACTTTGTCAGACCCTTTTAAGAAAGATAGATTTGAAGGGCACCCATCCTCATTCATAAGAAAAACTTCCTTACCAATCTCTTCTAAACTCGAACCAAGTGCAATCTGTGAACCTATCGCATCACCATCGGGGCGAACATGGGATAAAATCAATATTCTCGAAGAATTACGAATTTTATTCCCAATGTCCTCAAATGAACAATTTTGTAAATCAGAACTCATTATTTGATTTGCCCCTAATCCTCGTTGTTCTCGTAAAGGGAAGAATCTAATCCATCGCTATTGTTTTCTTCTACTAAATCTAAGCTCTCAATAATTGATAATGTTTTAACGCCACGCTCTATCGAAAGGTCTGATTTAAAATGCATTTTTGGAGTAAACTTCATAACCACACGTTTAGAAATCTTATGCTGAATTGATCCTCTATCTTTATTAAGCCTGTTAAGTATCTTAATCTTCTCAGAATCATT
>CABXDI010000109.1 GCA_902510815.1 uncultured Verrucomicrobiota bacterium | reverse complement strand
CTCATCCGGGTTCAGTAAAGCAGACGATTACCGCAGAGTCTGATTATTTTCATAAAACTATAATCCTCCCAACGCTTATGAAGATGGATGAGACTTGGGATGTCAGTATTGATGGGGTCTCGAAAGCAACATACAAAGTACAAACTGTTAATTCTGAATTAGACTCTCCATCTGATGTTCTTGATGAATTATATAAAGGGCTAGTAGCCTCTCAGGTTTCTGGTGTCTCAGTTCAGGGGGCAAAACTTACAGTTCTAAGTAATGTTTCATTCGTATTGAGTGTTGATTCAGATTCTGGAAATAGGATTGGAACCATTAATGAGAAACAAAAATACAAATTTGAGATCAGCGGCAATGTTACTAAGGGTAATGAGTGGATAATAGATATGGAGCCTGAAGACCAAACTCGTGAAAAAGTTTCACTTAATTATAAGGTTGGTGAAAATGGAGAGGTGCTGAATCTTGATCGCCTTCAGGTTAAAATTGCTGACGATGATAGGCCTAATGTCCTTGTTATTGAGGATATTGATGGAACGTTAGTTGTTGAACCAACTGAATCAATCTTTATCGGTTCAGGCTCTGTTACCAGAGCGCCAGTGATCGGGGAGTTTACGAGTTTGCATAACAATATTGAGTTAGCACAAAAATTAAATGATAAATACTGGACTTACCTTAGTTCTGATGAGTTGCCGACACTTACAGTTTCTGGAAGTTTATCGGATGGGGAAAATGACGTCTACATTGTAAACATTCCATCAGCTAAGTTTAGGGATGCTAATGGAAATGTAAGTTCTGTTTCTGTAAATATTACGGATTCACCTAATCTGGATATTGAAGCTTATGTTAACAATACATGGCAGGACGTTTCGTCAAAAACCCTCGATGTTGATACTGATTATTACTTTAGAGTTGTCGGAGATTCATCAGTTGCGTCATATAGTTTAAGCTTCAAGGCAGCGGGCGGTGAAATCTTAAATTCATCTTCATTCATTGGTGATTACGGTGTTGCTGCAATTATGGAGACGCGATTGGTTCACAATAGTACTCTGGACGCACAAGATTTGGACGAAGGTCTTTGGAACAAAAATGAGAATTTGAATATTGAAAGTTCAACGCTGTATCCACACATAACAGTTTACGGATCGGGCGACGGTGAAGATGATTATTACAAGTTTGAGATTACAGATACTATGTTGTCAGATTCGAATAATTCTGTTCTAACCATATTTGATATTGATAATGGATATAAATCTGGGGACGAAAAGATTTGGGCAAGTAGTATTAGTATCGTGAATGCGGAGGGAGACCAGATTGCCTCTGGGGCAGGTGATGCATCTAAGGGAGGTGGAGGTAGTGATACGGCCTATGATGATTATCTTAAATACAGCTTTACGCAGGCTGGTACCTATTACATAAAAATAACCAACTGGCTTAACAATGGAGGTGTGCCATCAGGTGTTGATTATGAGCTAAATGTTTCATTGGAGAATCACTCAGTAGCAACCTTTGTGTTTAAACCTCAATCGGTTCTTGATGATGATAGCAAAAATTCGGATGAAAATGGAGAGGGTCAAAAACTCATACAAGAAAACTTCTTTGATTTTTATGACGAAGAAGTCCAAGGATCCAAAGATATTCCATATGCAAGAATTATAGGTTCAGGAAACGGAACATATGATATTTATTCTTTCGAAGTCACATCGGCAATGTTGAATCCAATTGGTAACACAACTCCAACTGGAACCGAGTCGACTGATGCTTTCTTTACAAGCATTGAAATTCATATTAACCCTGAAGGTAAAACTTTAATCGCTGGAGAGGTTTGGAGTATCGGCCTTAGGCATGTGGATTATCCATACACTGTTCAGAGTGGGAACAATGCAAGTCACGTTGCTGCTGGCTTGGTTGCCAAAATTAATGATGCCGACGGTGTATTCAAGGCGAGTGGGGGATCGGCATCTGTCAAAAATGGTGATACTGCGAAAATAATTATTTCGAATCCTAATGGATTTAACCTTAAAGGTTCAGGTAACGCAATTGGCTTGAGTCAATCAATAAGTGGTGCTGGTTATATCGAGGAAACCATTACTTTAAAGGATAAAATTGGCTCTGATGCTCAGTTTGGAAAAGTCACTCTTGAGTTTTCGGGTACTCCAGAAGTTGAGGATGTTATATCGATTATTCTAGTTCTAGATGGGACTACTACTACTATTGTCACAGATCCTTCATCTCTAGGTAGTTTAGCTAGTACAGTCACTGATTTAAAGAATCAGATAAATGCCATTAACACGTTTACAGCAAGCGAAAGCGGTACATCTATAACAATTGCTAAGACCGGGTTTGGAGCAACAGACATTAATGTTGGTAATGGAGTTGGGCTTGATAGTGGATTTACTATTAGTTACCAAGCAAAGGGTAAGGATAATGCTCCGACCGTAGATTTCAAAAATGCAGTCCTTGTAGAATCATCACTCAAGGTAACTGAAGTGACCGAATACTCAGTTGAATTGAAGGGTGACGTTAGGGAGGGTGAAAAATGGGCGCTGACTCTAGGAGGTAATGCTTACAACTATGTTGTTGAGTCAGGTGTAACAACGCTCTCTGCCTTAGCTGGAAAACTTAAAGATAAAATAGGGACAGCATATACCGTAACTGTTCCGGACTCTACCTCTACCTTAACTATTGGATCTTCAGGTGTATTTTCTTTTGGAGGGTTAGTTGTTACTCCTAGCGGGACGGTTGCTGTTAATTCAAATTCTAGCGCAACTTCAAAAACTATTATTTTATCAGGAGATGTCTATGTTGGTCAATTATGGGCGCTCTCGTTTAGCGACGGATCTAACAATTATACGTATCAATATACGGCTTCGAATGGGGAAAGTTTAAGTAATGTTGCAGCTGGGATAGCTAATCAAATTAATTCCAATTCAAATTCATTGAAGGCATTGGGTGATGGAAGTAAACTAAATATTCTTTCAACTTCGGGTATTACCTTTTCTGACGTAGAAGTAACTGCGACAAGGAATGAGGAGGATTTACTGTCTGAAGTTAACTCTTATGTTCAAAGAGTCGACCTGACCAGATCTATAGTAGCTGGAGAAATCTGGACTATTTCAATAGAGTCTGGGGATGGTGTAATTAGTTCATACGTGCATCCCAAGGCAGTAGCTAATGTGGATAATTTTAATGCCGTTGTTCAAGCAGCCGCTACACAATTCAATTTGGTTAATGGCTATAGTGCAACTTCAGATCAGGCAATCCTAATAGTAGATAGGCATTCAGGAGATGAATTCAAAATAACACAAACATCAGAATTATCTCTCTCTTCAACATTAAGTACAACTCGAACAGAGGTGGTGACATTGGCAGCATCCTTATCTGCTGGAGAAGTGTATACACTCTTCTTGAAAGATTCAGGTGGGGCGGTTTTAAAAACTTATACGAAGACATTGGATGGAAATGATAGTCATTCAAGTCTAGCGACAGCAGCTCTTGCTGAATTTGATAATCACGGATCCTTTAGTGGGTCTGTAGCTGGTGATGCATTAACGATTGCGAGGACCTCGGACGTTGATTTTA
>CABXDI010000108.1 GCA_902510815.1 uncultured Verrucomicrobiota bacterium | reverse complement strand
AGCGGTCATACAGTGCTTGTAATTGACCCCTACCTCGAGAAATCATAACCACATAAGAGGGCATATTTTCATTCTCACTACCTAAACCATAGCTGAGCCAAGAACCCATACTAGGTTTTCCCGGCGGTTGTACTCCAGTGTTTATAAATGTTATCGCAGGGTCATGATTAATTGCCTCAGTATTCATTGACCTAATTATTGTTATATCATCAACAATTCCTGCCGTGTGAGGCAGTAGATCCTTATTAACCCAAGTTCCATGTTTACCAAATTTTTCAAATTCAAACATTGGCGCCACACAAGGAAAGGATTTCTGACCACTGGTCATTCCAGTAATTCTTTGCCCTTGTCTTATGGAGTCTGGGAGCTCTTGTCCATGAATTTTACGAAGAGCTGGCTTGTAATCAAATAAATCGATATGAGACGGACCTCCAGGAAAAAAAAGATATATAGCTCGTTTAGCTTTAGGCGCAAAATTTGGGAACCCTTCAAGTCCAGATGCCGCATTAGCAGAACCTATTAAATTAGGACTCCAAAGACTACTTAGTGCTGCCGCACCCATTCCGTGACCAGTACTTAATAAAAAATTTCTACGGTTATAGTCATCCATCATATCATTCATAATTAACTAATTTTTAACCACGTGTCAGAGTTTCATCCATATTGAATAAAATTTGCGCTACTACTGACCAAGCAGCGTGTTCCACTAGGTCTAAGCTTTCATCTCTTTTAAATTCACCAACGGATAAAAATTGCTTAGCTTTTTCTTTATCTGAACCAAATGAATTTATTTGATTTTTTAAAACATTCTTGATTACTGACAATTCCTCCTCAGTAGCATGTCTTGATAGAGCCACTTTAAATCCATAATTGATTCTAGAAACATCATCATTACCTCCTTCTACAATCATCTTTTGAGCGAATGCCCTCGCTGCCTCTACGAATTGAGGATCATTTAAAACAACCAAAGCTTGGAGCGGCGTATTGGTAACGGGCCTCTGTATCATACATTTCTCCCTCGTCGGCGCATCAAATATCAGCATATTCGGCATAGGAGCAGAACGTTTCCAATAAGTATAAATTGACCGCCTATATAAATTGTCACCTGAGTCTCTCTTATAGCGAAGTCCTCCATTCAATGACACCTCATTCCATATATTTGCAGGTTGATATGGTTTTACACTAGCTCCTCCCAATGATTTTACCAAGAGTCCAGAAAACGAAAGGGCTGCATCCCTAATGAATTCACCTTGTAGTCGAAATCTCGGAGACCTTGATAATAAAATATTTTCAGGGTCATTTTTTTCTGCAATAGGGAGGATTCTGGATTGCTGTCGGTATGTAGCTGATGTCACGATTTGACGAATGGTCCTCTTGACGTTCCAACCATTCTTCACAAAATCATTAGCCAACCAATCTAAGAGCTCTGGATGAGTAGGAGGTGATCCTTGATTTCCAAAATCATCAGGGGTTTTCACAATCCCTCTACCAAAAAACATGGCCCAATATCTATTAACAGCAACTCTGGCTGTGAGAGGGTGCGAAGGGTCAGTAAGCCATTTGGCAAAACCCAGTCGATTAGCAGGTGCATCAGGTGAAAGTTTAGGAAGGATTGAAGGGACTCCTGGATTAATAACTGCATTTTCACCTTCCTTTATAGGTTGATCATACTGTCCTCTATTAAGAATATAAGTTACTCTTTTTTTGGACTCAGGATTATCCTGCATAATCATTGAGGTCAATTTACTGTCTACAGATAGGCCAGCCTTTTTCTTATTTAGCTCAGCCCTAATACTAACAAGTCTCTTATACTCTTCATCATTATTAATAAGATAGTAATTAAGAAGGGTCATCTTTTGCTCCTTGCTACGCTCTTTTTTATTAATAGCTAATATGTTCTTAATTGGATCACCCCCAATATTTTTAATATCGTTCTCACTAAGGGCCCTGTCGTAAATCCTCAATTCATCCAAGTCTCCTTTGAAATAACTCGAGCTTGAACGACTACCTATTTTAAAAGGTGCTTTGGCAATAATAGAACCCTTTAAAGAATCCTGCTCCACTTTATTTCCAACTAATTGACCATCTATATAAATCTTTATTCCTGAAGCCTTAGAAGAACCATCATAGGTAACTACAACATGCTGCCATTTATTAACTTCAAGCTGCTTATCAGAAACAACCTTCAAAGCATTATCAGGCCAGCTACTGATAATATGAGTTCCAATGGATCGGTTCTGTAACCAAAAGTCATAGCCACGGAATTTGTTGGACTCATTCAAACGAGAAAAAATGGCTGCGCTTCCATCAGCTGGCAACTTTAACCATGCTGCAAATGTAAATTGCGAATCCTTCTCAAGGTTCGGCCAATCATTAAAAGAAAAGGAAGTTTTTCCATCAAAAGTCAACCCCGAATCCTCACCACGATTAACCGCTATCAATTTACCTGAAAGCTTCCCAATACCACTTCCAATCTCAGCATTAATAGTATCTCCAGACTTTTCATTGAGTCGGAAGTAATGCTTTATGCCGGCAGGGTCTAATACCGAATCATCAACATTTTTCTCAGCCTCTCTCAACCAATTCACATACTTGGGAATAACCGATCTCTTATAGCCTTCTATTTTATTATCTTCATATTTTATTCTTTTAGTCAGGTCCGCTAGTTTTGTTGCCTTTTTCTTGTCAGGCACATTAACCACTGGCGCCTGGTTTCCATTTCTGGTCTGCATACCTGGATCAGTGGTATTATTAAAATAAGCAAACATCTGATAATACTCTTTTTGAGTGATAGGGTCATATTTATGATCATGGCACTGGCTACATTCCATAGTCAGTCCCATCCATACATTTGAAGTAGTCTTAACTCGGTCTACGACATACTCGACCCTCAACTCCTCAGCAATTGCACCACCCTCATCTGAAGTTGCATGATTTCTATTAAAACCTGAAGCAATTTTCTGATCAACGGTAGAGTTAGGCAATAGATCTCCAGCAATCTGCTCGACAGTAAATTGATTGAAAGGCATATTAGAATTGTATGCATTAATCACCCAATCTCGCCACGGCCACATGAACCTTGGACCGTCAGCATGCATAACTGATGAATCTCCATACCTAGCAGCATCCATCCAAGCAAGAGCCATACGCTCTCCATATGCCTCAGATTTAAAAATACGATCAACTAAACTTTCATAAGCTTCGGGGGATTTGTCCGAAAGGAATTGATCAACCTCACTTTTTGTTGGAGGCAGCCCTGTAAGATCAAATTTCACTCTTCTAATTAAAGTTTCTTTACTCGCCTCTGACATTGGAGAGAGACCTGAACCTTTGATTCTATCATGAATGAATGCATCAATTGGGTTCTGTCTTTTAAAATCAGAATCCATTTTCGGGGGGGATTTTTCTTGGATGTTTTCAAACGCCCAGTGATCTTGATAAGTTCCTCCGCCTTTTATCCACTCAGTTATCAAGGCTTTTTCTTTATCAGATAAAACCTTTTTAGATTCCGGTGGAGGCATAATCTCTTCAGGGTCTTCTGATATTATCCGGAAAATCATTTCACTTTCCTTTAAATTGTCAGGGTCAATAGCTTTGATCCCATCGTTATCAGCAAC
>CABXDI010000107.1 GCA_902510815.1 uncultured Verrucomicrobiota bacterium | reverse complement strand
ATGACAGAATCGCAAGAGAATTCCTTTATCAACTAGGCCACCCAGTTAATGAGATGGAATTTGTTCATTTTGCTGTTAATGGTGATGCATTTAAGCTTCGTGAAAATCATGAGCCAATATCAAATGATTTCATGAATAGAAATTTTGAGAATGGTAGCGAGGGAACTTTGCTAAGAATTGATGATGAATGGCGCTTTACTGGTGATGATGGTAATGCAAGGCAATCAAGAAATGCAGATTGGTCATACAAGAACAGCGATAACCCCATTCAGTACCATAGTGAATGGATAATGAGATCAAGGGAACAAGATCATGATTATAGTAATTTCATTGAATTTGTTAAGGCAATAGGCACACGAAAATTTGATGAAGAAACAATTAACCGAATAGCGGATAGAGACATGCTTTGTATGAATGCTGCGGTTAGGGGTTACGATGCTGACTGGGATACAATAACAGTAAATCGTGGTAAAAATGCCTATTTCTATAGGCCTAAGGGTGGAAGATGGATGCTTATTCATTGGGATGGAGATAGAGTTTTTGGCAATGCTGGAGAAACGTTTTTAGGTGGATTGAGTGGGATTAGAACTTATTTTGATAAACCTTATATAAGAAGATATTTAAATTATTATCTGACTCAGCTTTTAAACAAACTAACTAAAGATTCGGCTAGAACTGAGGCTTGGATGCAATTTGAGACAGAAGCAGTTGCAGGGACTGGGATTGCCATGACTTCAGGCCATTATAGGAATTGGTTCAGATCAAGGGAAAGAGCGGCACAAAGTTTCATTGGGAACCCATTTAGAACGGACTTTAAAATTACGACTAGAAATTCTCCAACAAACGAATCTAATTTTTCTCTTAGTGGAACAAGTCCTTCAACTGTATATGATATTCGTATTGCTGGTCAAAGTGCTTCCAAGTGTGAATGGTCGAGTACTACGGCTTGGACTTTAAGTGGAATTCAACTTAAGGAGGGTGGGAATGATTTAATTGTTGAAGCTGTCAATCATGAAGGGAAAATAGTTTATTCAGAAGAATTCAGTATTACAAAAAGAGAGGACTCTCCTCCTGTTATTCTCATTTCATCGAATCCATCATCTAGGAATTTAATAATGACGGAGTCTATTAATTTTTATGCTGATGAAAGTTTTGACCCTGAAGGTACAAATATTGAATTCGAATGGTCAGTTAATCCAAATCTAGGGGTTACAATTAATTCAGATGGGGCCAATGCAGTTGCATCTTTTTCACAAGCTGGTTCTTATGAAGTTAAAGTTGAGGTTACCGACCAGGCAGGGAGCGTTTCAAATGAGATAAGGGAAGTTGTTGTTTATGGGAATGGAGGTTTTAGTTCGTTCAAAGGTAGTTATTTAGATAGTTTTTGGGATTTACAAAATATTGATGTTGATGATAACACTCCGGAACAAGCCGTTTACAATCTAGAAACACTAGATGGGCAGCTTCACATAAGGATTCCTGGTGATAAGGATTTTCCGTTGGGTTTGCCTAATGTGAATTTACCGCCATCGAAAAATTATGTAAAACTGGATGATGAATGGAAATACAATGATAAAAATCAAGACATCAGTAATGATTTTTCTGGTTTAGAATTTGATGATTCTTCATGGCTAACTGGGCAAGGTATATTCGGTGTGGATACCGGTACTTTCCCTAATCCCGGTCTACAGACCCCGCTTCAAAGAGATGCTTCTAACAATTTATTAACTTATTATTTTAGGAAAGAGTTTGAATTTAATGATGATCCTATTGGATCTATAATCAATATAGAGGCTATACTAGATGATGGTGCTCGATTTTGGATTAATGGACAAGAAATAACAAGAGTGCGTTTACCTGCTTATCCTGAGGAAGTGAACTGGAAAACGCGAGCAAGTAGTAATGTTCCTTTTCGTGATGAGAAGAAGGTTCTCCCAATTGCTTCAGTTGATGGTTCTGGTTTTTTAGTGAAGGGAAAAAATATTTTTGCGATTGATCTTCATAATTCAAGTCCGGGTAGTTCTGATGTTGTTGTTGGAGCGACTCTTGATATTGCTGCCCAACCTGCTGGTGCTGGGGTGGGTGGACTTGAAGGAACAATTCACCCATGGTTGAAAAGGGATTTGCCTAGTGATGGGAATTGGATGTTGCAGACAAATTTTGAGTTATTCGGTCTTCAGTTTGGTGATTTTATTACTGGCTTGATGGTAGAAGTTGAAAGAGAGGGTAAGCGCTTTAGATATGGTCTTGGAAACCAGTCTGGAAATCAGTTATCAGTTATCCAGGTAACTCCTGCAGCCACTACGGGGTCATTGTTTTCATCTGATTATACCCTAACTAGCGATATGGATATAAGAATACAAAGGCAGGGCAATGACTTGGTTTTTGAATGGCGAGTGGAAGATAATTTTAAAGAAGTTTATCGATTAAATTTACCAGATGGCACCAAGTTTATTAGCGGTGGGCCTTTTGCTGCCACCGAAAGCCCGTTAGAATTAAATGTGGTATTTGATTATGTACTATTATCATCACCGTCTTCGACGTCTGTTCGTTCTGGTGACCTTGTAGTTACGGAATTAATGTATAAGCCCGAAGGGGGCGAAAAATACGAATTTATTGAATTGTTTAATGCCGGAGACTCTTCGATTAATCTCAAGGATTTTAGGTTCTCAGAAGGTGAGCCATTTGATGAGTTTGTTTTTGATGATATTTCATTAGATGCAGGTGCTTATATCATTTTAGTGAATGATATTGATGCTTTCAGGTCTCGATATGGATCAGGTTTAGATTCATTGATCGCAGGTCAATGGGGAGGGGGTAGCTTAAGTAATGGTGGAGAATTAATAACGCTTACTGATGAGTTAGGCTTGGTTGTTTTTTCATTCGAATATGACGATTCTAATCCATGGCCAGTTTCTCCTGATGAGAATGGAACTTCATTAACTTTATCAGATCCATTTTCGGGGGGGCTTTCAAATTCTTTAAGTTGGACTGCTAGTTCAACAGTTGGAGGCTCTCCCGGTGGTATCGAAACGACTTCGCCCTTTCTAATTTGGCTTCAGGATCGAGGTCAAATTGACCCTCTAGCAATAAAAGATGGTGAAGCAATTAGTAATCTTTTAACTTATGCTTTTGGATTAGATTTAATTAATGTATATGAAGGTCTTAAGCCGAACGTAGTTAATATTGAAGGACAAGATTATTTAAGTTTTACGTTTACTCGGCGCACTTCGGATAATGCATTAAATTATCAGATTCAGGTGTCTTCGGATGGAGTTAATTGGTCTAATGGAATTAATGAAGTTCTTAAAGTTGAGGAGATTGAGGTTATAGATAATGTAAAATCATTTAGTTATAGAATGAAGAATTCAGTCGATGCTGGATCTAAGACCTTTTTCAGAGTGCTGGTAGACTACAAATAGCAAATAGAACTTTAATTTTTTGAAAGGTGAGTGAGCTCCTCTATTAAATTTTTAAATACACTATCTGAGAATTCTTGAAAATTAACAGGTTGACCAATTTCAGCCTCCATATTTGTCATTTCTGCGTTTTTAATTCCGCAGGGTGTAATTTCGTTAAATGGAGAAAGATCTCCGTTAACATTGATAGCGAAACCATGCATAGAAACCCATTTGCGAACCCCAACGCCAATGGAAGCAATT
>CABXDI010000106.1 GCA_902510815.1 uncultured Verrucomicrobiota bacterium | reverse complement strand
AAAACTTCGTGATCTTCGTGATTCATTATTAGATGTTATGGCTGGAGTTGCTAGAGATAATTTGAGGTCAGATGCTGATGGTGGAGACTCTTCTGCATTTGGAATGCATCAAGCTGATGCAGGTAGTGATGCTTACGATAGGGATTTTGCCTTAAATTTACTCTCTCAAGAGCAAGATGCTTTACATGAGATTGAAGAAGCTTTAAAGAGAATAGATTATGGAACCTATGGGATATGTGAAATGTCTAAGAAAAAGATTATACATGCTCGTCTTGAGGCAATTCCATTTGCTAGGTATACAGTAGAATGTCAGGCTCAGATTGAGAAAGAAAGTGGACTGAGGGGTGGCAGGAGGTTGCCTGATAGGACGAATATGGTAGGTTTTATGGAAGATACATCTGGGGTTGAAAAGGCATAAATTTGAGCTTAAGATCATAATCCCTCAAAAAAATATTAAAAATGGCAAGAGATACTATTATTTTGGAATGTACAGAAGCACGTGAAAAAGGTGTTCCTCCATCCAGATATATTACAACTAGAAATAAGAAGAGTTTAAGAACACCAGGCCGTTTAGAAAAGGTGAAATACAATCCCTTTTTAAAAAAGAGAACCCTTCACCGTGAACTTAGGTAATTGAATTACTATGGAACCTAAAAACGAACAGCGCGCATACAATTTAAGAAAAGCTAATCGCAAAATGCCTCGCAGGCGTTTGGATATACCTGTTGAGCAAATTGATTACAAAAACCCTGAGGTATTAACTCTTTTTACTACTGATACTGGTAAGATTTTACCAAGAAGAGTTACTGGTGTATCTGCTAAAATACACAGAAAGATCACAAGGGAGATTAAACGTTCAAGAGCCGTAAATCTACTCAAATAAATATTTAAATATTTATTTTCTGCAGACAAATCTGTTTTTTCAGATTTAGTAATATTGAGCGTCGATTAAATCTGACATTGGATAAATAATTCTTGTGTTTGTATAGGATATGATATGGAGGTTTTGAATGATACACAATCAGAGTCTGATGATAGGGGCATTGATATTAACTGGGTGGGTGTAAGCTCATTTAAGTTTCCTCTTAAAGTACAGGATAAATCTTCGATTCAGTCTACAGTCTCGGAATTTTCATTGGCTGTTGATCTTTCAAAAGAACAAAGAGGTACGCATATGAGTAGATTCATTGAGGCCTTAAATGATCATGGGAATTGTATAGGGGTTCACAATATTTCTGATTTAAATAAGTATATATCGGAAAAACTTGAGGCGGAAAAGTCTCGTGTGAATGTCAGCTTTTCATATTTTCTTGAGAAGAAAGCTCCTGAAACCGGATTAAAAGGTTTAATGGATTATTTTATAACTATTGAAAGTATATTAGATGGAGAATGCTTAGACTTAGTTGTTACAGTGGATGTTCCAGTAACTACTTTGTGTCCTTGTTCTAAGGCCATAAGTAAAAGGGGAGCTCATAATCAAAGAGGGAATGTTAAATTTTCTGTTAAATTCTCTGACACGATATGGATAGAAGATTTAATTTATCTAGTAGAATCGTCTGCGAGTTCTGAACTGTACAGTGTTCTGAAAAGACCAGATGAAAAGGTTGTTACTGAAAGAGCTTATGATAATCCTGTTTTTGTAGAAGATTTAGTTCGTAATGTCGCCCTTAAAGCTAATGAGATGAGCAATATTAATTGGTATAAGGTTGAAGCTGAGAATTTTGAATCAATACATAATCACAATGCTTATGCTGTGATAGTTAAGGGGCAGAGATAATAAGACTTGATTTGAACCAATTTAGTTTATTTAAAAGGCAGTTTAAGACTTTCCACTTGTAATAGTTATAGCTGAAGTTAATTTTAGTAAGATGTATCTTCGAATTCGAATTTCCTTTAATATGGACAATTAAAGCATAGTCGCTTGGTTCATTAGGTTAAACGTATCTTAAAAACTTTTAGCGCCGATTGTAAAAACCCTCAATCAAATCATTAATATGAAGACTCCTGATTCAGTTGTAATTTACGACACTACACTACGTGACGGTACTCAGGGGCTAGGACTTTCTTTCAGCTCATTAGATAAACTTCGAGTTGCTGAAAGGCTTGATGAATTTGGTGTTAATTATATTGAAGGTGGTTGGCCAGGATCAAATCCTAAGGATGTTGATTTTTTCTCTGAAGCGAAAAAGAGAAATTGGAAAAATGCAAAGATAGCTGCATTTGGAAGTACTAGAAGGGCAGATAAAAAAGTAGAAGCTGACCCTCAAATCAAAACCTTATTAGAAGCGGATACTCCAGTAATTACCTTTTTTGGTAAAACTTGGAAGCTTCATGTTACTGAGGTTCTTAGAACATCTGAAGAGGAAAATCAGTCGATGATTAGAGATACTGCAAGTTATCTTAAGAGTGAAGGACGAGAGGTCATATATGACGCAGAACATTTCTTTGATGGTTACAAAGATGATTCTGATCATGCGATTTCAACACTACTTGCAGCTCAGGAGGGGGGGGGCTGATGTGATAGTTCTTTGTGATACAAATGGAGGAACAATGCCGCATGAAATATATAAAATGACGGAAGAAGTTGTAAATGCGATAAGTGTTCCGATTGGTATACATACTCATGATGATACAGGAGTGGGTGTAGCAAATGCGCTTTCAGCAGTTAATGCGGGAGCGGTTCATATTCAGGGTACTATTAATGGATATGGTGAGCGTACCGGTAATTGCAACCTGACATCAACCATTCCGAATTTATTACTTAAAATGGGTGTTGGTATTTCTGCTAATGTATCAAAGCTTACTCAAATTTCTCATTTTGTTGATGACTTGGGAAATAATTCTCATAATGAACGTGCTCCATATGTTGGAAGGACTGCTTTCTCGCATAAGGGTGGAATGCATGTAAATGCGGTACAAAAATTATCTAAGACCTACGAGCATATTACTCCAGAAACCGTAGGCAATTCACAAGTTATTCTAATTTCTGAGTTATCAGGTCAGAGCAATATTTTAATGAAGGCTGAAGAATTGGGGCATAAGCTCGAAAAAGGTAGTGATACGGCCCTCGGTATTTTATCCCAGTTGAAGGACCTTGAAAAAGATGGGTATGAATTTGAAGCGGCTGAAGGGTCTTTCGAGATATTAGTTAGGAAAGCTATAAACGATTATCGATGTTTATTTAAACTTACTGAATATCACTGTACAACGCGCAGGCATCCAGAAACCCATTTTGAAACTTGTGAAGCAACGGTTAAATTAGAGGTAAATGATGAATCCGCTTATACAGTAGCTCAGGGGGATGGGCCGGTTAATGCTCTTGATAGTGCTTTGAGAAAGGCCTTAGAGCCATTTTATCCCTCAATTAAAGATATTGAGTTAATGGATTACAAGGTGAGAATTATAGACAGTCATACAGGAACGGCCGCTAAAACAAGAGTTTTGATAGTATCATCTGATGGTGAGAATAGCTGGGGAACTGTTGGCGTATCAGAAAATATAATTGTTGCTAGTTGGAGAGCCCTCGTAGACAGCATTGAGTATTATTTACTTAAACAAGAAAATAGATAAAAATAAATTTCATTTTTATACTAAGGTCTTTTTCTTGGAGAGAATCGACTTCTATTCTTTTTTCTTGTCCCATCTTTTGAACTAGTGTAACGAGCT
>CABXDI010000105.1 GCA_902510815.1 uncultured Verrucomicrobiota bacterium | reverse complement strand
GTATTCGAAGGCGGAACCTAAAAGGAATCCTGCATTTAAAAAATCTTTGCCGGATTGATTTAGATACATGGCGTTATGTTCAAAACCATTCCATGAAAATTCTTTTCCTAGGCCTGATAAAAGTTCTGACTGAAATAAAGAATCGAGTACTGTATTTGGCTTTGAATTGCCTGTGTAAAGATCATGGCACCAGAACCTTGTACAGTAGTCCTTTGCAGATTTTCCGCTAATGTGCCCATTGGCTACATATAGATCAGTGTCTCCATCTAAATCAAAATCCGTAGCGGTACAACCCCATGCCCAACCAGAACGCGCAGCTGATGCCGTGAATGAGGGTTGGGATAATTTACCTTTAGAGCTCCTTGTATATAGCCTGTTTCCAAAAGTCATAGGGGCTCGCATCTCCGAATATTTTTCATAACCAGGTTTGGTTATTCCAAGGCCGTCTAGCCTTCTTGCAGTTGTAGAGCTCATACCAACGAGGCACAAATCCTGAATACCATCACCGTTCCAATCTCCAAAAGTATGTGACATCCCAAAAGCATACTTCTTTTCGCCTAAGTCATCTGTTTCGTCTTTGAAGTTACCTTTCCCATCGTTGATATAAAGGTCCAAGCCTGAGAAATCAGCAACAACCACAAGGTCAGGATGATTATCGAAATTCAAATCAACTAATGACGCGCTGAAGGTCCTTCTATTTCTTTTTTTCTCTAAACCTGATTGTTTCGTGATATCAATGAATTTGTTGTTGCCGTCATTTCGTAAAAGATAATCAGAGTAGCCATCATTTGCGTCATAATAAGGTGTAGGCATGGCTCCCCCCAAATAGGGTGCTTTCCACTGTCCGATGAAGAGGTCAAGGTCGTTATCGCCATCGATATCACCCGCAGTTAAAGCATGTAAACCTTGGAGTGGTGGTAGATCTAACTTTAAAGGACTTCCAAGAAAGGATCCCTTTTTGTTCCCATAAAACAACAGTAATGAGCCGTCCTCAGAGTTTCCGCCCACGTAATCAACGAAGCCATCACCATTCATGTCCGCTAAGAGCCCTGCTTCTGATGGTATACGGATGGACTGATTTAAAAAATCTCTTTTTGTGTATTTTCCATTTCCTTCATTTTTGTAAACCAAGTTACACCCAGCTGTGACAATCTCATTTAGCCCGTCCCCATCTAAATCATAAACCATTATAGGGCTGAACCTAGGAAATCTGCCAGGTGCCTCAAATTTAGGGTCAGCATTCATGAATTCTCTAAAAATTTTCCCTCCTTTTCGAGCGATCATTTCTAGCCCGCTGGCATTTATTGATTCAGGTGTTGGTTTGTCTTGTTCCTCAGTTGACCAGGTTACCTCAATATTTCCTCTCAAAATGACGCGATTTTCTTCATTGCCGTAGGTGCAATGCATTTCGCATGAGATGATTGATTGGGATGGGGTTCCTTTGGAACCAGGTATGAATTTTGAATGGTGCCACTCACTTTGCACTAACCGCCAACCACCTTTATGAAGCTCATTGATTATTTTTTGCCATTCTTCACGTGAAATCGTTTTCTCTTTTCCATTTAAAGTTACAAATTTTATTCCTTCGATTCCCCAATCAGGAGACTCTTTTGCAACAGGATCTCCAATGATTAAATTTTTAAAATCAAATTTCTCTAAGACCTTTAAGGGGTCTTGATTTCTTAATTGATCCCAAAGATTGATGAATACTTGTTCGTGTTGAACAGCTTTCGTTTCATTTTCAAAAATCGTTTTATCGAGTTTTTGTCTCTCTTTTTGAATTTTTTCTACTGGATTGTTTGATTCTGTGACTGCATTTTCCAAGGTTGTTTCCTTGGATTTATTGCAGCCACAGAATAAACAAATAAAAATAACAGAAGATAAAAAATAGATTTTACTCATCTAGTTTACGTACTCGATAGAAAAGTTGTCTAGATTCTGCAAATCCTGAGATGTCAGTAAATGTTCCAACCCCTTTAGAGCCTAGTACGTTGTCGTCAATTTCCTGCCACAGTTCGCAGTCTTCCGAAGCGTCAACCGCATAAACCACATTGGGTCTGGCATTGAAAGTGATTTCAATATTTCCATCAGCATTTCTCACTACTGATGTAATAGCAAAAGGAGCGGCGGGTGCTATGAGCTCAGACGCTATGCTGCCTTCGAACAGAGTTTGAATTTGTACCTCATCCAAGGGTTTATTGAAGATTGAAAATTCATCTATTCTCCCAGCAAGGCTATTTCCCTGATTTAAATCAGATCCAATATTAATGACTCCATTAAATTCATCAAGAGGTTCTGCGCCTTCTTTGCTAGCTGCAAGCTGTCCATCGACCCAGATCTCCATGGTTCCCTCTTCATTTCTTTGAAAGACAAAATGTTGCCATGTGTCAGTATTGACTAGCCCAGCAACAGTTAATCTTTGAGTTCCTCCGCAACAACCTGACTGATCAAAATAGATGGTATTATTTCCCCAAGGTGTATGAGCCTGAAAACCACGCTGGCTACCAGTTGCATTAGGGGCAACCATCCAGAAGGCACTGGTGTTACCTACAGCTGTGGTGTTTTGCCAGAACGCAACAGACAGATCATTGGTTTCAAAGGGTTCACTGAAGTGGTCTCCCTCGGAAGTGACAGCTGTAGACTGATCATTAACTTCCCCCAGGTCTAATGCATAGTCTCCGACAGCTCCACTGTAACCATCTCCATCTTCCGAATATGAGGCAGATCCTAAAAATTCTGCGTTTGGAGCATTACCAGATACGTCTGCGGCAGTCAAAGGGTCAGACGGATCATTAAAGTCCCAATAAGCAAGAAGCTTAAGTTCTGGAACAGGAGGAATACTATTTGGATTGTTTGGATCTGAAAGAGAGTCAATGACCTCCTTAGAATCTGAGTACCCATCACCGTCACTATCCGCATTGAGAGGATCTGTGCCAGTGTTGTTTAAATTGACGAATATACCTGTATTAGATTCGACTCCGTCAAGTAGTCCATCCTTATCACTGTCAGCATTTAAAGGATTAGTCTTGGTATCCGTAATTTCTACCTTGTCATTGAGGCCATCATTATCTGAATCTGCTTTGTCAGGTTTGGTTCTTGCTTCAAATTCCTCAATATTGGTTAAGCCATCATTATCTTCATCACCTTCAGGGTCATCAACTCCGTATTTTTCTTCCCATGCATCAGGGAGTCCATCACCGTCATCATCTTCCTGAGTTGCTCCGATTGGGCTGACTCCGTCTGCCAAGGCTTCGATTGCTGATTCTGGTAACACCTCTCTCCAAATTGCGATATCGTCAATATGGCCATTGTAAGGGATTTCACCATTGTTTCGACCACCAAAGATGAAGGTTCCTCCACCATTAGGCGCACGCTGTGCAGTAGGGCCACCATCAACTTGGCCATTTAAGTATATAGTGGCTTCATCAATCGCACCATCATAGGTCCATACGGCATGGACCCATTGATCCGCCTCAAGTACTGTGCTTGCATTCCAGTCCGCTCCCCAGTGAGCACTGTGGAGTAATCCTCCGTTACGAATACCGTTATGGATGCCTTGCTGAGTTTGCCCCCACATGAAGCCCTCTCCACCGGCTGAACCAATCGGTTTCATCCAACAGGCAAAGGTGTAACTTCCATCTTCGAAGTCGCGAATCATGGAATTCATATCAATACTTGGAAAATCAAGATGCCCGCCATTAAAGCTGGCTCCGGTTGTTGGTGTTGGCCCCACGTCAGCGCCATCAACATCAAAGGTGACGTCTCCATCCACTTCTCCATCATTTCCGTTTCC
>CABXDI010000104.1 GCA_902510815.1 uncultured Verrucomicrobiota bacterium | reverse complement strand
GAGGTTGGCAAAATTATAGCAGCTTTAAAGCGTGATGGACTATATGATAATACGACCATTTTTTTATTTTCAGATCATGGATATAAATTGCATCGTCACAAGCAGTATTTGTATGAAGGAGGGATTCAGATGCCGCTTATTGTGTCTGGTCCAGGGATTAACAAAGGAGTCCGGAAAGATCTGGTCAGTGGAATTGATATTTCAGCAGCTTCACTTGCGGCAGCAGGTATTGCAATTCCTCAAAAAATGGAAGGTTTGAATTTTTTAGATAAGGAATACAAAAAAAGAGAATTTATAATAGCTGCGCGAGATCGATGTGATTATACCTATGAGAGAATTAGGGCAGTGGTTACTAATCGTTATAAGTACTTAAGGAACTATTTAACAGATAGACCATACATGAACCCGAGCTATAAGGATCCTTGGCCAGTTTCAAAAGCTTTTCGTAAGATAATGGCAGAAGGAAAAATGAATAAGGATCAATTAGTTTTCTTTGGAGATAAAAGGCTTCCTGAGGAGTTGTATGATTTAAAAAATGATCCACATGAGCTGAACAATCTGGCTAACAACCCTAGTTTCAAACAAGAGCTTCAAAGCCATCGCGATATCTTATCAAATTGGATTAAAGAAACAGGCGATCAAGGTCAAGCTGTAGAATCTGATATTGGTCTTCTTGCGACTATGAAGAGATGGGGGGATCTATGTGTGAACCCAGAATATGATAGAGTAAGAGAGAGGTACAAATTCTGGAAGCAATCTCAGCTTAAAAAATAATTTTTGATGCCGGAGTTGCCTGAAGTTGAAACTACCCTTCGTGGTATTAAACCGCATATCATCGGTCGGAAAATATCTGAGATTAGCGTCAGAAATAAGAACCTTAGATGGCCTGTTTCAAAAAGGGTGTACTCAATAGCAGGATCAAAATTTAATCATATTAAAAGAAGAGGAAAGTATATCCTAATTGATGTCAATGATGGGACTTTGTTAATACACCTAGGAATGTCGGGCAGTTTAAGGATTGTTGAATGCGATCAAGAATTTAGAAAACATGATCATGTTGATATTAAAATGGATTCAGGAAAATCGCTTCGATATCATGATCCTAGGCGCTTTGGGTGTGTGTTGTTTCATTTAGGTAACATCAATAATCATAAGCTTTTGAAGCATCTCGGGCCTGAACCATTAGATGAGGAATTCTGTGGAGAATTTCTTTATTCAAAATCTAGGGGTAGGAATGTTCCTATTAAACAATTTATCATGAACGCTCAAACCGTTGTTGGTGTTGGTAACATATATGCTTGTGAGGCATTGTTTTTTTCTGGGATTAACCCAAAACGATTGGCTTCAAAAATTTCCAGAGAAAGATATAATAAATTGGCTGAAAATATTAAAATGGTTTTGCAATCATCGATTGAGATGGGAGGAACAACACTTCGGGATTTTGTTAATGAGGTAGGGGAACCCGGTTATTTTAAACAAAGTTTGATGATTTATGGGCGTGAAGATGAACAATGCAATAAGTGTAGTAAAGCGATTACAAGAATCATCCAAACTGGTCGTTCTACATTTTATTGCTCTAGTTGTCAGAGATGAGGTTTTCTGACCTATTTACTTGGTTCCTTTTTAATTGCTCTTTTTGTAAGGAAAACAAAAGAAGTAATGGTTACCAAAAGGGCAATTGTTAAAAATAAATTATCACCAATCCAATTAAATGATGGGAGTTTCAAATAATTATGTCTTTTCTCTAAACGTTTACTTTTTGCGCCAAATATTTCTGTTTTTTGTGGCGCTCTGTCAGAGTTAAATAATAAATGGAATCCGGCCATTCTTAGTGCTGGATTAGTTTCACTAAAGGGCCCATTAATTTCCTCTCCTAGATTGGTAACATCCATTATTTTTTCTTTACTCAACCTTGCTCGATAAATGTCTGACTTGCCAAGGCCTTCCAATCGATTGGAAGCAAAGTAAATGAAATCACCATGCTTAGTGATTTCAGGCGCTTTATCATCTGCTGAAGAATTAATGATTGGCATCTGCTTTGCATGCCTGAAGAGGGGGGTTTTAGGTAAATTTGTTAATGGAAGAGCATTTAAATTGGGCTCAGGCTCTGGTTTAAAGCCTAATCCATAAATTGGTGTATATCTGTAATGAGCCTCAAGGCATAAAGAAACAAGGGCGGTTGCAATATATTTACCCATTTGATTTCCATGGCCGACTCCAACGGGCCAAGAACCATCATCAAGTTGAGAACTAACGAATTTATTTTGCATTTGATTTAACCAGTTCTCCCAAACAGGACCTTGATGCTGGTAGGCTGCCAGTGTTCCATAGTAAACGTAATAAATGTCATTAAGTTGGAAACCTGCGGTATCAATTAATTCTGCAGACTCAAAAGCTTTTTTGGTGTTCGGCGATCGTCCCAAGATTTGAGAGCAGAAAAAGCCAACCGCATTTAGGGCGTTTTTTCCGGAGTTACGTTTTCCTGGAGAATCCGTGTAGCCGTAGGAGCCTCCGTCTTTTCCACCACTTACTCTATCCAAAAATTTAATAGCTCGTTCCATGGTCTCTTTGTTTATATTCAGTCCTGACATTTCAGCACTCACGAGAGCCATGATAAACCATCCACTGACAGATAAATCTCCTCGTTCATTTGGTCTGTATCGCCACCCACCTTCTTCATGTTGTGAATCGGCAATAAAATCAATGGCAGCTTGGGCATAGGGGCGAATTTCTGTATCTTTTGTTACTCCATAAGCTTCAACCATGGCCAGTGCTCCAATGCCGTGGCTATACATTCCATTGCCAGCGGGTCTTTTTCCTCTAAGATCTCCAGTTGCGATGTCTTGCTCATTAATTAGCCAATCGATCCCGTTTTTAACAACCGTTTGATATTGACAATTTTCATCATGCCTCTCCCCACGACCATAAAAAGCAAGAAGACTAAAGGCAGTGGACGAAACATCATGCCCCGCCTGTCCACCTGATTTTCTAATATCCCATCTCCCGTCTTCTTCCTGGTTTTTGGCTAGGAAAGCTAAAGCTTTATCGACGGCATTCTCACTGGCTTTTGAGCCACCGAGTTTTTTCATCACTCCGTTGTCTGCTAATGCGCCCTCTCTTAGGGAGTATAGCATGCTCAATTGTCTTTCTACGATAAGATCAAAGGCAGTTTCACTGGCAAGTTCAGCGGAGTAGAGATCATAGTCGACTTTCTTTTTTGATACATCGGCCAGTTGTTCAACTCCAGCCGCTTTAGCCGCTTCCTTTTCGCTGATGCCAACCGTCTGGTGTGGACGATTGGAGGCAAAATACAGAGTCATATTTTGTTGATTGGTCGCAGGGTCAATTTCATCGAATGGAGTATTAACTCTTGGTGTCAGGGGCAAGGGCCAAGCGTATTCTGCGCCATCCCATTTAGAGACCCAAATATCATAACCACCTTGTCCGCCAGCTCTATCACTACTAAAGAATAAAAATTTGCCTTCTTTTGTTTGGCATAAAGAAGGAGATTTTTCATTGAAATTACTATTGAGTGCGCGCATAGAACGAGGCTCTCCCCATTCTTTACCGTTCCAGACTTTTAAAAATAAATTGGAGTTATTAATGCCACTACTATAGACCATATGAGCACCATCAGCTGATATTGACGCTTCTCTGATATTGATTGGATTAGCCCCCATTCCCTCAGCTGGCTCAGCTTTTTCCCAGGCGACGTAACCAAGTTCCACATCTTTAGCAGATTTTTGGATAGATGTTTTATCGGTGTAACTGTACCAACGTTCAGGCCTTAAATAGGCCCAAGTCAAAAT
>CABXDI010000103.1 GCA_902510815.1 uncultured Verrucomicrobiota bacterium | reverse complement strand
AATTCTCTTGAATACCAACCATTTGCTACTATGCCGTGTTCATTTACAGATGAGCCTGTCAAATAAGTGGCTTGTGCAGTACATGTAACGGCAGGGAATGCCGGTTTAACATTAAATTTCGACCTCTCTTGGCAGAATAATGATAAATTGGGCATCTTATCACCTAAGTGACGGTCAGTTAAACCAACGATATTTAAAACTACGCTCCTTTGCACAGTACATAAATACTACTTTCCAAAATACTATTGTGCAAACACCTATAAAAATTCTTCAATTCTTGATTACATGACGGAATTAGGTAAAATAGAAAAATCTATGAATACCCCAATTAAAAAGACTCAGAACACTGGATTTACTCTAATAGAACTTCTCGTTGTCGTTACCATTATCGTAATCCTTGCCGGAGTTTCAATTCCTGTTTTTAATATGGTTAAGGAAGGGGCCGATTCATCAACATCAAAAGCAAAGCTAAGATCAATTGGCGATCTTCTTAATGCCTACCAAGGTGATAACAATGGTAAATACCCTTCCATTGAAAGTAGCGACATTCAAATTGAAGGACTTGATAATTGGGTTTCTGAATTAGTAGTTGCAGCTAATCCAGATCTTGAAATTGAAGAGATCCGCATGGATCCACAAACCAAAATATTTGTCTCTTCTGGTCTAAAATGGGAAACCCCAACTGGAGGATATTATAGAGATGACAGAATTAACAATTCTTACGCAACCACGGACACTTTAGTTGGTTTTGATCTCGATGACAACCCAGATCCAATGAAAGGGCGTCACATCAGCAGAATTGAAAGAAGAGCTGATTCCATAATGTTAGTAGAATCACAACAAGCCGGTAACAGTCCTGAATGCAGACCTTGGATTTCTTGGGATGTCGCATCTGGAGATCTTAGTTCTGGTTCTAAATTGGCAAAAATTGTTGATTTCAGATTCAAAAATCGAATTAACGCCCTCATGGCAGACAATAGTGTAAGAGATTACGATGAAGGTGAAGCCGCCCAACTTAGAGAATGGAACTGGACGGGTGAAGACTATCCAGAAAACTCTAGATCCAGATAGTCATTCCCTTTAGGGACAACTTTAATACACTGTTACTACTGGCGATGGTCTCTAATTATTTGTCACAAACTAAAGTAATTAATTAGGCGTCTCTGCCATCTTAATCCGTGTCAAATTGCTGAACTGTACTAGATTAACTAAACCATAAAATACATCGAATGTGTTAAGGTTTCGATCTAGTAATAACATTTTTAGCGCTTCAAACCTATAGAGGAGTTTGAATTGTTTAATCTTTTCTGTTTTACTCATTTTAAATAACTTTATTTGATTTAAGATAATTAGAATAGCGATTTAAGTTTTCTCGTAACTTGCACAAAATTAGCTCTCTAGATAATAATACACACAAATAATCATAAAAATAAAAATGAGTAGCACACGAATAGAACGCGACACAATGGGCGAAATGGAGGTGCCAGGAGATGCATTATACGGAGCAAGTACACAAAGAGCTGTCTTAAATTTTCCAATATCTGGAGAAAGTTCAAATCCAGGGCTCATTCATGCTTACGGATTGATCAAATGGGCTGCTGCACGAGTTAATGGAGAGCTTGGACATGTAAATAAAGATCTAACCGCTCAAATCGAAGTCGCAGCCAAGGAAGTTTATGAGGGAAAACTTGATAAACATTTCCCAGTAGACGTTTACCAAACAGGTTCTGGAACATCTACAAACATGAATGCCAACGAGGTAATCGCCAACCGTTGCTCTCAAATTTCTGGTAAACCAATTGGTTCGAAAGATCCAATACATCCAAATGATCATGTTAATCAAGGACAATCATCGAATGACACATTCCCTACAGCTATGCACATTGCCACAGGTGTAGCTATCAAAGAAAACTTAGTTCCTTCACTTGAAAGACTGCATACAAGTCTGATGACGAAGGCCAATGAATTCCACGATATCCTTAAGATTGGAAGAACGCATCTTATGGACGCCACACCAGTTCGATTAGGTCAAGAATTTGGAGGATATGCAAAACAAATTGAGCGATGTATAGATAGAGCCCACAAAGCGCTTAAAACTATTCATGAACTGGCTTTAGGCGGAACCGCTGTAGGAACTGGACTTAATTGTCACCCTGATTTTCCGGCCAAGGCAATCGCATTTATAGCAGAAAAAACAGGAATTGAATTTAGAGAGGCTGAAAACCATTTTGAAGCACAGGCTGCAAAAGATTCTTTAGTCGAATGCCATGGGCAATTAAACACCATTGCTACTAGTCTATTCAAAGTGGCTAATGATATTAGACTCCTTGGTTCCGGACCTAGGTGTGCCATTGGTGAAATTAGCTTACCTGCAACCCAGCCAGGCTCATCAATTATGCCTGGAAAAGTTAATCCTGTAATGTCAGAAGCCGTTACAATGGTGGCGGCAAGAGTTTTTGGAAATCATTCAACAGTGACTTGGTGCGGAGCAAATGGCCATTTTGAATTAAATGTTTTCATGCCTGTAATGTCAAAGGCCATTATGGAATCTATCGAACTGTTGGGATCAGTTAGCGAAGTGTTTAGTTTACGTTGTGTTGATGGGATCACTGCAAACAGTGAAAGATGCAATGAATTGATTGAATACTCACTATCAATGGTAACGAGCCTTGCTCCGATTATTGGCTATGAAGTGGCTGCAAAAATTGCTAAGGAATCCGTCACTTCAGGAAGAACCGTTAGAGAACTATGCCTTGATCAGTTAAGTGATCTAAACATATCTGAAGATGACCTTAATTCAGCTCTTGAGCCGTCTAGCATGACCGAACCGAAGGCTTAAATAACCCTAACATGCACTCTCGTAGATATTTTCTACATCTAACCTTGATTATCAACGACTTTCAGAGATAAGTTTAGTTGTAATTTACAATTCCGAATGAATAATTATCCAAACCGCCGAAAATTCCTTGGTACAACTATAGGAACTGGAGCAAGCCTCTCAATTCCTTTCAAATCAACTGCAAAGGAGACCAAGAATAAAAAGCACTCTAGTGAAACACTTGTAGCTCAACTCTATAATTCACTGACTGAAAAACAAAAATCCGAGATATGTTTTGATTTCAATCATAAGTTACGGTCTGAAGTGAACAACAATTGGCATATCACTAAACCTAGACTTGGCAAGTCATATACACCTGAACAACAGGTATTGGTAAAAGAGATATTCATGGGATTACACAGCGATCAATATGCCAAAGCCGTTTACAATCAAGTCGTACATGATAGCGGGCAAGCAGGTTTTGGAGATTCCTCAATAGCTCTATTTGGCAAGCCTGGAACCGGGAAATTTGAATTTGTTCTTACCGGGCGTCACTGTACTCGTCGATGTGATGGTGATTCTGTAGATGGAACCGCTTTTGGAGGCCCTATCTTTTATGGCCATGCAGCGGAAGGTTTTGTTGAAAAGCCTGACCATCCAGGAAACGCTTATTGGTACCAAGCAAAACGTGCTAACGAAGTTTTCCAGATGCTAGATGGCAAACAGCGTAAACTTGCTCTTATAGATGAATGTAGAGATGAAGAGGCCACGAAGACAGTTGAATTAACGGGCAAAAAAAAGGGACTTGAAGGAATTCCACTAACTGAACTTACAAACGATCAAAAATCTAAAGTTCGTGAAACTTTAGTCGATATTCTCGCCCCATATCGTTCAAAGGACGTCAAAGAAGCCCTAAAGCTAGTTGATGACGCTGGCTTTGATCATCTACATATGGCTTTTTCAGAGAAAGAAGATGTCGGTAAAGATAAAGTTTGGGATGTATGGCAAATAGAAGGCCCTTCTATGATT
>CABXDI010000102.1 GCA_902510815.1 uncultured Verrucomicrobiota bacterium | reverse complement strand
CCGGAGCAATTTAACGATTTGAGGTCGGACTGATTGAATGCGATTATAATCCATTTCAAGTCCCTCCATCATTGAACCCACCATATCGTAGAAAGGCTTAATGTCTTTCCATGGAGCACTAGCAATATCAAGAGGAGTGGATCCATCTTTGGATTTGATATTTAGATCAGCTCCTGCATCGATGAGATTGGAAACAATTTCTGGATATCCAAAAAACACCGCAACAGACATTGCCGTCGAACCTTCAATATTTTTTTTATCCAATTCAGCTCCTACGGAAATAAGTAAACTAACTGCTTCACTTTGACCAAACATGCATGCAGTTATTAGTGGAGTCGCACCGTCAAGGGATTGTTTATTGATTGATGCCGCATCCTCATTAATTATTTTTTTTATCTGTTCTAAATCTCCTGATTGAGCAGCGTCAAAAATATTATTCAAACTTTTATCATTTTTCAAAATCGATCTAACTTGTTCCTTTTTTACACCTCCATAAATTGCGGCAGGAATTATACTCACCCAAATGATCGGAAGAGATATAATCAAAGGCAAAAATATTCTTTTGAATCTATGATTAAATAATTTCTTAAGCCCTCTCTTACGAATAAGCATAGCAGTAAAAAAACCACTAATGAGAAAGAAGAGTTGCATACGAAACCCATGAATAGCAGTAAGCCCTACCCAAAAAGGATTAAATGAACTGGCAACCTCATATCCTAAGTTTCCAAAAAACTGAACGTACATTTCAGGCATATTAATCTCAGGCTTATAAGCATCCTGAGCAGGCCAAATTGGTAATGGAAAAAAAGAACAAAATGCATGAAGCGCGATTCCAAGCAACATAGCAAAAGCTCTAAGCGCGTCTAAATCGTGATACCTCTTATTCAAATCCATATTCGATTAAATAGCTCTTATTTTGTCGTTTTAACCCTTTGTCTAATATCCATTTCTATCAACCGATAATAATGAATAATTCAGTTAAAAAGGGCCTTCTCGCGTCATCTTTTCTTAACTAAATTCATCTTAATACATCTAAGTACGTAAGATAAGACTAAGAAGTTGAGTTATTTGTAGAGCAATTGCACTTGCAGGATGAATGACGTCCTGATAATCAATTACTCTAGTTAAAAATCACCTATTAGGGAATCCAAGAGTCCCACCTTTATCTTATGTCTAATGAATCTATAGAATCCTCAGCTGTGGACAAAATCCAAAGCTCCGCAGAAAGAGTAAAAAAGGAACTAAAAAAAGTCATTATTGGTCAAGACGATGTCATCAACCAGGTTTTGATTGCAATATTCACCAGGAATCATGCTTTATTAGTTGGTGTACCTGGACTGGCCAAAACCTTATTAATTTCAAGCCTAGCAGAGTCCTTAGATCTTGGTTATAAAAGGATCCAATTCACTCCAGACCTCATGCCTTCGGATATCACGGGTACTGAAGTTATTTATTCAGACCCAACAACAAATGAGAGGCAGTTCAAATTTCTACCAGGCCCCATATTTTCAAATATAATTCTTGCTGACGAAATTAACAGGACCCCGCCAAAAACCCAAGCAGCTATGCTAGAGTCTATGCAGGAGAGAAAAGTTTCAATTGGAGGTGAAGATCATGCATTACCCGATCCATTCTTTGTACTGGCGACTCAAAACCCTATCGAGCAAGAAGGCACCTACCCACTGCCTGAAGCTCAATTAGACAGATTCATGTTCATGATCAAAGTCGAATACCCGACAGAAGAAGAGGAGTTTGAGATCATGCAAGCTTACACAGGAACAAATATTTCTAAGCCGGAACCAGCTCTATCAGGTAGCGATATACTTGAAATACAAAATACAGTAAGATCGGTTCAAGTCTCAGAGCATGTCATGCGCTATGCTGAAAAGCTTGTCAGAGTCACTCGCCCAGGAGCAGATGATGCTTTAGATATTTGCAAAAAATGGTTAGGATGGGGAGCTGGACCTAGAGCTGGACTGTCTCTAATACTCGCTGCTAAAGCTCATGCCCTCCTCAATGGAAAAAACCACGTAGGTTGCAGTGATATCGCAGCTGTCGCACCACCCATTTTCCGTCACAGACTTATCCCAAATTTTGCAGCTCAAAGTGAAGGCCTTGATTCAGATGCCATAACTGCCAAAATTATCGAAGCCATACCTCAACATTAATAGGTAATTAGAATAGATTAAGAAAAACTTGATCAACTCAGTATCCCAGAAGTTCAAAAATTGAACAACGAATCCATAGAACTACTAGATGCTAAAACTCTTGCCAGAGCTGACAAGCTTGGTATTGCAGCCAGATTCATTGTGGAAGGATATATGGCAGGTGAACACAAATCACCTTACAGGGGTTTCGCTATTGAATTTTCTCAACACAGAGAATATTCACCTGGAGATGATGTTAGGCATGTAGATTGGAAAGTTTTAGGAAAAACTGATAGATACTATATTAAACAATATGAGCAGGAGACTAACTTCGTAGCACACATTCTTGTTGATGGGAGTGAATCAATGCAATATGGATCTGGCGACCTTACTAAATTAGAATACGCAAAACTCGCTGCAGCTTGCCTCTCATTCATGATCATCAAACAGAGAGACGCTGTATCTCTTTCTCTTTTTGGCGATTCCACGATAGAAGAACTCCCCAGAGGAAATACCCAAAACCATTTATTTAACATCTTAGAAAAACTCGTTCACTTTTCCCCTTCTGGAGGAACTGATCTTTCCGGCCAATTACATTCGGTTGCTAACCAAGCACAACGGAAGGGTATTGTTATTGTTATTAGTGATTTTTTCGATAATGAAGATTCTGTTTTAGAATCGGTTCAACATTTAAGATTTGTTGGTCACGAAGTCATAGGACTTCAAATTTTGGACGATGATGAAATTACTTTCCCTTTCAATGGACTAGTAGAATTTGAGGGGCTAGAAGAGATCCCCAATCTTAAGACTAGACCCACTGAAATCAGAAAAAGTTATCTCAATGAGTTTCGTGAGTTTCAAAATAAACTACGCGATGGATTTAGCAAAAACTCCTGCCACTTCGTTGAGTGCAATACATCAAAACCTTTAGAGGAGGTCTTAGGATCTTATTTAACTTTCCGTAGAGAAACGGCCGCTAAGTAATTGATGTCTTTTCTAAATCCAGCACTATTAATGGGGGCCGCTGCTCTGGCCATTCCCATCATTGTACATCTCCTCAATAGACGAAGGTTTAAAAGAGTTAAGTGGGCCGCAATGCGTTTCCTTCAAGTCAGCTTGGAGCGGAACCAAAGAAGAATGAAAGTTGAGGATTGGATTCTATTATTACTAAGACTAGCAATAGTAGCACTAATAGTCTTGGCTCTTTCAAGGCCCGCTACAGATTGGCTTAAATCTTCAGGCCTAGGCTCAACGATAACTGCCTCTGTGATAGTCGACTCATCAGCTAGCATGCAAAGAACTGATCAAGGTTCACAGATCACCCGTTTTGATGTTGCTAAAAAAACTGCAGAACAAGCTTTAAGATCTATACCAAGAGGTTCTGCCTCCTCTATTCTATTTGCCGCAAACTCAGTTGGAACAGGAATAAAAGAACCTTCTCATGATATTGAACGAGTACAAAATTCACTATCAAATGCTAAAAGTTCTGACCGAGGAAGTGACCTTTTACCCGCTATCCAATCAGCTATAGCTTCTCTAAATAACAACCCTTCAACGCAAAAAGAATTGATCATAATTACTGATGGAGAAGCATCCGCTTGGAATCAATTTGAATCTATCACCAGAGTCCTTGATCAAAATAAAGAAACCATTAATACAATAATCACTCTGGTAGGAAAAAAACCTAATGAAAACATTGCCATTACACGATTATCACAGAAAACACCCATAGTTTCAGTCGGTCAAC
>CABXDI010000101.1 GCA_902510815.1 uncultured Verrucomicrobiota bacterium | reverse complement strand
AACTTAATATCCTGAAAAGGCTCAGGACCAACATCCATCCACCTAAGCTTTGAAGACTCATCTATTAGAAAAACACCATGTAAAGGCATACCTTCAAAATCGTCATAGGAACGATAATCTTTAAAAGAAGCAGACTCTAGGTCTGAATACAATTTAAAGGGAAACCTTTCCTCTCCGGAAGAGCATAAATTATGAGCTTTCGCAAGCTCGGCAAGCTCCTCTGGACCGATAGCAACAATCTCAATCCCTGCACTTTCAAATTCTTTAGCAACTGGAGCAAGGTTATTGAGCTGTTCTACACAGTGCTCACAATTGTGACCAAGGTAAAATACCAATAAAACTGGCCTTCCGGAAAAAGAGGACAGGGAAGATCGAGAGCCATCCTCACATAATATATCAAAATCTGGAGCAACTGGAGGCTGATAAACGAGTGGCCCCAAATGATTAAGGTCAGTAGGTTTTTTTTCACCAAAATCTTTTCCTCTCCAAGTTTCTTTTGTTCTCCAGTCTTCAGGCTTACCCAGGCGCTTAGCAACTGGTAGGAGACGAGCAAAAGGAATAGCACCTATATCTATCTGAGCTGAATTTTTTTCAAGAATTGCAAACTGCTTAGCAGCCTCATCTTGGTCACCGGTCATTTCTAAAACATGAACATATATAGCTAGCGGCAAAACCTTTTTAGCTCCTTCATTGACTGCCTGAAGAGAAATTTCTTTTGCTTTATCTTTGTCTCCATACTTAAGGTGAAGCATTGCTAAAGCTGTCTTTTTTCTTTTAACTTTTTTAGCTAGATCCTCGTTTAATTTAGTACCAGATAATAGATCACGATACACCTCAAGCTCATCACGCATAGGCCTCAAATACTTTAGCTTATCCTCGCTTGAACGACCAGCTTCCTTGACCAGCTTCTCAGTCTCTTCCTTATTTTTTTTCTCTTTTTCAGCCTTATTTTTTGCCTCTTCTTTCTTCTCTTTCTTTACTTTTTCGGCACTTGAAACTCTTTCAATGATCTTATTTAAAACATTATTCAAAGAATTCTCATCCCCCATTTCAAAGTGCGATCTTGCAATAACTAACATCAGTTCCGACTGAAGCTTCTCATTATTCGTAGGCTCAAGATAATGAGTCTTGGATAGCTCTAATATCTGCTCCCACTTTTCATATCTTTCCAAGGTTTCAATCAATCTTTTTCTACCAAAAGCCGATGACGAATAACCTTTGCCATAATGATTCAGCTTAGGGTGTTGAGGGTTATCGATAAGCCCCTTAGACATGGTAATTGCATCATCGACCCTACCTATATGATTCCAATTACGAACAAGCCACTCGTTATTGTGTGCATAATTATGAATCTTATCTGGTAAAACTTGGAATTCAGACTGTTTACTGTGATCAATCCTAGCTGATGCTTCCTGATGGTAAGCAGACTCTGGATAACGCTTTAACTTATCATAGATGTGCCCTGACATATGCCACATGTGAGCAATAGAAGGAGCTGTTTGATGAAGGACGGCCGCAGAAGACAATGCTCTAGACGGCTTCTTACCATCCCATAAATGAATTCTAAAATGGTGCGCAGGGTGCAGCGGGTTATCCTTAAAAATTTGCTGCATCAATGCATCTACTGATTCCCTACTTCCAATAGGAATTCCTCGGTGACTAAATTGCCATAGCCTAACAACCAAAATAGCTTTTGCTTCAACATCTTTGGGATACTCATGAATAATATTTTCAATATCTTCAATAAGTTTTTGCCTTCTCTTTTTAACATCCTTAGGCTCATCAGCTAGGAAAGCTTGTTGCGCAGAAATATATAACTTCTCTCTTTCTGTAACTTTATCTTTTAATTCAAAAGCCTTAGCAATGAACCCCTTTGACCTTTTAGAGTTTTCCCAATTTGCCATAGACATACCCCAATAAGCCATCGCGCAATCTGGATCCTCAGCAGCTATCTGCCGAAAAGTACGCTCAGCTTCATAATACCAGAACCCATGTAATTGACCCATTCCCTGGTCAAACATTTGCTGACCTCTTGACCAATTCGTAGTAATTGGAAAATGCACATCTCCGGTACCATCAACTTTAATCGCAGATTGCCTTGGACCTTCATCAAAAGATTCACCAACATGGGAATGTCCTGGCGCGGGTTTAACTTTTTCTTTCTTCTCCTCGCCGACTGCATCAGCTGAAAAAAGAGCCAAAGCAAATATAGAAGCAATGTGTATTTTTAATCCGTTAGGCATGCACCATTTTGGCAACTAATAGAGACAAGTGCAACCCGTCTCATTAAACCAAATCCCTAAATATATAATAAGTCGCATTAAATAGAAGAATTTGACCAAAAAAAATGAATTCAAGATATTAATCAAACAATCATTCCGGCGGCAACTGTCTCATTTGTCACATCATCCACAAGTATGAAGCTGCCGGTTGTGCGATTATTTTTATATGAATCATAATAAATAGGCGCAGAAGTTCTTATTGCAACTCGTCCAATTTCATTCATCCCAAACTCAGCTTCGTCCTCAATCTTTCTCAAAGTATTAATATTTATTTTATATTGTAAACTACTTACAATAGCTTTCACCTCATTCGTCGTATGGCGCAGCGAGTACTTACCTCGTAAAATCATTTTCTTCTCCGAAAACCAACACAACATCGCTTCAATATCTTGCCCCCTGTCTGGCGGATTGTTAACCTTCACGATCATATCACCGCGGCTGACATCAATATTCTCTTTTAATAGAAAGGAACAAGATAGAGGTGCAAACGCTTCATCGATTGTGCCATCCGCTGTATGAATTGACTCAATTTCAGATGCAAAACCTGAAGGCAAAATCTGAACTTCATCTCCAGGCTTGAAAACTCCTCCAGCCACTCTGCCTGCATAACCTCGAAAATCATGATATTGATCCGAATGTGGCCTTATAACCCATTGAACCGGAAACCTTGCCTGCACGTGATTTTGATCGGAACCGATGTAAACTGATTCAAGTTGATATAAAAGAGTCGAACCAGGATACCATGACATATTTTCTGACCTATTTACCACATTATCTCCATGCAACGCACTGATTGGAATAAAAGAAACATCTATAAAATTATCTAACCTCGAAGAGAACGACTTGAAATTTTCTACTATTGTCTCATATACAGATTCACTGTACTCAACTAAGTCCATCTTGTTAATGGCTACAATAACATGTTGAATCCTTAGAAGATTGGCAATAAAGGCGTGACGACAAGTCTGCTCAACAATTCCTTTACGTGCATCAACCAAAATAATTGCCAAATTTGCAGTTGAAGCTCCAGTCACCATATTCCGCGTGTACTGAATATGGCCAGGGGTATCAGCAATAATGAACTTCCTTTTCGGAGTAGCAAAATATCGATAGGCAACATCAATTGTTATGCCCTGCTCCCGTTCAGCCTTAAGCCCGTCGGTCAAGAGCGCAAGATTTATATTCTCATCTCCTCTCCTTCTTGAAGATTCTTCAACGGCTTCAATTTGATCCTCAAAAATATTTTTTGAATCGTAAAGCAAACGACCAATCAGTGTCGATTTTCCATCATCAACAGAGCCTGCCGTTGTGAACCTCAAAAGGTCCATTTCAGCATAATCATTTTCTTCTGTATATTCGGCTTCCATTTAAATCATCGCTATGAAGTCACCCTATTACTAAAAATATCCCTCTTTTTTTCTATCTTCCATGGCCGTTTCTGTCCTTCGATCATCAGATCTAGTTCCTCTTTCTGTCTGATGAGCAGCAGCAACTTCAGCTATTATTTGAGATAGCGTAACCGCATCCGATTCCACCGCACCCGTACAAGTCGCATCTCCAATAGTTCTAAAACGAATTTTTTTTAATTCGCTCATTTCATCATTTTGAAGAGG
>CABXDI010000100.1 GCA_902510815.1 uncultured Verrucomicrobiota bacterium | reverse complement strand
AAACATATTGGCGGAGATTTATGATCTTGATTTAACTCCTTAAGCCAAATGCTTTTTTCATCCAAATTAAAGCTAATAGGAACCCTAGGTTTATCATTTAGATATGAAACAAGAAAATGACCTGCAAAATTATCGATGTAAAAACCCTCCACTCCATCACCAATACCATCGAACAATCGGTATGAATCGGTTCCAGCCGAAATATACTCTTGTCGTTTTAAAAAGGCAGATTTTATTAGATTATACAAAATATATAGATATAGAGTGAACGTAATGAAGGAACTATTATCAATTATTGAAAACGCGAGATCAGAAGGAAAAATTCTTGAAAGCGCTTCGATTAATATAAATGAGTTCATTCATGCCAATCCTCTACCCTTATATATTAACGTCATAAAAGAGTTGTGCGATCAAAAACTATGGGAAGAGCTTAACGATAGATTCTACAAAAAATTGTCATTTGGCACAGGTGGGCTTCGAGGCAGAACGATTGGCCGAAATATAACAACATCTGAACAAGGTAAAGGCGGTCCAAACGAACGCCCCGAACACACCTGCGTTGGCACCAACATGATGAACACTTTCAATGTTTCAAGGGCGACGATGGGGCTAGTATTTTACCTTCAGGATTGGTTAAAAAATTCATCAAAAAATGAAAAAATCAGATTAGTTTTTTGTTATGACACAAGACATTTTTCCAAAGATTTTGCCGAACTTTGTTCAAAAGTTGCATCAGAATTAGGAGCCGACGTTTTCCTTTTTGAATCCCATAAAGCCACACCAGTTATGTCTTTTGCTGTGAGAAACTTAAACTGCCATGCAGGAATAATGATTACAGCAAGTCATAATCCTTACCATGACAATGGATACAAAGTCAATTTCTCAGACGGCGCAGCAATCATACCCCCACATACCGATGGTATAATTACACGCGTAAACAAAATCCTCACTGAAAGCTACAAACCTCTAAATATTTCTGATCAAGGCACTGTCAAGCCAGTACCTCAACATATCGAAAATGAATACTTAAATAGAGTTAAATCTTTAATTCTTTGCCCAAATGTAATTAAAGAAAATAATTCTTTAAAAATAGTCTTCACTTCATTACATGGCACTGGCGGTGTACACGCTCCTTTACTGTTAAAGGAACTTGGATTTGAATGCGAAACGGTTAAAGAGCAGGATTCTCCTGATGGGAGATTTCCGACCGTGGACTCACCTAATCCTGAGAATGGAGCATCTTTGAAAATGGCAATAGATTTAGCTAAAGAAAAAGGAGCTGAAATTGTCATAGGAACCGACCCTGATTGCGATAGAATGGGTGTTGCCGTCAAAGGGGCTTCAGGAAGATTGGAATTGCTTACCGGTAATCAGATCGGATCACTCCTTTTATATTACAGAATAAAAACATTATTCTCTTTAGAAATATTAAATTCAGACAATGCTAAAAATGCAATTGTTATAAAAACGTTTGTAACGACAGGTTTACAGCAAGCAATAGCTGAAAAATTTGGCGTCAATATTATAAATACGTTAACTGGATTTAAGTATATTAGCCAGAAACTATCTAAATACGAAAACAACCTTCCTCAAGGTATTTTAGAAAATTATAAAAGCTTAAGTGTCAAAGAAGCTAGAGACGTTCAACTAGTCAACGGAACATTCATGATATTCGGCGGTGAAGAAAGTTATGGTTACCTAGCATGCGATTTTACAAGAGACAAAGATGGCAATGGGGCAGTTGTTCTCTTTGCAGAAACTGCAGCCTATGCCAAATCAATTGGAAAAACCTTAATCGAATTACTTGACGATATATATAAAGAATTTGGTTACTTTATTGAAATCAATAAAAGCAAAACTCTTGAGGGAGCCGACGGGGCCAAACTAATCCAAAAACTTGTTAAATCTTATTCTGAGGATCCACCAACTGAGTGCCACTCATCGAAAGTTACTAAAATAATTAACTTTGCAAAAGAAACAATTGTCGACATTGAAGGTGATTCAATACCAAAAGAAAACATGATATTCATCTACTTAGAGGATGGCCGCCATTTTGCCATAAGACCATCAGGAACAGAACCAAAGATTAAGTTCTACCTGTTCGGATATTGCTCACCAAAAGAAATTAGCGCAACTAATTTAGAAGATGCCAAAGAGACGACCAATAATAACATTTCCTCATTATGGGATTGGATCCAAAAAGACATGGATAGTAGGTTAGAGTAATAAGAAAATTGGAATAAGCTGAAAAAGATAATCAATATATGGCGAATAATCGCTGCTTTAATTTCTGGAGTATTATTGGCATTTTGCTATCCAAAATTTAACATTGGTGCACTTATTTGGATTTGGCCTGTTCCCTTACTATGTGCACTGTGGACTTTAAAGTCTGAAAAGCGCAGGTTCATTCATGGCTTTGGGTTGGGTTATCTCTCTGGGCTAACTTTCTTCCTCATCAACCTGTCATGGTTACACCACATACATTTTGCAGCATGCATCTTACTTTCAATTTTCTTGGCGGGCTATTTCGCAATTTGGAGCGGATTTGCTGCCACAATTGGCATTGCTAAACATGAGAACTCACCAACAAGCACGTCCAATTCATTTATTAGTTTAAAGGCGGCATTTTTAAATGGTTCCGCTTGGTGTGGACTAGAATGGATAAGAGGTTGGATGTTGACAGGTTTCCCATGGAACGGCCTAGGGGTAGGATTAGTAAACGATCTTGTGATGATTCAAATCGCTGACATCATTGGCGTCACTGGCATTTCATTTATTTTAATATTTTCCTCAACAATCATTTCTTCCTTGTTATTAAGAGTTCCTAACGAAATTAAAAATTCAGCATTAAAGGCTCATCCCGACTTCATAATAGGCGTCACTGTCATAATGATCCTTTTTTTCTATGGTAGCCATCGATTAACAGAATTGCCAAAAAAAGAAATAGAAATACGAACCCTTCTTGTCCAAGCTGGAGTTAATCAAGATGAAAAATGGAATCCAGAATCCGCTAAAAAAATCTATGATAGATATTGGAATATGACCTCCCCTTACTTAAAATTAGATAATGCTAATTTTGATCTAGTAGTTTGGCCAGAAAGCTCTCTTCCTTATTCTCTACACGACAGAGAAACTCAAGCATACCTTAATAGAATACTATCCTTAGATGACTATGAACTTGTCTTAGGCCTTAATGAGCGCATCCCTCAAGAAGGCATCTACAACTCCATTATTAAATTAAGGCAAAGCACACAAAATTACAGCTCTTATAGAAAGACACATTTAGTACCCTTCGGCGAATATGTACCTTTCAGAAAATCTATCCCTTTCATCGAAAAAATAGCTGCCGATGCTTTAGGTGTGGACTTTCAACCAGGCAATCAACATACCCCCTTAGATATGTCCCTCCCAGAACCATACCAAATTATACCACTTGTTTGCTTTGAGGATACATTCGGAAATCTTGCAAGGAAATTTGTAACCAAATACCCTCAGTTAATTGTGAACGTCACTAATGACGGATGGTTCAAGCAAAGTGCAGCCTCTGAACAGCATTTGGTTAATGCAATATTTAGGTGCATAGAATTAAGAAGACCTATGATCAGATGCGCCAACACCGGAATGTCATGCTTGATCGACGATTGCGGGAGCTTATATGATCGACATTCAGGCCATCAAGGGGGCGAAAGGTTAATATATGGAACAAAACGATCAAATACCTACCTAACTGACACCTTACCTGAAACAATAAGAATTAATAAAACACCAAAGATTACAATTTATTCAAGGTTTGGAGATACTTTTTCCATCAGCTTAGGTCTGATTGCTTTATTGACTCTCTTTTTAAGGATTTTAAGGCGTCGTTAAAGAATTAGCTGAAGACTTTACCACTCGTCTTACAGGAAATCTTTAACTCCTCCCTGTCATAGGATGGATCACTTCTAAAAGTAAATCTTCCATGGTGCCTTCTTTCCATCTCT
>CABXDI010000099.1 GCA_902510815.1 uncultured Verrucomicrobiota bacterium | reverse complement strand
AGCTACGGTCACCATCTAAATCTTCAGCAAACTTTCTCGCGCAGGAGAAGAGAAAAACAAATTTATGAAAACCATTCACCTTCGAGAGACGCCATAAAAGCTACCCAATCATAGCTGGGAGTCAATGAGGGTCTTTAACCAAAGTAAAAATTTATTCAATATTGACCCTGATTCTCATAAATCTTGAAGGATTTTGAGTTAAATTATCAGTTAGCTGGGCTGAAACATTAACTAAATTATCATTAATGGGATTTTCGGAAATAATAAGACTTTCCTCAGATGCCACAGACCAAGTTTGTAAATCCTCACTAAACTCGACAACAAAATTTACTCCAGGAATATTTGAACGCTTTTGATAATTGATACCAAGAAAACGATTATCATTTAACAAATTTAATACAGCTTTAGGCATATTCTCAGTTGCATTTTCTTCACTGAGATCCAAACCAAAGGCATAAGTAAGTAAATTGTTGAACAGTTCACCATCCTTTACGGCTAAAGGGTTATTTTCGTTTCGTAAAGTCATCCAACTAGAAAACGCTTCATTTACAGCTTCTCCGCGCCCAGGAGTGCCACCAACGATAGAACTTGCAGCCCAAAGTGCGCCATCACTAGTATTTACAGAATTAGTATTATTGAAGGACAAAGAATAACCTTCACTGTCAGGCAACGCTGGCCAGGAATCATTATCGTTATAAGCGAAGTTTAATACCACATTGCCCGCTGAATCCAAGAATCTAATTTCTTCTCCATTGTTGTTTAATTTCCCGCTGGACCAAACACCAATAATTTTAGAATCAAGCCCAAGCCCATATCGTTCTAAAAAAGAAGCACGGTTAGCAACTAACAATAAATAATCACCAGAATTGATAGTTACATCTGGGAATAAAAATTCTTCCACTGGTTGTCCCTGAGCAAAAGAATAATCATTCAAATTTATGTTAGCATTACCCCTATTGTGGAGCTCAATGAATTCATATGCGGATCCTCCTAAAGGATTATACATTATTTCAGATACGATAATGTCTTCATTAGTGGATGACGAAGAATCGTCCGATGATAGCATAAGGTAGTCAAAAGAAACCCTTAAAGCTTTCGCTTCGTCGGTGCTTACAAAAAGCCCTCCATCACCAGCAACAAAACTAGAATCAAAATCCATAGAGTGTATGTTAGTCCAAGAACCAGAAGTCAAAGAATGTTCGAAAATCAAACGATTCTGAGAGCGCCTAATTCTAATAACGACATCATCGGAATCTGAAAAAGGGGTTTCATGTATGGTTCCGGCACTTCCAGACGAAGTGACTTTAACTACGGCAAGCGATTTACCGTTTTTATACCCAAAGGCATAACGCGCAAGTTCGTTATTTTCTTCAATTTCAACAATTAGACCTGCCATAAATTCACCAAATTGCATATTTAATAGCTCCAAATCGGTTTGCAGAGACCAATCAGTAGATTTAGGTAAGTCACGACGAATCCAAGGATGGGTGGTTCCGTCTAAGTTTCCACCCTCCGTAATCGGTTGAGCGGTTACACTGAGCTCAGCAGCAAAAAGATAATCAGAACTTCGGGCTGTCCTATTATGAAGATCAACAGCTAGAATATTCTTACCAGTAATTAATTTTCCAGTTCCATCAAAAACACCAACAGGTCGAGATTGCTTTTCATCTCGTGCAGCAGTGTTTCCACTAGCTCCTGTTCCATGTTCTATTGTACCACTAGGTAAACGAACGCGATCTAACTCTATACCATTCAACCAAAAACGCGCTCCGTCATCAATGACAGCACTTATATCAATTTCAGATCCTACTGGATCATCTGCAAAATCAAATTCTGTTCTAAAGTAGTAAGTTACTAAATCGCCCGCTGAATCATTTCTTAGTGGAGTATTGATTCCCGGTTCTGGAATTGTACCACTGTCTTTACCAAACATTCCTTTACCAATGTTCCAGTTTGAGTCGTCAAAAGATGGCTTAGCAAAGTCCGCAATGAAATCGATATTATCATCATTATACCTCCATGATTGATCCAAAGAAATGTAGTCTTTTGACTCCGAAATTCCTGGAGGAAGACCCAGAGGATAAGACTTGTCATCCGGCATTTGAATAACAAGTTTCCCATCAGTTTCACCCAATGACCAGTAAGGCCCTGGAGAATAATTATCCTTTGATTCGACCTTATGTTCTTCTAAAAATGAATCAAGATAAGGAACATTGAAGCTAGAAAAACCACCCGGTGAAAATACTGAAACCTCCTTAGAATAGTAAGACTTATTATTACTTACATCACTAACTTCTAGCGAGATTTGATATAGGCCAGGAGTCGAAAAACTTGCTACTGCAATACCATTACTTGAAGTAATAATCGCATTCTCTGAAGAAGTATCCCATTTGAAATTCAGTTCACTGCCTTCAGGGTCATAAGAATTTGAAGCATCTAGAGTTAATGTTTGTGCTAAAGCCAAATTTCCAGAAGCAGGGTCTGAATCAATTACAATGAAAGGTGCCGCATTATTGGTTTTATTTACATTTAATGATCCTTTTTCTGCCCCTTCAGCTGGGTTACCATCGTCATCTAATGCTACAAAATTGAGTGAATTACTGCCACTTTTAAGTCGTATACCTTCTATTTGCCAATTTGTTTCATCTACCCAACTAAATTTACTTTCAGGGTGGTTATCCAATGAAACGCTCCACACTCTATAGCCTGCCTCACCAGTGACAGTGATAGTATCTTCTGTTGTGTTTGTAATATTATCTATATCAAAATCCCTAGTGTGACCGTTTGACAGTTCACTTAGAATTCGATTACGTCTTCCGCTATCCCAACTAGTGTATTTTCTTTGGTTGGGGCTATATGTGTCCGAAACAGCTTGTTCACAATCAAACCAGGCACCTACACGCGGTCCATTTGCCTGAAACTTATCGAGTATTTCAGTTAAGTAATAACGGAAGATTCTTCTGTTATAGGGTTTTCTTAACCAAGCTGAAAATTCGGACCCTCCGCTTGAAATCATTTCAGAGGGATTTTGGAAGGCTAGGTCGGAGTCATGGAACAAGAAATGAAATTTGCCATCGTCTGGTCCCTTGTAAAAAAATGAGTTTTTAGGCCGGCGAAGTAAAAAAGTATCCCAATCGCCAATATATCCTCTGACTGCTGCCATCATGCATATTCTTTGTGCATCAACTAACCGGTTAATCTCACTTTCAGTGTAACCATTACTGTTCTTAACAGTCTTCAGTAAATTTATTAGAGCTGTATAATCATACTCTGTTTCTTTTGATCTTAATAGCCATTGGCTATGATATCTACCAGGTCCCGGCCAATCATCACCGGCATACCACCAATACCGACTAGTGATTTGATCTTTACTATAATTGTCATCAAAAAAGAAAACATCATCCACTCGATAGAGGTCACCTTGAGGGCCATTATCTCCATAATTTCTCTCAAGAAAATCATTTCCAATCGGTTCAAAAAGTTCAATTGAATTACGTGATCGTCCACCGTTTTCAATAATTGTGCAAAATTCGTTTTCGTTTACTGCATGACCCATTAAATACAAAATGTATCTAGGAACTTTGTTATTGAATAAATTACCCGCTCCTTCTGCTGCAGGTGTATTATCCCAAGAAAGTTTTGATAAACCTCGGAGACGTTTATCACGAGGCAATTTGAATTTTCCACGTTTAGTGAAATTGCTACGATCCCCGGCGTGCCATGGGCTACCCGATGGCCTGATCTGGCAGTTATAGAATATTTCTGTTTCATCAACGATTAGGGTCATTTTTTTGTAGCTGTTGGAAAGGTTAGGAAATTTCCAATCCCAAGCGGCACTACTTCCACTGGTCAATGAGCGCCGATCGTATTCAGAGACCACCCAACGGTAACTCGTGACATCGGTATTAATTTCATCATTGTCGACGACATACATAGCTGGGATTTCGGGTGCCCTGCTAGGAAGTGTTATCTCTTCTCCATTGGAGGTAGCCGATATATAAAATTGAACAATTCTGTTATCTACCCCTTGATCAAGAATTTGCGCTGACCAAATTCCATCTCTAGCTTGAGAATCTCCTCCTGAACCAGAGTCATTCATATTAACACTTTTCCATTCACGATCATTGTTTGAAGAATCTTGTCGATAAACGAGTTTAACGGAATCCGTTTCACCCGATACGAGCGCAGAAACCGTTACTGGTTGATTACTATTAGGAACTGCCGGCTTAT
>CABXDI010000098.1 GCA_902510815.1 uncultured Verrucomicrobiota bacterium | reverse complement strand
AGAAGACTCCATCCTTATAGGAAATATAATCTATTTCTACAGCTCCTGTATCCGACGTTGAAGACAGTTGCATTGACATATATGGATAAATTTCATCACTACTTTGTGCCAAAGTAATAGATTCAGAAAAGTTAGGCACAGTGGCTTCGTTCATATAAATTTTGAGATCATATTTATCAGGGGCATTTTCGCTTTTTATGATAGTAACCCAAAATTCGTTCCATTGCGTTGGATCTAATGGTTTAAAAATGGTGCTGGAGCTGTTACTAATAAACATTCCATTCTCTTCGTAAGCTGAGTCTTCGCCTGTGATACCGAATGCAAAACCGATTCTCCCTTCACTGCTTCTGAAGTTGATTATTCCTTTAGCTCCACTATGTGGATTTAGACCATTAGGAGCACTTTCTAAATCAGGTGCAGATGTAGGAAGGCGGAGCCTAAAGGCAAAGGTAGCACCATCATCCATGAAATCTCTTGGAACTCCCTCGTTTTTTTCAAGGTCACGTGTCAGTGTTAATCTGCGGTTGTTATTGGTTCCAGAACTTGTGACCGCATCAATTATTTGAATGGCTCGATTTCCGGGCTCTCCACTGATGGGTATGCTAGTAACTCCACCTGGGTTTCCGGATTCTGGTGGAGTGCCGTCCCAATGATCAGAACTATTATTATGATCCCATGTACCGTCTAAGGCTTCCGAGGAAGAGTTTTTTATTTCATCGCCATTATAAATGTAATCCCAACCGCCTGGAGGAGGAGGATATTCTGCACTTTGCACAGGTATCAAGCTAAGTAGGACTAAGGTAAGAATTTTTTGGAATAATCTCATTGGAGGGATTTTGATAGTTAGAGGTATTATACTATGCTCTTAATATTGGCTGAGCTCAAGTGTGTTGGCTTGCCATTTGGATTAATTTTCACCATTATTCTGTAATGAAAATTATACCTCTTTTATTGCTAATTTTTACAACACATACAGTATTTGCTGGAATTTCATCGATTACTATTCAAGGTGAAAAAGTGACTCAGTTAGGAACTGGAATGAAGTTTACGGAGGGGCCAGTTTGGATAAAGAAAGAAAAGAGACTCGTTTTTTCAGATATTCCAAATTCTTTACAGATGGAGTGGACTAGTGCTAAGGGGGTGAAGGTGTGGAGAAAAGTTGAGCAGTCTAATGGAAATTTTATGGATTTAAATGGTAATATTTTGTCCTGCCAGCATGCTGGAAGAAACATTATAAAAACTTCAGCAGATGGATCTATAAAAGTTATTGCTGATAGGTTTGAAGGTAAGAAATTTAATTCTCCTAACGATTTGGCTGTTCGCAGTAATGGAGAGATATGGTTTACTGACCCGAGTTATGGTTTAAGAGGTAGAAAGGCTGAGGTTGAGGGTAAGTGGGTTTATAAACTAAAAAAAGATGGTTTCGTAAGTGTGGTATGCAAGACCTTTGATATGCCGAACGGCATTGCTTTTTCACCTGACGAAAAAAGAATCTACATTGCAGACTCTGGAAGAATTGGAAAGATTCGTGCTTATAACGTTTTAGAGGAGGGGCTTCTTGGAGATCCAGCCTTTGAGATAGATATACGATGTGATGGGATGTGTGTTGATACGAAGGGAAGGATTTATACGACAGCCGGTGGAGGCATTCATGTTTTTGATGCTAATGGAAAGAAGATCGGTTTAATTCCAGTGCCAGAGCATCCTGCTAACGTTTGTTTTGGAGGAGAAAATTACGACACTCTTTTTATAACTGCCCGTAAGTCGCTTTATTCAATCAAAATTAATGCCAAGGGACAGACTGTGAGGGCCAAGAAATAATTAGAGAGATGTGTAGTTGATAAATTTATCCAGACGATCTGAAATCTTTTCTTTATCTAGCTTTATTAGAGCTTCAACACTGAATGATTCACAGTTGAAGCTTGCCATGACGGTGCCACGAGCGATGGATGCCTTAAGGTCCTTAAAGCTTGGGTCATTCTGTCCAATGGATGCGATGTAGCCTGCAATTCCACCGACAAAACAATCACCTGCTCCCGTTGGGTCTTCGACGCTTTCCAGAGGATAAGCTCCAGTTCTGAAGAATTCTTGATCGCCTTTGCCGAAAAGCATGGCTCCGTGTTCACCAGTTTTGATGATAACGTTTTTCGGGCCTAGATCCATCATCTTTTTACCAGCAATGATAAGATTTTTTGATTTTGTGAGGAGCTGAGCTTCGGATTCATTGATGACAAAAAGATCAATTTTTGTCATGAGCTCTAATAGTTCATCTCGTTCATTTGTTATCCAAATGTCCATGGTGTCTGCAATTGAGTATTTTTTACCATGACATTGCTTTAGAACATCAAGTTGGTTGCGAGGGCTCATGTTGGCGAGGAGTACGACCTCAGTCTCCTGATATTTCTCTGGAAGCTTAGGGTCGTATGCTTCGAGAACGTTGATGGCTACATCATGGGTGGTTCTATTGTCCATGTTTTCATGATATTCACCTGACCAATAAAAACTATCACCCTCACTCTTTTCGATGCCTTCTGTACATATTTCTCTGCTCTCTAGGGTTTGAATATGATTCTCTGGAAAGTCTTTTCCAATGATTCCTACAATTTCTGTTGGCGCGAAGAAGCTTGAAGACATCGCAGCATATGATGCTGAACCGCCCATTAATCCTTTTCTTTCTTCTTTAGGAGTTTTGATGTCGTCGATGGCGATGGTTCCTGCAACAATAACTTTCATGATATTTCTTCGAGTGTTTTCTTTGCTAATGATTTTATTTTGGACACATAATATACAATGTCACTGCTTTGCAAGAGATCTGATACGATAACAACATTTCTGGCACCAGCTTTAATAACGTCAATTATTGTACGTTCGTTGACTCCTCCAATACAATAGATGGGACCTTTAAATTCCTTATGTGCTTGGGTGATATCATTAAGGCCTATCGCTGGTCTTCCAGGTTTGGTGTTTGTCGCGTAAAGAGGACCAAATCCAATATAATCAGCCCCTTCATTATTAGCTGTCCTAACTTGATCAAGGTTATGTGTTGAACGACCAATTATTCGGCAGTTCGCCGATGCTTTTTTAGCATCATTGATTTTACCATCTTCCTGACCGATATGAACGCCATCCGCTTCGATTTCTCCTGCAATTTCAGGATAATCATTAATAATGAAAGGTGTTCCAAGGTCTTTGCATATTGGTTTTATTTGCTTGGCAATTTCCAGTATTTCTTTCGGAGTTTTGGATTTAGCTCTCAACTGCAGCATAGAGACTCCACTTTTACATAAGGATTTGGTGCAGCTTACAATTTCACTTTCCCTCACATAGCCGAGGTCCAGTATTGCATAAAGATTCACTACTTTAAGTCGTTAAGGAATTCTTCTACCCAACCAATATTATAATTTCCACTCCGGAAATCTGAATTTTTGATAATGGCATCCTGAAAAGGAATAGTCGTTTTAATGCCTTCGATTAGAAATTCATTCAAGGCTCTCTGTGTCCGATCAATGGCGATTTCCCGTGTAGCACCTGTAACAATGAGTTTTGCTATCATTGAGTCGTAGTAAGGTGGAACTTGATAACCTGAGTAAACATGAGTGTCGACTCTCACCCCGCGTCCTCCTGGTTGGAACCAGAAATCTATTTTTCCCGGGCTCGGCATAAAATTATTGTATGGGTCCTCAGCATTAATCCTGCACTCAATTGAGTGCTGACGAGGCACACTGTTTTGGACGTGCTCACTAAGTTTTTCTCCGGCTGCGATTCTTATCTGCTCCTTTATTAGGTCGCAGCTATTAATTTCCTCTGTGATGGGGTGCTCGACTTGAATTCTTGTATTCATCTCCATGAAATAGAATCCACCACTTTCGTCAACTAAGTACTCAATGGTTCCACAGTTTTCGTAACCAATCTCTTTAACGAGTCGCACTGAGGCGTCTCCCATTTTTTTTCTAAGCTTTTTATTTTTGTTAAGTAGCGGTGAAGGGGCTTCTTCAATGATTTTTTGATTTCGCCTTTGAAGAGAGCAATCTCTTTCCCCGAGATGAACGACGTTACCGTGAGAATCAGCTACTATTTGAAATTCAATATGGTGTGGATTCAGAATTAGTTTTTCGATATAGACATCACCATTACCAAATGCTTTTTCAGCCTCATTTCTAGCATTTTGAAAACTTGATTCCAAGTTGGCCTCATTAAAGCATGGTCTCATTCCTTTACCGCCCCCTCCGGCGGATGCCTTAATCATGACGGGATATCCTATTTTTTCAGCTTCTTTCCTCGCGTCTGCAATGGTC
>CABXDI010000097.1 GCA_902510815.1 uncultured Verrucomicrobiota bacterium | reverse complement strand
CACGAATAACCTTTTTTTTGATGTCAGATATTCCATCCACAAAATCGATGTGTTTTTGGGATATAGGATCAAAAAATATTCCATTGACCGTAAAATCTCTTCTAGCTGTATCCTCTTCAGGTGTTGAGAAAGTTACTTCTTGAGGATGCCTTCCATCTTTGTAGGATCCATCATTTCTGAAAGTAGCAACATCAAAGGCTTGATTGTCTTTAATAACAATAATAACTCCAAAGTGAACTCCTACCTCCCGCGTTTTACTGAAAATCGTGGTTATTTGTTCAGGGAGTGCGCTGGTTGCAATGTCATAATCTTTTGGAATTTCACCTCTAAGCATATCCCTTACGCAGCCTCCAGCCAGATAGGCAGTATGGCCTTCCTCCTGTAGCTTGCCGATAATTTCGACGGCGGCTGCTTTATTGCTTTCCATTTAATGATTTAAGGTAATAAGAATACTCTTCATTTGAGTTTCTTGAAAACAAGATAAATATATGCTAAATAGTTAGAATAAGGGATTCAGTGTCTTGAATTGTGTTTCGTACACTCCCTTTTTAGTAATGATTGGCAGGATAGCTCAGTGGTAGAGCAAAGGATTCATAAGCCTTGGGTCGAGAGTTCAATTCTCTCTCCTGCTACCATTACGTAACTTATTCACTATAAATAGTATATATGGTGTGAGGAGTATATCTTTGTGTTATCCCGCGTTTTTATATTGTATCGGTTTTGTATCGGCTATATGGTCTAAATCGCGATGCCTAAGATATCCGACCCTGAAGGGTTTATTAGCTCCGTAAAGTCCAGAGGACACCTTTTCAGAATCAACATAGATGGTAAGACAAGATCTATTGGAGGATGGAGGAAGACAAAGAAGGAAGCACTCGAAGTTAAAAAGAATTTTTTAAAGAAAAGAAAGGCTATTGGTAGCGGTCGTTTTGATAAGTATTCAGTTGAGTTAGTTCATAGTGCCACTGAAGCCTACGAATTGTTGCTACAAGCAGGTGTAAGCGATTCTCGGCACATTGTGGACGCAGTAAGCCTATACCTACAACAATCTCCTGCAGGTAAGAACAAGATGACTTTCAAGGAAGCATTCGACCAACTACAGGTTTGTGATCGTTTCGTTAATAAGATCAAACATAATCAAAGAACTACTTATGTTAGGTTTGCAAGTTACTTAGCAGAGGACTTACCAAAAGGATGGGACACACCACTCAACGAAATCACTACAGAAATGATTCTCGCTACGAGGAAGCGTTTGGTCAAAGATGTATCAGAGGATGTGGGTTTTAGATTCCAGAATCATGCCCAATGGATCTTTGAAAGATTCTTCAAGAAAGAACTAAGAATCATCAACGCTACTCCTTTTGATAACATTCCATCTAACCCCAAACCCAAACAGTCAGAGAAGAAGGAATTATACACTCCTGAGGAATCATTTAAGCTATTTGCTCATGCCACTATCAAGGAACATGAGAAGCCTTGGAGGTCTCTAGGTATGTTTATTAAGGCTTATACAGGAATGCATAACGAGGAGTTAGCTGAAGTAACTTTTGATATGTTTGGTAAATCAGGGGAAATGAGGTTTGAAGAGAGGGACGCTATGGAGATCAATATTCCCTCAGAACACATGAAATCAGGCGTTTCACACGCTTACCCTATACCAGACGTCCTTAAGGGGCTTCTCTTCAGTTCTCAGTGGTTTATGAAGCACTTTGAGCCTGTTGAGCCTACTTCTAAATCTAAGGAAATGTTTAAGAATCTCGAGTGGGGTAAGTCATCTTACAGCCTCTCAGAATTAATCGAGGGAATCAAAGTTAAGAAGAAGTACAGAGGGAGAAAGGTCTGGGGTTACAGTGGTAAGAAGTTAAGTGATTGGATGAAGGTTTGGTGTGAGGAGTGCGGTATTGAATGGAGAGGAAACCAGTTTAGACACATGGTAGCTTCATACAGCTTTAGAGCTTTGTATGATCACAATATAAATCTAGTACAGGAAGCTATCGGTCATTCCTCGGGAACAGAAACAACTATTAAACACTACAAGTCTAAGACAACAGACAAAGCCTCTAACGATTACTACAACCCAAAGAGCTTCTCGAAATCCTTCATGAACTTTTGGAGGAAGCTAGAGGGTTTTGAAGTTCACAGACCAGATCGAAATGAATACGGAACTGTTAAACTTGTTACCATCGAAGGTAAGAGAAAGTTTGTTAATAGGGGAATGGGTTTTACTGCAAAGCTAAACGAGGATCCTGCAGGGGAGAAAAGAGATAAAACTAAGTCAGAAGAGAAGCTTTTCGGAATGGGCTAATCCTTGTTGGGATAGAAAGCCGAATAGGCAAAAGGTTGGTTAGGTGCTGTTATTGTAGTGCTAACAGTGTAACAGATAGCTTGATGTTTACTGCGTTTGTTAGATAATTAGCTTATGAAAAAGCCGACACTACTTGCGTTACTGTTGTTCGTTTTAACTAGCTTATCTGCCTTTTCTCAAGGGGTATGGATTGAGGAAGAGGTTTATGTGGCTAATGGAAGAAATTACAAAACTGGTAAATTCGAAATTCATGGAGAGGTTTATGAGAATAGGAATTTTGGGAATGCTGATTTGTCTGGTGCTAATTTATCAGGCGCTTATTTACAGGGTGCAAATTTTATAAATGCTGACTTAACAGGCGCTGACTTAACGGGCGCTTATTTAAACGATTCTAATTTTAGAGGCGCTAATTCAGAAGGCGCTAATTTCAAGAATACTAATTTAAAAAACTCACAATTATATGAGGCTAATTTTAAAAATGCAAATTTGGAAAATGCAAATTTGGAAGAAGCTAAAATGGGTCAAGGGACAGATTTTTCAGGAGCGAACTTTTCTCGAATTTTTACGGAACGATTGAATAGAGTAGGTACTATCATAATGCCTGATGGATATGACCTTATTGGATATTCAATTTTTGGCAAGAATGTCAGATGCAGAGGAACTTTGCCGTCTGAATATTATCTGAAAAATTCAAACTTTTCAGGATCAGAAATGATTGGCTTGAGTGCTAATGGAGTTGACCTGACAGGCTCTAACTTTGTATTAACTGACCTTAGAGATGCAAAGTTTAAAAACGCTAACCTTACAAACGTTGATTTCACAGGTGCTAATTTAGGTAATGCAGATTTAACAGGTGCTATATTGACAGGAGCCAATTTAATGGGCGCTAACTTATCTGGAGCCTTAACAGATGGAGCTTTAGGGCTAGTAGACTTACCTAGAGAACAACAAATAAGCGACTTAATAACTCAACTTGCTGAAGCTATTTCAACAATTAATAACTTGTCAGCGAATAATCCAGATGATGAAACTCAAGAGGCGCGAGGTAATGGAGTAACACTAAAGGCAAGCCCAGATAATAATTCTGTTAAGCTATCATTTGAGATAGAAGAAAGTGCTGACCTTAAGACATGGGAAAAGACAGGAGATATAGTTTCAAAAACTGTTCCACTTAAAGACGGTAAGAAGTTTTATAGATTTACTTTAGACAATCCAGAACAATAACCCATGAACCCCGCGCGCCTGTTAGGTTATGAGATTTATAACTAGCAATGCTATTAATAAAAATGAATTTTTTTGAATTTTGGAGGCAATTTTTTCAAAACTTTAAGAAGAAAATTGTATCCCCTTATTTTTTATTGAGCACGAGTGGTTGTTGGGTTTTTTTACTCGGTTTCATTCTAATTATGGGCGGTTGCATGCAGGTGGAGAATGGTGGTAAAAATTGGTATAAAGCGGAGCCTTTTGTTGAAAAAGGAATTTCCGTTTGTTTGATGGGGGTCGTAATACAATCAGTTATATTCATTATAGGAATTTTTAAATTTATCATTGAATCCCTATGGAAGCTAAAAAAATAAACCCATGAACCCCGCGCGCCTGTTAGGTTATGAGTGAAGAGGTAAAAGAGAAGAAAAAGAAGACAACGAAAACTGCAAAGCTTTTTGGGTTGTTAGCAGGGCTTGGTTACTTATCCATTTTGACTATTTTGATAGTGGCAACTCTTACATTTTTTGTAAACGTTACCGGCTTAGATGATGATGTGGCGATAGCTATTTTAGTATTTTTGTTAATTATATGTGTCGTTCCGTCTGTTTCCTATGGTGTAAAAATTAATCGTAGTTGGGAGCTTTTTAGTAAGCGTACAAGGGTTATTTTTGGTATTGTGTCCTTAGCGCTTATTTCGCCTTGGGCTGTCGGAGCTTTGATGAATCTTAATCATATAATTCCCGACTTTAAATTTGATAAATATAGTTACAGTGATGACGAAAGAATTCGTGTTTATACAACAAATGATGAAAATTTTAGGGGTAGGTTCATAGATTGGAATGATGATTTCTTAGTCTTGGAAGAGAATCGTAAAGAAATTAAAATTCCAAAAGACAAAATTCATTATATCCAAAGGGGATGGTAGTTGGTTATGTTGTACTGTTCTGATTGTGATAAAGACGTTG
>CABXDI010000096.1 GCA_902510815.1 uncultured Verrucomicrobiota bacterium | reverse complement strand
AACGACTTTTACAGAACCTCCTGAGTCGATGACTAAGGAAGGCCTAGTGTCAGCAGTTTCTCGGTAATATTCATTTCCTAGGAATGCACCTTTAGGGCTGACTCTTGCATGAGAGTAGAGTCGTGGGCTTATCATGTGCATAACGTGTAGTCTATTTTGTGAGTCAATTGTTGCTTGAGGCTTTCGTACATTGATGTATCTGCCGAGAGAGAATGTGCAAAAAACTTTAGTTCCCTTAGTTTCTCTTAAACGAACGTACAATGCAGAATTTGCAGAATCTCTATGTTCGTGAAGTGAAAATTGTCTAAAGTTTGCTAGCTTGTTTCTTCCTTCTGAAAATCCGAATGATTGTTTCCAGAATGCTCTAGCATCGGTTACGTTTACGCGGCTCTTCTTTGAGCTAAAGTATGATCTTTGTGGCGGAAAATAAACGGATGCATTTATGGTGTAGCTTCCATAATCAGAGATCGGGTATAGCTTGTTAATATCTATTTTTTTTGTAATGCTGCGGCCCGATTTCAATAGCATTGTTTCAAAACCTCCACCAATAGAACGTGGTGATAGGAGTTGTCCATCTCGGTACACATCAAATGTCATCCAGCCTCTACCTTTAGGTCCGCCAAGGACAATATCATTACCAGCCCTATTAGATACTGTTACGGTTGCTTCCATAGGTTCATAAGATAGATAGTTAGTTTTCTTTAACTTCATATCTACTATGAGTTGAGCCTTGGACTCTTTTAAGCTAAAAAGTAGTCCTGAAAGTAACACCAATATTAAAAGGGATTGGCATTTGAAATGATGAGCTAAATTCATTGATAAATTGATGGAATAATACTTATAGCTCCTAAATATTTTTCTGCCAAGTTGTCCTTCAATTAAAATCCACAAACTTTCTTTGGCTTAAGGCAAGATTTAGACTTTTTGCCATTTTATCGAAGCTATTTAGTCTATTCGAATAAAATCCAGTGTATTAAAAGTATCGCAAATGCTGAGTAAGAACCATGACATTGCCTCTTTCTCTGATAAATTATAAAAGATGACAGAGGATAGGACTGACTTGCTTGCTTGCCTAGTTGATTGTCTTGGAGGGCCTTGGCCAGTGCCGCGCCCTCTTGAAACTTTATACGGAGAGACAATCATTAAAGAGGGTTATCGAATTGAATCTCTTAGTTATCAATCTGAAGAAACGGATAGGGTTCCTGCTCTGTTGCTGGTGCCTGATACAGTAGATGAAGACAAACCTGCTCCTGGAATTACGCTTTGGCATCAGCACAACGATGAGTATCATTTAGGGAAAAGTGAACCGGCAGGCCTTGCTGGATCAGACATGCATCATACGGGTGTATCTTTTGTTAAAGAGGGTTATGTAGTTCTTTGCCCTGATTCACTATGTTTTGAGGAACGCCAAGACCCTGATAAGAAAATTAAGGATAGAAACTATGAGCGCTTTGAATTTTTGAGATACATTGTAGAGGGAAAATCCATGGCATGGAAAAATATTTTAGATATGCGCCGAGCTGTCGATTTTCTTGTGAGTAGATCGGAAGTTGACCAAGAAAGGATTGGGTGTTACGGGCACTCAATGGGGTCAACGCACACCTGGCTAGTAGGACCTCATGAGCCGCGGCTCAAGGCTTTGCTGGGTAATTGCTGCATGCCTACATATTCCGCAATTAATACCAAAAAAATTATACACGGATTCTCAAACTATGTGCCTAAATGGATCGATTATGGAGATATACCAGAGATTGTTTCACTTATAGCTCCTAGACCCCTCCACTTAAATTTTGGTAAAAATGACGAGGGTAGCCCGATTCATTATGTGAATGAGGGTATTCAGAGAATTGCTAATGTTTATGAAGAAATGGACGCGAAAGAAAATTTCAGCTTCTTTGTCCAAGAGGGGGTTGGCCATGTTTTATCAGATGAAATGTGGGAACAGACAAAGAGTTTTTTCAAGAAGCATCTCAAGCTCTAGTTAACCGTTTGTCGTGTAATGTGATTATTTAAAATCGTTGCTATTCTCAAAGCTATTGTAGAGAATAGATTTGTGAAATGTATTCTGAATATCCGCACCTTCTGGGTCCTGGTTCATTTATTCATTTCAATTTTTATCTCTCAGACAGTCAATGCATGTCAAGTTCCTGTCTTTAGATATGCCTTAGAGCGTTGGGCAAGTGACAAGTATGAACTCGCTGTTTTCTTCAATGATAGACTTAAAGAGGATCAGGAGGCGTTGGTAAGCTCTTTAGATATTAGCGCAAACATTGAAATTCTTAGGATTGATGTCAAGAACATGAGTGGTTCAGAAATTGCTAAGTATGGAAATGTTTTGGTGCCAGAAGAGAAAGTAATTGGTCAACTTCATTATCCTTGGAGCGTTGGTAGAGGAAATAGATCTATTGATCCAGATGTTCCATTATGGAAGGGAGAGTTAACTACAGAAAGCCTTGGTCTTATAATTGATTCTCCAGTTCGAAAATCGATACGAGAGAAAATAATATCAGGTGAGTCAGCCGTCTGGGTTATTCTTGGATCTGGTGATAAAGAAAAAGATCTTACTGCTGAAAAAGAGTTAAAAGAGTATCTCCAAAAAGTCTCACAGAAAATAGAAATTCCTGAAGGAGTTGTTGGCCCTGGAGAGCTCGACAGGGTGGCAAGTGGAGAAGTTGACGTAGAGGATGTATTAAGGTCTACAATTCCGCTTAAGATTTCTTTTGATGTGATTAGAATTGAAAAAGGTGATCCGAGAGAAAAGATATTTTCTCTAATGTTAACGTCATATGTTCCTCATTTGACTAGAGCCTATCCTAATCAGAATTTAATTTTTCCTGTATTTGGAAGGGGGCGAACTTTAGAAGCAATTCCTGCATCTGTAATGACTGAGGAAATAATGATGAAAGCTTGTACTTATATTTGTGGAGCTTGTTCTTGCGAAGTGAAGCGCGAAAATCCCGGCATTGATCTTATCATGACTGCGAGCTGGCAAGATGCTCTCGTAGGCAGTGAGGTCGTTGTGGATAAAATTTTGCCTCCATTAACTGGTGTAGGTGATCTGGTGCAAACGGATGAGGTAAATAATACTTTTGAGGGTTTGGTTGCATCCGAAAACTCTCCAAATGATGATCTAAATTTGAATATTGAAGATGAGCTAATCGGTCAATTTCCTATAAATTGGATCATTGGATCCTTACTATTGGCTGTATTATCAGTTATTTTATTTATGAGTATCAAAATCAGCCGAGGCTCCTAAAATAATGACTCTTTGTTTGATATTAAATAAAATATCAATGAACTTAATTTACCATGTTGACTCTTTATTCTGATAAGAAGGCTCACAACTGTCAGGGTTATAGTCGACGCGAGTTACTAAAGATTGGAGCTTTAAGTTTAGGTGGTTTGGGCTTCCCTCAGCTATTTGCACAGGAAGGACAAGGATATATCAGGGACAAGACGGTGGTCATGCTCAATATGCAGGGAGGGCCTTCACAGTATGAAACTTTTGATCCTAAGATGGACGCTCCTTCAGAAATCCGTTCTGTCTTTGGTGAGGTGAAGACAAATCTTCCTGGCGTTAGATTTGGTGGACATTTTAAAAGATTAGCCAAGATGGCAGATAAGATGGCTGTTGTTCGTAGTTACCGGCACGGCATTAGTGATCATGCGAAAGCTGCTATGCACGTTGCAGCTGGGGGTAACCCGACAGGGGCATGTATGGGTTCACTTTTTAGCCGTGTAGCTGGGATTACAAACTCTCTGAATGGTATGCCAGCAAATACACTTATTGTACCAGCAGCTGTTGAGCCTGAGGACGCTAGAAAATTTAACTCCGTGCCGACTCGCATAGCGAACACGGGAAAACTCTCCTCAGTTTACGGTGCTTTTGATCCAAGCTCAGGGGGAGATGTCTTGGATGATATGAAATTACAGGTTCCTCATGACAGGATTATGGATCAGTTGAGTCTTACTTCCAGTCTTGATACTCTTAAGAGAAAGCTTGATTCATCAAGTGCCATTCATCAAGCCTCTGCCCTACAACAGCAAGCTGTCGATGTTCTAATGAACGGTGTAGGTGAGGCTTTTAATTTATCTAAAGAGAATCCTAAGCTCATTGAGCGTTATGATACGAGTCAGTTTGATGTTCCTAAAGCCGCGGTGGATCGTAGAAAGAATAAGGATGCTATTCGCGGTCATTCACCCATTTCATTAGGTAAACAAATGTTACTCGCTCGGCGACTCTGTGAAGCAGGGTGTGGTTTTATTACTGTAAGCAGTCCAGGTTGGGATATGCATGGTGCTCATGAGTTTACAATAACTGATGGTATGCCAGTCCTTGGGCCGGCAGTTGATAAGGCCGTTAGTGCATTTATTGAGGATATAGAATCTAGGGGTTTAACTGAAAAAGTTCTCTTAGTCATTACCGGTGAATTTGGTCGCACACCAAAAATTAATTCTAAAGGGGGGAGAGATCATTGGGGTAATCTTTGTCCTTTAGTCTTTGTGGGAGGGGGATTAAAGATGGGCCAAGTCATTGGTGAATCTGATAAGAAAGGTGCTGAGCCTATCACCAATCCGATTACTAGTAATGACTTGTTAGGCACGATCATGCATAGCCTTTTTGATTTGGGTAAGGTAAGAACGCTTGCTAACTTACCGCGTGACGTGCAGGATGTGGTTGGATCAGGTAGCCCAATAAATGAGCTTATATAACAAGTATTAAG
>CABXDI010000095.1 GCA_902510815.1 uncultured Verrucomicrobiota bacterium | reverse complement strand
ATATCTGGGGTAGCGCTTCAATATGGTCTGAATGCGTGCCGATCGTTATTGATGCTTTAAGTGAAGCTGATCCTGAAAATGCAGATTTCTACAAAGAATCTGGTGAAAAACTTATTCAAGAGTACGTATCTTTACATGAATGGGCGATTAGTAGAGTCGAAGAACTTAATAAGAATTCGAGGGTACTTATTACGAGCCATGACGCTTTTGAGTACTTTGGAGAGGCCTATGGATTTAGTGTTGTTGGTTTACAGGGAATTTCAACAGCTACTGAGGTCGGAATTTCTGAAAGAGTTAAGTTAGTTGATTATATAAAAGATAATAAAGTTAAGGCAATCTTTGTTGAGTCTAGTGTTTCTCCTGAAGCTATTAAAAGCATAGCGGAGGATTCTGGTGCAGTTATCGGAGGAGAGCTCTTTTCCGATGCTATGGGCGAGCCTGGTGAATTAGACTCATTTAATGGAGATAGCTATGACCTCGGCACCTATACTGGAATGATAAAGCATAACGTGAATACCATCGTTGAGGCATTGAAATAATAACTATATGTCTACAGAATCTCAAAAGTGCCCAGCCTTAGAAATTCATGATTTGATTGTATCATATCAAAAAAAACCTGTGCTTTATGGGGTGGATTTGGCTGTTCCTGAGGGCAGTATGGTTGGTGTTGTTGGCCCTAATGGTGCGGGTAAATCAACGCTTATTAAAACGGTAATGGGTCTAGTTTCTCATGCTCATGGCTGGGTGAAAGTTTTTGGAGGTGAATTAAGAGATAGTATAAAAAGAGTTGGGTACGTTCCTCAGAGAGAGTCAGTTGATTGGGATTTTCCAGTTAGTGTTATGGATGTTGTTTTGATGGGGTGCTATGGTAGGTCGGGTCTTATTAAAAGACCTGGGAAAATGGAAAAAGAGAAAGCCATGCAGGCTTTAGTGAAAGTTGGTCTAGAGGCTTATAGTAAACGTCAAATATCAAATCTCAGCGGAGGTCAACAACAACGAGTTTTTCTTGCTAGAGCTCTCGCGCAAGAAAGTGATCTTTACCTTATGGATGAGCCTTTCGCAGGAGTAGATGCAGCAACAGAGGTTGCCATAGTTGATCTTCTTGGTCAGATCAGGGATCAAGGTAAGACTCTAATCGTTGTGCATCACGACCTAGCAACAGCTCGAGAATATTTCGATATGATTTTACTTCTAAATATGAGAGTCGTTGGATTTGGAAAGACTAACGAGGTTTTTAATTCTGAATTATTACAGAAAACGTATGGAGGTCGTTTAACTGTATTGTCAGAGATAGCAGGTGAGGTAGCAAAGCAAGAGAGATAAGGCTTTTCGAAGAGTGAATAGAGTTATAAAATTTTTTAGTTTTTGTCTTTTCGTATATTTGTTCACGAATGAGGAAGGGCAGGCAGCAAGGATAGGGGAACTTGTTGATACTGATCCTTGGGAGCAGATTAAAAGGTTCTTTTCTTTTTCCGACCGAGGTCTTCAGCTGAGTTTAATCGGAGCAGTTTTATTTGGCGCTGTTTGTGGTTTGATAGGAAGTTTTATAGTAGTTCGGAAAATGGCGCTCTTTGGCGACGCGGTCTCACACGCCGTTTTGCCTGGCGTTGCTATAGGTTTTATGTGGGGAATGGAGAAGGATCCATTAGCGATTCTTATAGGAGCTACTATTGCTGGACTTTTTGGCTCTGTCTTAGTTCAAGCTATAGTGAGGTCATCTAGAATTAAACAAGATGCGGCCTTAGGAATTGTTCTCGCATCGTTTTTTGCCTTTGGGCTTTGCCTTATAAGAATAATCCAAAATCATGAAGGTGCATCCAGAATAAGTGGCTTAAAGTCGTACCTCTTTGGTGATGTGGCTGTAATTGATCGTAGTGATTTAATTATCATGGCTATCGTAGTGGTGGTTACAGTATTGCTTTTTTGTATTCTTTATCGTCCCTTTCTTATTATTAGCTTTGATAGGCAGTTTGCCTATTCGCTAGGAATTCCAGTGCGCTTTCTTGATGCGGTATTCCAAATGTTTCTCGCCGCGGCTATCGTTATTTCACTACAAGCTGTCGGAGTCGTTCTTGTTTCTGCTATGTTAATAATACCTGCGGCCACGGCGTATCTTCTTGTTGATCGAATGAGTAGGATGATTTTCATGGCTATGACATTAGGAATAATGTCTGCTGCGCTCGGCGTTTTCTTTTCTTTTCTTGGGAGTAATTTACCCACTGGACCGTTCATGGTAATTTCATCAAGTTTGTTGTTTTTACTGGCTTATCTATTTTCTCCAAACAACGGTAGACTTACAAAGTGGTTTAAATTTATAAGTTTAAAAGCCAAAGTTAGGGATGAGAACCTGCTTAAGCTTCTTTATAATTACTTAGAAACTCATAGCGAGGCACGAGAGGGTATTGAGATTTTGATTTCGGATATTGCAAATTTGAAAAAGCATAACCAAAAAAATATGGTTTCTGATTTAAAGAGACTTCAGAAAAATGGGGCTGTCGAATTGGTTGATGGTAAAGTGAGTCTTACTAAAGAGGGTTTATCTTTAGCGAGTACAGTTGTTCGTAATCATAGGCTTTGGGAGCTTTACTTAACAAATGAAGCTGACTATGCAGCTGATCATGTGCATGATGATGCTGAAAAGGTTGAACATTTATTAAGTGAGGAAAAGGTCAAGGAACTGGAATTGTTTCTCGATTATCCTGAGTTGGATCCTCATGGTAAACCCATACCGGGAAGGGTTAATTCATGAGTTTTTACAAAATCTTCATAAGTCCATGGGAAAATCATTTATCGGCGTATTGGCCCATTTTTGCAATGGCTTTTTTCGTTACAGCTGCCTGTGGATTGGTTGGAAATTATTTGGTTTTAAGAAGAATATCACTAGTGGGTGATGCGATTAGTCATAGTGTATTACCCGGGATTGTAATTGCTTTCATTGTTGCAGATTCTCGATCTAGTTTGCCAATGTTTATTGGGGCTTTAGTTGCAGGAGTATTAACCACATTGTTAATAGAGATGATTCACTCAAGGAGTAAAATTAAACAAGATGCAGCCATTGGAATTACCTTCACGACGATGTTTGCTATTGGAGTCATTCTTGTTTCCCTCTATGGTGCTGACACAGATCTAGATTTGGATTGCGTGCTTTTCGGAAAATTAGATTTTATAGCATCAAAAGAAAAGGTGTTTCTTGGGCTTCCTCAAATTGTGATAACTATGGGGTCTGTACTACTAATTATCGCTTTACTCATTGTTTTATTTTATAAAGAACTGCTCGTTAGTTCTTTTGATCCAAATTTTGCAGCGACGGTTGGAATTAAACCTCGATTCGTTCACTATTGTTTAATGTGTTTTTTATCGATTGTTGTAGTTTCAGCATTCTCAGCCGTAGGCGCAATTCTAGTGATTGCTATGCTTATATTGCCTGCTGCTACCGCCTACCTCTTGACTGATAAGTTATGGCTAATGATGTTACTGAGCATTGTTCACTCTTTGATCAGTGCCTTTTTTGGGGTTCACATCACTGTGGCTTTTCAGGTCTCTACGGCGCCAGCAACTGTGGTTGCCGGGATGATTTTATTTCTTATCGCTTGGATTTTTAGTCCTAATCATGGCCTCTTAAGATATTTTACGAACTCCTTTGATCTTTCAACTTTTCAGAAAGAAAATTAATACACTTTGCGACACAAAGTTTTTATTGACCTTAAATACTTTGCGTGACAAAGTTAAAATAGTTTGATGAATTTGTAAGTTAAGTCTTATGAGTCACGTATTAAAAATAAAGTAAAATGAGTAATAATTGGATAGTGCCAGCCATGGAATCATTAAGAAAATCACTTTTCTTAAGAACCTTATTAATAGGATTTTTGATACTCATTATGCAAATTCCTGTTGTCATGATTAATGGCGTCATTCGTGAGCGAGAATCGACAAAGGATGCTGCTTTTTATGATGTAACAAAAAGCTGGGGAGGGCAGCAATCAATAGTCGGTCCATGGATTACAGTGCCTTACAAATTTCACTCGGTTCAGAAAAAAACTTCAAATAACAAAGTGGAGCATTTTACTACAACTCAGACTAGATTTGCGACATTCTTACCAATAGATCTTCAAATTGATGGAGATGTAAATAGTGATTTAAGAAAGAGAGGAATTTTCAAGGTTCCTTTATACAGTGTAGATCTAACTATTAATGGTCTTTTTGCCAAGCCAGACTTTTCTTCTTGGGGAATCAGTGAAGATGATGTTTTGTGGGATCAATCTTATCTTTCTATTGGTCTGACTGACTCAAGGGGGATTATAAAGCAGGCTCAGCTTGATTGGGCGGGAACAAAGGTGAATTTTTTACCTGGAACTGGTATGCAAAATACTGATAGTCCGGGAATACATGTTCCATTAAAAGATCTTGATAAGAAAGAGACATTTGAATTTTCATTCCCTCTTAGCTTGAATGGAAGCGATATACTTTTATTTACCCCTTACGGTAATGATACTCGCGTTAGTCTTAAATCAGACTGGATAGATCCTAGTTTTCAAGGTAACTGGTTGCCAACAAATCATACAGTGGATAATAGTGGTTTCGATGCTTCCTGGAGTATTCCATATTTGGGGCGGAATTATCCCCAGAGTTGGAAAGATTCGTCTAACTTTAAATCTTCAATTAATTCATCTCAGTTTGGAGTAAAATTCTTAGTACCTGTTGATAATTATCGGATGGGATTCAGAAGTGTTAAATACGCGCCTCTTTTTCTGATGTTAACTTTTATTACGCTATGGCTTTTTGAGATTTTGAGTAATTATCGCATTCACCCTCTT
>CABXDI010000094.1 GCA_902510815.1 uncultured Verrucomicrobiota bacterium | reverse complement strand
ACCATGCGTTCTAGGTATAGGGTGAACATATCCGGCGTGAAATCCATATCCCGATTTAAACTCTACCCAATAAGGCATTGGATAACCGACATACTTATAGCCCTTTGGAGTCTCAACTCTTCGACCTGGTATGATTTCATTTCCTCTCACATGAAATCCGTATGTATTAGATCTCTTTCTAGGCAATCTATTAAAAGCACGAAACTCACCTAAAGGAGTAGGACTATCATTTTTACCAATGCAAGTCGCAGTAACTAGTAAAGGTTTATCTCCTTCCATTACATAAATTGAAGCGTTATTAAGTGAAACTTTTACACTAACATTACTTGGATCTGAAGGTCTGTATGCAGGAGAATCAAATTTTACATCTTGAAATGAGTTACAACCTACTGAAAAGAGAACCCCAAGAACAAACGGCACTAATCTTACTAACTTAATTTTGATCATTTAAAATAGTTCTAAATTTGTGATAAAGTAGATATTACTCAGACTTAGTAAATATATCCTAATAGTTGACAAATATTAAACAATATCTAGTTTGAAAGTGGTTGTAATACAACAACTGTTTGTTTGTGTTTCATGTTTTAAACAGCACTTGATAAATTCAGGTGCTGTTTTTTTTAAAGTTATCTGAGGTGTTATCAATTAGTTGGCTATATTTATCATTAGCTTTTTCAAATTTAGTTCGATCCTTTACCGTTTCCATTTTAGGACCAGAGGGAAAAGAAATGATTATACTCTCCATTAAACTTATCAGAACCTGAAGGTCACTGAAGCTAACGAATTCTTCTTCTATAATATCATTTTTGCCACAATTATGATAATTCCCTAGAGGTAAAGAAATACCAGCAACAGGAATACCGTGCACTGATAGCGCTGAAGCCTCACATGCCCCCTTATCCAATAATTCACGTTGCACTTCCAAACTATTAGTTCGCGCTGCGTGTAAAATAGATTCAGTCGCAATATGATCAAAAACTGTCAATCTATCGCCTACCCGGCAAATTGGTCCTTTCCCCAAATCTGACTTACCTGTAGGAATGCTAGTCTCTATTGAAACAAAACATGAATTCTGTGAGAAAGGCCAATTTTTCGCCAATTCATTGGCTCCAACAAAACCCACTTCTTCCGCTCTCGTGAAAACAGCTCCAAACGAATGAGAGCTATCGCTTGATGATAACAATTGTATCAATGACACTATTGCTACACAACCAATCAAATCATCACAAGCTCTTGATCTAATATAATCTCCTTCAATTTCAAAAGGGACTAAATCCCACATAGCAAATGATCCAAATTCTTTAATAGGAAAATTGCCGTTAAGATAATTCGCAGGAACCCCACCCAAAAAACTAAAATCACCCCTCATTCTATGATATTCAATATCATTTGATTCTTGAAACTTAACATAACCAGGATGATCCATATGTGCACCGAATATCCAACTAGGACTTTTCTCTTTCGGCCCTACAGTAACAATTAAGTTCCCAAAAGCATCATCCTCTACCATGACATTACTATACCCTGACAACAATTTTGTTATTGATTCTCGGACAAAGTACTCATGAAATGGTGCCGTAGGTGATTTAAGAATAGACTCTAAAATGTTAATAAGTTTTTCCCTATCCATCATATTGAAGTATTTTTTGTTTTAAGTTGAGCATGAAAAAAAACCTTAAGAAAATCCGCCATCAGATTGAGTGGTTTCTAGTTAAATGCATTGAATTATTAGCTCCTATAATCCCCAGATCCTTTATAGTTTCATTTTCAAAACTAATTGGAAGGTTGGCCTTTGCATTTGATACTAGGGGAAGGGTTACAGGTATAGCAAATGCTAAATGCGCAATAGATTCAGGCGAACTCACAAATTGTAAACCAGAGCAAATGATAATGAAAAGCTATGAATTATTTTCTAGGGGTACTATCGATTTATTTTGGGGAAGGACGCTAAATAAAAATAATTATTCAGATTTCATACAATTTGAATTCGAAGATACGCTTGCTCATGAAAATGCCGTTAAGCAAGGAGCAATCTGGATCACTCCTCATTATGGGAATTTTGAATGGTTAAGCCTCGCGATGGGTTTTCGTGGAACACCCCTAACTGTCATTGCCCAAGATTTCAGAAATCCATTACTTACTAATATATTTAGAACAGCAAGAGCGCGCAGTGGCCATGAGGTTATTTCATCTAGAAAGGCTGTGATTAAATTACTTAAGACCTTAAAGAAAGGCGGCAACACTGCTCTCCTCACAGACTTAAATGTAAAACCAAGTAGAGACGCAATTCCTGTTGAATGCTTCTCGAGAATTACATCAATCACTCGACTACACGCATTCTTACATCTAAAAACTGGCCTACCTATAATCCCAGCAATTGCATTACCATGTTCAGACGGTTCTTATTTAATGAAAATATTAAAACCAATTGAACTCGTAACAACTTCTACTGAAAAACAAATTGCCCAAAAATGCTGGGATGTTTTTGAACCCTTCATCAACCATTTCCCTGCACCTTGGCTATGGATGTATAGGCATTGGCGCTATGAGCCCAATCATAACAACAATAAGTGTTATCCGTTCTATGCCGAAAAGTCAGAAAAATTCGAGAATTGGTTGCGAGAAAACTCCTCCTAGGCCCCGGCTGGAGCTAAATCTCCCGGGCTAATATCATCATTCGCGGAAGGTGTCTCGCTTTTCTTATTGCTAAGCTTTTGCGGAGAATCAAAATCTGGAGGGGTTGGGCTAGGTGGAGGATCACCCATTTCACCGTCATCCATCAAATCTTTAATGTGAGAAGCATCCAAAGTCTCATACTCGAGTAATGCATGAGCAATTAAATCAAGTTGTTCTCTATGACTTAAAAGCATTTCTCTGGCTTTATTATATGCCGTATCAATCAAACGCTTAACTTCATTGTCTATTTTCTGTGCGGTATCTTCAGAATATGATCGGGTAGTCGACATATCTCGAGCTAAGAAAGTGTGCTCTTGATGATCTCCATACTCCACCATTCCAAGATCCTCACTCATCCCCCACTGACAAACCATCTTCCGAGCTATATCAGTAGCCATTTTGATATCGCCGCCTGCTCCATTAGTCACATCACCAAATACGATCTCTTCGGCAACTCTACCTCCCATAGCTACTACAAGGTGATCAAGCATTTCAAACTTTCGCTGAGTATATTTATCCTCCTCAGGTAAAAACATCGTCACTCCAAGAGCTGGTCCTCGTGGAATAATTGTAACTTTATGCAGAGGATCTGTATGATCCAACAACTCGTTGAGAATAGCATGTCCAGCCTCATGATAAGCCGTATTTTCTTTTTCTTTTTCACTAAGCGCTAAACTCCTTCGCTCTTTACCCCATCGCACTTTATCACGAGCCTCTTCAAGCTCACAAAGCGTTATCGCTTTAAGCCCCTTACTAGCTGCCATTAGAGCAGCTTCGTTTATAACATTCGCAAGCTCCGCACCAGAATACCCTGGCGTACCCCTAGCAATAATCTCTAAATCGACACCATCAGACATCTTAACTTTCTTAGCATGCACTTCTAAAATAGCATGCCTACCTCTTACATCAGGGAGTCCAACAGTTACCTGACGGTCAAATCTTCCCGGACGAAGCAGCGCAGGATCAAGCACATCAGGTCGATTAGTTGCAGCAATAATAATTACTCCTTCTTGAGTCTCAAAACCATCCATTTCCACGAGTAAAGCGTTGAGCGTTTGTTCTCTCTCATCGTGGCCTCCTCCAAGCCCATGTCCTCTATGCCTACCAACCGCATCAATCTCATCAATAAACATTAAACATGGAGCATGCTTTTTGCCTTGCTCGAACATATCTCTAACCCGAGAAGCCCCCACTCCCACAAACATCTCAACAAAATCCGAACCACTAATACTAAAGAACGGAACATCTGCTTCTCCCGCTATGGCTCTAGCCAATAAAGTTTTTCCGGTACCTGGCGCCCCAACCATCAAAACACCTTTCGGTATTTGACCGCCAAGACGTTGAAATTTTTTCGGGTCTTTTAAAAATTCTACCAACTCTGAAACTTCTTCTTTAGCTTCGCTGACACCAGCTACATCTTTGAAGGTCACTTTCTTCGTGTCCATGCTAAGCATTTTAGCCTTACTTTTCCCGAAACTCATGGCACCTCTTCCAGCCATCTTCATCTGTTGCCTAAAGAAGAAGTATAATATGAGTAGAATGAGTAGAATTGGCAATATTGTAATCAACACAGCACTCGCAGTGTTGCTCTCAAAACTAGGCGTGTAATTTAGATTATGAGTGCTAAGTAATTCAGAGATTTCCTCTTTTTGAAATTCAATATTTACAGGTACCTCCAGCTTATTATTTTCGTTAGGATCCTCAGCCTTAGTATATGCAATTAAAACTTCCTCTGAGCTCTCCTGCTTTCTGATCAATTCGAGAGGGAGCTCTCCATCAATTTCACCTTTAGTAACGTATCCCTTAAATTCAGGCCAAGTTATTTTTTCACCCTGAGTGGGGCTATTCATGCTGAAAGCAATAAAAATCAAAAACAGTGCAATACCCAGAAAAATGAGCCCTTTAAAATTTACAGGTGACTCGTTTCCCTTTGGGTCGTTTGAATTATTATCTTGAGGATTTCTTGGATCGTTTTCAGACATTCTGAGGAAAATTTTAAGTGCAATTTTATACTAATTAACAACCTTAGCAACTTATGAAAATTATTTTAATTATGGCTTAGCTACTCTATAAGTTAACTTATATCATGATTGTAGCGATGAAATAAAAATTTGCCCTTAAATCGTGAACATTTTTTTAATTAAACGAAATTTAATACAAGTCAGATTCATAACGATTGTGAAATATAATGATATTCAAAGCAATCTAAAAACCCTAAATGCTTGAAATTAATAAATTAGAATTAACTAATGTTAGTCACCGTTATGGCGACTCTTCAGGCGGTATCAACCATTTGAATCTCCAAGTAGAGTCTAACGAGCTAATATGCGTACTGGGTCCGAGTGGTTGTGGAAAGAGCACACTCTTAAAAATTTTAGCAGGACAATTGAAACCTCTATCAGGTGAGGTTTTATACAATGGAGAATCGCTCTATAAAAATCTTCATAAAATCCGATCTCATATTTCATATGCCCCTGAGGAAGAATCTTTTGATCCATTATTAAGTGTTGAGGAAAATTTTAACTTTTCTGCAG
>CABXDI010000093.1 GCA_902510815.1 uncultured Verrucomicrobiota bacterium | reverse complement strand
TTTTCTAGAGTCACTTTTGTCATTGATGAGGGAGCGTTAGAGCGCCTTAAGAAGATTAAGTTTTTTGGCAATGAGTCATTTTCTGATAAAGTCTTGTCAGGTCAAATGCTTGTTAAGGCAAGTCGACCTTATGCTATATTTAAGAAAAACCGTGGTATTGATTCAGCAGAATTAGAAGAGGATATCATCAGAATAGAGGAATTCTATAGAGACAATGGTTACCTTAATGCAAGAGTATCTGAGGTTCAGCGAGAGCCGGTTGATGATAAAGTTAATCTAGTCATTCAAGTCGTCGAAGGGAAAAAATTTACCATCAATAATGTTACTGTTTCGGGTATCAAGGCGGTGTCTGCTGAGGATGTTTTGCCATTACTGGAGATGAAAAAAGGAACAGTTTATTCATCTAAAGGAATTCAGACTGACCTTAAAGGTTTAAGAAGATACTATGCTGATAATGGATACTCTGGTGTTAGGATAAGACCAAGCATTGATAGTGCTAGTGAGACAACTGTAGATATTGAGTATTCTGTTTCAGAAGGGGTGCAGAGTACAGTTGAGCTTATTAATATTACAGGTAATGACCAGACTTTGGACAAAGTCATTCGTCGAGAATTAGCTGTGGCGCCGGGTGATGTTTTCAGTGAGACTCGTTTAGATGTGAGTAGAAATCGTCTCATGGGTTTGGGTTTCTTTGATGCCGTTAATGTGACTCCCTCTGACTCCGCAACTCCTCATCATACGGATGTCAACATTGAAGTAAGAGAGAAGTCTACTGGAACCGTTAACTTTGGAGCAGGTTTTAGCTCAATTGATAATTTAGTGGGTTTTATGGACATTGTTCAAACTAACTTTAGATTGTTTGGCAAGCCTCACAGGGGAGCTGGTGAAAAAATTAGACTTGGTGTTCAGTATGGAAGAAGGCGTAAAGATTTTCAGTTTGATTACACTCAGCCTTGGCTCTTTGATAAAAAGCTTTCTATGAGTGCTGGTCTTTACTACAGGGACTTACTTTATTTGTCAGATAAATATGATCAAACGATCGCAGGTGGATATATGAGTCTTAGAAAACCTCTTGGCGAATACACTTCATTATCATTCAAAAGTAGTCTTGAGAAGTATGAGATAGACGTTGATTCAGATTCAAGTGATATACTTAAGAGGGAAGAAGGCGATTACAATAGAGCGCTCTTCGCAGTAAACTACATTTTAGATACTAGAGATAGTCAATACTTAACCAGACGAGGTCATCGACTTTCTCTCGGAACAGATGTTTCAGTTGGAGATGTTAAGACATATGGTATTCAAGTTTCCGGGTCTAAATATTTTCTCATGCCATTTGATACTATTTTGAGCGTTAGCGGTCGATATCGTAGTGTTGATGGAGATGGAGAAGTTCCAATATTTGAAAGGGAATTTCTGGGAGGGGCTAGTAGTCTAAGGGGATACGAATACCGCGAGGCGAGTAGCGGCTCATTGCGTGATGATCAGGGAGAGCCCCTCGGAGGAAGAACAGCCGCATATTTCACGGCCGAGTATAGTTTTCCTCTGATAAATCTTAAGAAGTTTAGAGGGCATATTTTCTATGATGGAGGTATCCTTTCTGATAAATCTTGGGACTTTGGTGGAAATTATCTGTCTGACTATGGTATTGGGGTAGACCTTTTCTTACCCATGGGGCCAATTCGGTTGGATGTTGCTTGGCCTGTCCAGACAGACGAATGGGTCGAGGATAAAATGCGATTCCAATTTAACATGGGTTACCAGTTTCGTTAAGTCAGGGTGCATTCTGGCGATAATAGAAGCCAATCAAAGGTTAATCTATTTCTCTTGAAAAAGACGCCAATGTGGGAGATTCTCAATTAACATAACTATTTATCATTTAATAAAGTCCGAAGTCTTAAAGATTATGATTAAATCTCTTCTAAAAACATCAATTGCCTTACTAAGTTTCATTTTCATACTTTCTGCCGCTTCTGCACAGGGATTAAAAGTCGGCATCGTAGACATGAATAGAGTTTTCGCAGAATACTACAAAACTAAGGATGCAGATAAAGTTGTTAACGAACAGAAGGAGGCTGCAAAAAAAGAACTAGAGTCAATTAATAATGATTATAAGAAGCTTCTCGATAGTTATCAAAAGCTTGCTAAAGAAATCAAAGATCCAGCGATAGGAGAAGAGCTAAGAAAGAAAAAAGCCACCGAAGCGGAGGGAGTTGCTTCTAAGGCAAGAGCATTAGAGAGGGAAAAGAAAGAGCTTACCGATAGAAGGCAGAGAATGTTGCTTACCGAAGTTGATCGTAAAAGAAAAGCGCTTATCGAAGAGATTCAGGATGTAGTCTCTGACATGGCTAAAAAGAAAAATTATGATGTTGTCTTTGATAAGTCCGGACTTGGCTCAAGAGGTATTCCATTTCTTCTTCATTCGAAGGATGGTGTAGATTTTAGTCAGGAACTTATAAAGGAATTGAACAAAGGTTCTTCTTCTCCTTGATTACCTAGACGCAGGGCTTATGCCCTGCCTAATTAACTCTATCGTGTGCAGATCAAAATCTCTGAAATAGCTTCTAAGTTAGGGGCTGATGTCATCAATGCTCCTAGTGAAGAGGCCTTCATAAATGGCTTGGCTGCATTAGCCGAGGCTGGTCCTCAGGATTTATCATTTTTTCATCACGAAAAATATCTGAATGACTTGCGAACCACTGAAGCTGGGGCAGTTCTAGTTCCTGAAGGATTAAATGAAGTGATTGAGCAAGTGCCTCTTATTAAGGTAAAAAGTCCTTCATTAGCGTTTAATGAAATAGCAAAAGAGCTTTATGAGTCTGACGGAGAACAGAAAAATTTAGGCGTTCATGAAACCGCCGTTATAGGAGATGACGTTAAAATAGATTCCAATTTTGTTAGTATTGGTCCTCATGTTGTTGTGGGGTCAGGGACTAAAATTGGAAAAGGTTCTGTGATTTCTGCAGGCGTTCGTATCGGTTCCGAAGTTAACATTGGAGAGGATTGTACATTATTCCCTAACGTGGTGGTTTATAATAATTCAATGATCTCTAATCGAGTCATTATTCATGGAGGATCAGTCATTGGATCTGATGGTTTTGGATATGAATTCGATGGTTCAACCCATCAAAAAATTGTTCACTTTGGTCATGTAGAAATTGGCAGTGATGTAGAAATTGGTGCAAATTGTACGATAGACAGAGGTCGTTTTGGTAAGACCTTAATTGGTGAGGGCACAAAAATTGATAATCTTTGTCAAGTAGGGCACAATGTCATTATAGGTAAGCACTGTATTATTGTTGCGGATACCGCGATCGGAGGAAGTAGTAAGATAGGAGATTATGTGACAATGGCGGCCCAGGTTGGTATTGCAGGGCATTTAGAAGTTGGTGCTCACAGTGTTTTAGTGGCTAGGACTGGTGTTACCAAAAGTTTACCAGGTGGTGAGCCAGGCAAGCCTGCTTTTTATTCCAGTTTTCCTGCAGGTCCTCATGAAGTTAAGCGTAAAGAGATGGTTTACCCTAGAAAAATTCCAAAGGTTCTTTCTAGGCTTAAATCTATTGAGGATCGACTCTCTGAGGGTGGGATATAGATAAAATCTAATTATTAAATTTCTATTTCTTGGCTCGGTATTGGTACGACAACTTCAGTTTCGGGTAACCTTTCTTTAATATGTTGCTTCATCCATTCGATTGAAAGTTGATCGCCGTGCACAAGGATTATCCTGTTTGGACAAACTGTTTGTGCATACTCTAGGAGATTTTCCCTAGGAGAGTGTCCACTAAAATCGAAAGTTTCAACAGAACATCTCCTTTTTACTGGATCATAATTTGAGTCGATTTGAATGCTTTCATCTTCCTCTGATCCAAGAACTTTAGCCAGTGGGGATTCAGGATCTGCATATCCAACACTGGCCACTAGGTTTCTAGGATTAGTGATGAACTGCCTTCCAAGACGATTTGATAATGTTTTTTCGGTCATCATACCGCTAGACAATGTATAGACATTACCTTGTGTGATTTGCGGGATTTGGCCTCTAGTGCTTGGCGTAGAGAGTAACCCCTTTTCTCGCATAAGCTTCATTCCTTGATGGTTCCTTCTTACTGAACTGGAGAAGCGATCATAAATTTTGGTCATCTTAATGCTTAGTCCTCCAATGAGGAATGAGAGCCTACGAAGTTTTCTTTCTTTTTGAAGCTCATAAAGCATTGTCACCGTTTCTTGGGTTTTTCCCATGGCGAAAAGAGGAATCATGACAGATCCGCCTTCATCCAAGCAATTCTCAATTGATTGAGCGAGTCTTTCAGCTTCAGATTTTCTACTATACTCAGATGGTCTTGGAGAAGAGCCTCGGGTACATTCAAGAATTAAGGTGTCAATATCATCAGTTGGAAAATCAGCCCCTTTTATAATACTTTGATCTTCGAAATGTACGTCTCCAGTATAGAATATTTTTTTTCCTTTATATTCAATTAATGCACCGATTGCTCCAAGCACATGTCCTGCTTCGTAGAACGTGCAATTGACTTTGTTTTGATCATCAAGCACAAAGCTGCGTCCGGGCCTCCTAGCGCACCATTGCTTGCTGATTTTATGAATCTCCTTGTGTGTAAAAAATGGATATTCATCCATTCCAAGTTCATTCCTTTTTGAGGTCATTACATTCACTGAATTATGTAATAGAGCCTGGGCTAGGGCGGAGGTTGATTCTGTCATCATTACCGGCATTTCAGGATAATGCCTTTGGATCACTGGCATCGAACCTGAATGATCGAGGTGTGCATGTGACAAGATCGCGGCATCAATGTGGTCATCTATAATGCTAGAAAAGTCTGGAAGAGATTCTTTACCCTCCACTTTGGGATGCATGCCAGCATCAATAAGTATCCTCTTGTTGTCTATTTTAATTAAATAGGAATTAGCGCCGATTTCATTTTGGCGGGTGAGGCTTTTAAAACTAATCATTAATATTATTACTAAATACTTAATAGCTCCCTTAGGCCTCTTTAATCAATAAACTTATCCAATAAATCATGGTATTTTGGTGAATCATAGACATACTCTTTTGACACTTGAACTAACTCAATTTTTGAAATGAAATTTTATCTCGTTGTTTTCTCTCTTCTATTTCTCTTTTTTCATTCGGAAAATAAAGTCCATGCTGTCTCAAGACCGAATATTATTCTTATAATGGCTGACGACTTAGGATTTGCAGATTTAGGTTG
>CABXDI010000092.1 GCA_902510815.1 uncultured Verrucomicrobiota bacterium | reverse complement strand
GCCAGCAGATCCAATTGATCAATGGAATTCGCCACCTTTCGAACCTCTCATAGATGGGGATAAAATATTTGCTCGTGGTTCAACCGATAATAAAGGTCAAAACCTGGCTCATCTTCTAGGTCTAGGTGAAACTATTAATGAAGATGGTGAATTGCCTGTGAATATTATTTTTCTAGTCGAAGGAGAAGAAGAAATAGGAAGTCCAAATCTTGAACCTTTTTTAAAGGAAAATAAAAATGAACTTCAATGTGATGTCATTGCGGTTTCTGACACTGGAATGATTGGGCCAGGTATTGGAACATTCACTTATGGGCTCAGAGGAGTTGCTTGTATGGAAGTTAAAGTTATTGGGCCTAGTAGGGATCTGCATTCCGGTGTTTTTGGAGGTTCAGTGGCTAATCCTTGCTCGGCAATATCAAAACTTATTTCTAGTCTTCACAAACCAGATGGAAGTGTCAACGTTGAGGGCTTTTATGATAAAGTTAAAGATATTGAGGACTGGGAGAAACAAGCATGGTCAAGCATTCAAGTCGATCCCAACGAAACGCTGATTTTGACAGGTGTTACCGAACTTTTTGGTGAAAGTGGATTTACAGATTTTGAAAGAAGGTGGTCTAGGCCAACTGCAGAAGTAAATGGTGTCGGCGGGGGGTATCAGGGTGAAGGTTCTAAAACAGTCATACCATCTGAAAGTTTCGTTAAGCTCTCTTTTAGGCTTGTTCCAGACCAAGATCCAGATGAAATATTAAATTTGGTTAAGGCTCATTTAGATAAGTTTACACCAGATGGAGTAAGGATAGAATGTGAATTAGGACATAGTGGTAAATCATATCTTATGGATCCAAAATCAGGTTATGGACTAGCTGCGCAGAAAGCATTAAAAGAAACATTTAACTGTGACCCAGCTTTAATTAGAGAAGGCGGGAGTATTCCAATAGTTCAAACTTTTAAGGATGTCCTCAATGTTGACACTTTACTGCTTGGGTTAGCTTTACCTGATTGTCAGATACATTCACCGAATGAAAATTATTCAATTGATAATTTTTATGATGGTATTCGTTTAAACCGAAATCTCATTAAAGAAATTGGAGGTTTAACCTAATTATTTCCAAAGAAGTAATTGAATAAATCTTTGACCACTTGCAGTTAATCTTGCTTTATCTTTAGTTCCAGTAAGACGTGATCTTGTATTCCAAGAGTGGGGCGTAGCAGAGAACTTTACCCAACTAATTGTAGGCGAGGTTACCTTTTTCATATTGGGTTCAATCTTAATAGGTATGCCTGAGGGGCTCATGCTTATTTCCCAAGATTGGTTGTCATTAGCTTTATCCATTTTTGAGGCCAGCCAAGGGTAGGACTTCATTATCAAAGGAATGCCATTATTAGGAACTAATACTTTCCAATAAGTTTCAACTTTTGAAATAAATTCAGGTAATGTAATGACTGGGTTCCGGCGGTACTCATTGTAGAGTTGTGCTATATCTATTCCCGCCAAATTGATTCCGTTGAATAAGCTATGCTTGTTTTGAGCAACGTAATGTTTTTTGTACCATTTCTCAAAACTTTTACTCAACATTAGATTTAGTTCGAGGTGTAAATGGGCTCTAGTTTTATTGATGCCATCACCAGTGTACCCTAATGTTCCGATGCTTGTACCTGGTCTTACCTTTTGTCCTTTATTACAGGAGATATCTGCAAGGTGTGCATATAAACTGTAAAATTTACCATATCCCCAATCGTGTTCGATAACAACGTAACGACCGTAATTACTTGCACCAGCTGATTTGTTAGTATGAACCACTGTGCCATGAGATATTGAACGTACTTTATCAAGAGGAATTCCTCTTGAGTCTCTTTTAACTGGCTTTATGTCGACACCTTCGTGAAATTTGCTGTACAAAATACCCGAATTGGTTCTTTTAGGATTTCTTACATAACCATATTTACCTCCTTGCCACGGCTTACTAGGTTGCCCTTCAAATGTTCGGTCTGTATACATGTAGAACTTTGAGAGGTCTTGGCTAAATATTTCAGTGTTAGGTGTTGCTAGTACCAAATCTAGTCTTTTGTATTGTGCATTCGATATGAATGAGGAAATTAGATACAGAAATAATGTGAAAGCATGCCGTTTCAGCAGAATAGTGAAATTCATTTTTATGAGATAAAATTACTATTCTGAATCTATTTGTTGAGGTAAAGGATCAGGAGGAGCTATCGATGACGTGGGGCCTTTCGGTTTGATGAGCTTCAATCCAAGAGATTCAAATTTTCCGATACTTTTTTCAGTGAAACCTTTCCAACAAGTAATATGACCATGCTGAATAGGTCCATCGATAACGACAAAATCGACAGGCTCCATTCCTAAAACCGTGACTAATCTTCTTCCTCTTGCAACTGTAGATAAAGTACTCAGTTCTTTGGCTTTCTTTTTCTTTAGCTTAAATGATATTCCATAGCTTTCGCCATCTTCAGAAAGAAAGGGATAAAATCCATCAATATCTCGTTGGTTGAATGATGGATTTTTGAGTACACTAAATATTTTATTAGAGACTCTAATTTGTATGCTTTCTTCTTTCTTTGCTTCCTGTCCAGATTCCAGATGAAAGCTGATTAGTCCTGAATCTTTGCGTTTTGCACCTAAAACCATGAGCAGCATTAAAATTAATGCTAAAGATTTCATTATATTAATCATATTTTTTACAGTGAACCATAGACCCTAGTTAGCGCAACTTGCATTATGCACTTAGTTTTATTTTATTGCTCTGATTGTACATAATACTCAATTTATCGCCTAATTATTGGTTATGAACAAAAAAAATGCGAATTAGTCTGAATTTTTATGCTAGAAGCCTTGCATGATGAGGTACTAAGAGGCTAGATTCTCCACCCCAAGATTTAATTAAAATTTCAGGTATATCCAACAAACAAACCCCTAAATTGAATATGGACTCACCTAAAGAGCTCATCACAGAAGAACAACTAGATCCTAAGCTCATCACTCTATTCTTAAAAGCTCAGAGTGCTATTGAACTGACCAATTATGACTATGCTCTAAGTATCCTTCATAATATTCTTAAAGAACAACCAACTTTCCTAAAAGGTCGTGAGATTCTGCGTGCGGCTCAGGGTGCTCGATGGCGTGCTGGTGGTAAAAAAGGAAAAGGATTGCTTTCAGGTGCTGGTGGTATGATGAAAGTAAAAAATAAGCTCAAGAAAAATCCCCTTGAGGCGGTTGAGGACATTGAAAAGAAATTAGATTCAGATCCTTATAATGTTGAAGCCAATACTCTTTTTTATGAAGCCTTCATGGCTTTAGGAATTCCCGAGATTGCGACTTTTGGTCTTGAAACAATTCGAGATGGGCATCCTGCAGACACAAAAAATCTGCATAAACTTGGAGATCATTTTTTAGCTCAAGGTGATGGAGCAGAAGCAGCAAAGGTTTATGACTCTATTGTTGAAAAAGATCCATCTGATGGCGACGCTAGAAAAAAAGCTAAGGATGCCTCAGCACAAGCAACAATGGCTAAAGGTGGATGGGGAGTAAAAGATCGTTCATTTAAAGATCTTCTTAAAGATCAGGATGAGGCTAAGAGTCTTGAGAGTGCCTCTAGAAAAGGTGCTACTAAAGAGCAGATGGAAGCTCAGCTTGCTGACCTGGGTTCTCAGTATGCCGAAGATCCTCAAAACTTAGACGTCGTTAAAAAGATTGCTGACCTTTATGAAAGACTAGAGGATTGGGAGAATTGTGCGTCATATTATGACTATGCTTTTACATTAAGCGCTGCAGATGAAACGCTCCAAAGAAAAGCTGAGGATGCAAGAGACAACCTTCGATTGCAGAAGATTAAAGATCTTGAATCAGACATTGAGTCAGGTGGAGAAGGTGTTGAAGATAAAAAAGCTCAGCTAGCAGAGCTTCGCAGCGCATCTATAGACCAACAGATTAAAGAGTCGGAGCTGAGGGTAGAGCGTAATCCAACTGATCCTCAACTTAGATTTGATCTAGGGAATCACTTGTTTACAGCAGAGCGTTTTAGAGATGCTATCCCACACTTGCAGAAAGCAAAAAACAATCCACATATTCGAATAAGGTCTATGCTAATGCTTGGTCGATGTTATGATGAAATGAAGATGTTTGATTTGGCTATTGGTTCGCTGACTGATGCTAATGGTGAAGTTCTTTCAATGGATAATACAAAAAAAGAGATTCTTTATAACCTTGGCCTTGTCTATGATAAGCTAGGAGATAAAGAAAACTCACTTGAGAGTTTTAAGGAAATCTATAATGCTGATTATGACTACAGGGATGTAGCAAAACGAGTCGAGGAATCCTATTCTTAGTTGTCCAGCAGCATATAATCATATCATAAAGATATTTTCGCAATACAAAGCTATCTTTCGTTAGGCATTTACTTGTTTAATTTGAAAGAGTTGGCTTTAATTGTAAGAAAATCTAACTTTGTGTAGTTTTGCCTCAAGAAACCGACATACCCAGGAAGTCAATTTATAGGCTTTCTATTTACCAACGCTGTCTTGAAAGATTGAAAGATAATGGAGTGGAAACAGTTTCATCCAATTCACTTGCTAAGGCTGCAGGGGTAAAATCAGCTCAACTTCGAAAAGATTTGGCTCATTTCGGCCAGTTCGGAACACGAGGCCTTGGTTACAGTGTAGATGCTCTAATTGAAGTTATTAATGGAGTGTTGGGTACAAGTAGTCTACTGCCTGTAATTTTAGTTGGAGTCGGAAATTTAGGTTCTGCTTTATTAAGGTATAGCGGATTTAATAGAGAGGGGTTTGAAATTTCTGCAGCATTTGAATCTGATCCTAAACGTTTGAACGCAGTAAGTGCTGAAATTCCTGTCATGGATGTTTCTCAGATGACTAAATATGTCATGGATAATGACGTAAAGATTGCAATTATGGCAGTGCCCGCTGAGACTGCTCAAGAAGTGGCTAATAGTCTAGTGAATGCAGGAGTTCAAGCCTTTCTTAATTTTTCATCAACAGTTTTAAAAACACCGGATAACGTGATTGTTAATTCAGTGGACCTTGCCCTTGAATTAGAGCATTTGAGCTACTTTGTTAAGTGATTTTACGTAATAACTTGGAATCGTTGATAAGTATGTTTTTTAAATGCGATTGTAACCCTTCAGGGGTTTACTTTTTCTGTATTTATTGACTGAGATATTTAATGATAACAAGGCAACAGATAAGACATGCCGCTCTATTGTCGATAGTTCT
>CABXDI010000091.1 GCA_902510815.1 uncultured Verrucomicrobiota bacterium | reverse complement strand
CTTTTGGTAATGACGCCGTTTTCCTTGAAAAATTCATAAAAAAAGCAAAACACATTGAAGTTCAAATTATTGGTGATCAACATGGAAATGTGGTCCACCTCCATGAACGTGATTGCTCGGTACAAAGAAGGCACCAAAAAGTTATTGAAATAGCACCCTCAATTAATTTACCAGAAGAAACTAGAAAATCTTTATGTGATGCTGCAGTCAACATTGCTAAATCTATAGGCTATGACAATGCAGGTACTGTTGAATTCCTAGTAGACTCAGAAACTAACGACTGGTTCTTTATTGAAATGAATCCAAGGATTCAAGTTGAACATACTGTAACCGAGGAAATTACTAACATTGATATTGTAAGAACTCAGATTCTCATAGCTCAAGGTCACGAAATGCACTCCGAAGAAGTCGGATTACCTTTACAAGAAGACATTGAAAGAAATGGAGTAGCTGTTCAGTGCAGAATAACTACTGAAGACCCAGAAAATAATTTTACTCCTGATACAGGTAGAATTCTGACTTATCGATCTGCTTCAGGCCACGGAATTCGATTAGATGGTGGTTTAGGAACAACTGGAGCAACTGTCACTCCATTTTATGACTCAATGCTTGTAAAGCTCACCACACATGCCCCCAATTTTGATATTGCTCTACAAAGGGTTCGAAGAGCATTACGTGAGTTTAGAATAAGAGGAGTTAAAACTAATATACCTTTTCTAATTAACGTCATTGAAAATGATGAATTTAGTGCTGGAAATGCAACAACCAGGCTAATTGATACAACCCCAAGTTTATTTGAATTTAACCCAAGAAAAGATAGGGCCACTAAACTATTAAATTTTCTTGGTGATGTTATAGTTAACGGAAATCAAAATGCTAAGGGTCAAAAACCAGAATCTGAATTCACCCCTCCTCGCCTGCCTGAATACGATTCGAAAATAGATACTCCAAAAGGTTCAAGAGACAAATTACTTGAGTTAGGACCCGACAAATTCTCAGATTGGATCCTTAATGAAAAACAGCTTCTCTTTACTGATACAACTTTAAGAGATGCACACCAGTCCCTCTTAGCCACTAGAGTAAGAACTTATGACATGCTCGCAGTCGCTGATGCAATTGCAAAAAACACACCATCACTTTTTTCATTAGAAATGTGGGGTGGTGCCACATTTGACTCTTCGATGAGATTTCTTAAAGAAGACCCATGGGAAAGACTTAAATTATTGAGAGAAAAGATACCAAATATTCTTTTCCAAATGCTCTTCCGTGGATCTAATGCTGTGGGCTATTCAAATTATCCCGACAATGTAGTTAAGGGATTTGTTCACCATGCCGCTGAAAGAGGAATGGATATATTTAGAATTTTCGATTCTCTCAATTATGCGCCAAACATGAAAGCAGCGATGGAGGCAGTAAGGGAAACTGAAAGCTCAATTTGTGAAGCGGCCATTTGTTATACAGGAGATATTTTAGATGAATCTAGAGATAAATATTCTCTTAAATATTATGTAGACCTTGCTAATGAATTGAAGAGAATGGGTGCTCACATATTGTGTATTAAAGACATGGCAGGGCTATGTCGACCATATGCGGCAGAAAAGTTGGTTAAAACACTTAAAGAAGAGGTAGGTCTGCCTATTCATTTTCACACCCATGACACGAGTGGTATAAATGCTTCTTCTATTCTTAAAGCTTCTGAAGCTGGTGTAGACATCGTTGACGCCGCACTATCCTCAATGTCTGGATCCACTAGCCAACCATGTTTAAACTCAGTAGCAGCTTCGTTAGAAAACACCACTAGAGAGAGCTCCCTTAACTTACGAAAACTAGACGAACTCTCAGACTACTGGGAAGGTGTAAGAAAATATTATTTTCCATTTGATACCTCTCCACCACATGGAACGGCTGAAGTATATCTTCACGAAATGCCAGGAGGGCAATTCACTAACCTGAAAGAACAGGCTGATGCAATGGGACTAGGTTCTCGTTGGCCTGAAATAGCTCAATGCTATTCCGAAGTTAACGATTTATTTGGTGATATTGTTAAAGTTACACCATCAAGTAAAGTCGTTGGTGACATGACAATGTTCCTTGTAACTCAAGACATCAAACCATCGGACGTCCCTAATTTACCTAAAGGAACTGCTTTTCCTGAATCAGTAGTAGACATGTTAGGTGGCGGCCTAGGCCAACCTATAGGAGGCTGGCCTTCTGAGGTTCAAAAAGTAGTTATCGGTGAAAAGGAAATCATTAATGACAGGCCTGGTAAACATGCTACTCCAGTTAATCTAGATGAAGTCAGGAAGGAACTTGGAGATAAAATTAATCGCACTCCAACTGACGATGAAGTATGGAGCTACTTGATGTACCCTCAGGTATTCTTAGAGTTTAATGAAAGCCAAAATAAATTCAGCAATCTTAGTGTATTACCTACTCCTGCATATTTTTACGGAGTTAATACCGGAAAAGAAATAAGTATTGATATTGAAATCGGCAAGACCCTTTTTGTTGAATTAATTCATGTCAGCGACCCTGACGAGAATGCTAATAGAAACGTCATCTTTGAACTCAATGGTTCTGCAAGGCACACCCTAGTCTGTGACAATACGCTAACTCCAACTGCAGTAAAACGCAAAACAGCTGACCAAACCGACTCTAGTCAAATAGGCGCTCCAATGCCAGGTTTAGTAGCGGAATTAAACGTTAGCGTTGGAACAAAAGTTACTGAAGGCGATCCACTTTTAACACTTGAGGCAATGAAAATGTATACAACCGTTTCAGCTCCACATTCTGGAACAATTGAATCCATTGAAATCAGTGCGGGTGATAACGTTGACACCGGAGATTTACTTTTAGTAATTGCGTAAATCCATTCAAGGAAAAACCTTTTCAAGTCTTAATCGTAGGAATGTTCTGTTTAAACTATCAGATATACGATACGTATAATTCTTCTTCAGTGAGTCAACAATCAATTCATCTGGATTAATTTCATTCCAAACTTTTAAGTCGTCTGAACTCTCTGCAATAATACGATAATCACTTACCACTAAACTTGTAGATATTTCCCATGAGATTGAACTAGAATCATGCTCAATTTTGGGCAAAGGGATTTGGTCGTGTTTATCAATATTTCCTCCAATCAAATACTCTAAACCATTAACCAAACCGTCACCGTCAAAATCTTCATATGGATTTCCAAATAAATTTTGATCCGTCCAGGTGTCGTAATTTTGTTGTAAACTAATTCCGTGAGGTGTGCCTAGATAATCGCCAATAACCCAGGACTCTCTTTCATTATATTTTGTAGCACCTACCCCTAGATCAAAAATTTCTAAGGAGTACCCCCTTCCATCGGTTTGCTGATACCATTCATCTTCAAATGAAAAGTTTATGAATTTAAAAGGGAACGGATGTGGAAATTGAACAGACAAGACTTCACCTGCATTATTCAACCTCCCTTCATATTCATATATTAAATGATCCATTTCTCCATATCTGGCAATAAAAGATTCATAGTCAGAAACCAATACAACTGTCTCTTTAGGAGCTATAACCACTTCATTGAAAATAAAATCTATACCTTGGATAAATTTGACACCATCAAGATCTATTGATTCATCACCAATATTCTGCAATTCAATAAACTCATATTTTGAGCCACCTAAAGGATTATACATAATTTCCGTAATCCTAAGAGAATCATAAATCTTTAGACTCATCTCATACTGTTGATACTCTTCAGAGCCTAATGCAGGATTTCTAATACCCGGCGTTGGAATTAGGAATTTCTTATAGCTTTCACCTTTCTGAGCTATCCCTTCACTAACTCCTTCGGTTTGGGGCCCATATATAATATCATCAATTAAGAGACCACTTTGATCAAATAACAAAATTTGATCAAAGTCTGATGACAATCTAAATCCATCAGGGGTTACACTTAAATATCCATTTGGAGCGATATAACTTAAAGTAGGAAAAATCAACGAATCACCACCATTAAAAGAAGAGTCAGAAAGAACGCCATTCGTTAAATTAATGGGAAATGCATTTGTGTTATACAATTCTATAAATTCAACATCATTTGAATCATTAGTGTTTGCCAACCATTCATTAATTCTAACACCAGAAATATTCCCTGTTGAAACCCCTATATTTCGATTTCCAGGAGTCGGAATATTTAAAGACCACAATGAATCTCTACCATGCCTCCCTATAGAATAATCTAAGATTTGGTAACCATAATCGATAGAATCTGTGAGCTCATTTAAACAGTATAGGAAAAATGAACCTGTGGAGTTAAATTGATCATTTTTTGATATCAACGAATCAATTTCTACAACCAAATATTCCCAACCTTCAATCTCGGAGTATTGATCAAGATATAATCTTCTATCACCAAGAATATTGGTCGTTAAATAACAATTTTTTAAATTAATTTTATCAGGACCTGCATTGTATATTTCTATATATGATGGATTAGAGTTTTGAGAATTATATACACCTCCATTTAATATTAAAATCTCGTTAAGAATTAATTGATTAGAATAACCCTCTACTACATTCCATTTTTCAGACTTAGTTGGGACTTCTTGCCAATTTCCTGCAAAATCTTGCCCTATTACTTCAACTTGATAAACACCAGGCCTAAGGTCATCTAAAAGAATCAATCCATTACGAACAGTATTACCTTGGACATCAAAACCATTTCCAATTTGAATAACGTTACTCCAATCTTGATCTACAATTCTCCAGCGGTATGCGAAGTATCCAGGGCCTCCAACAGTTATTGCAGCTTTAGCATCCGTGGTAACAGCGGCCGGTTCACCTGACCATATCTTCCAGCATTTATTGCGGGAGATGTTGGTTCTAGTGTAAAGTTTAGCTGGTCTGGATTAACAAATAACGGTGGTTCAACAAAGTTTCCCTTTCCTAAATCCAAAACTGTCAAATTTTCATGATTCCTTCCAATTTCTAAATCTAACAGCTGAGGATCAAGTAAATTTCCCACCATCTCTAGTGGTGTGACTGGATAGGGTGGTTCTTTGGCATCATCAGCACCACTGAAAACTCTTGGTGTAACCAATATATTATCTGCCAGAAATGCTCCTTTACCGTGAGTGGCCCTCGAATCAGTATCAGTAGGTATAAACAGATTTACTACAGACGCCACACTTGGATTATCAAATCTATCTATAAAGTCTGGGTGAACTTTATATACTGTATTATTCTCGAATATTGTAGCACTTTGAATTTTCAAACTTATTGCATGATCAATATCTGC
>CABXDI010000090.1 GCA_902510815.1 uncultured Verrucomicrobiota bacterium | reverse complement strand
CTTAGTGAAAACGATCAAATTCTTAGCGCTAATGATGAATCTATAACCGAACAAATGGCTGTCCTCAGCGAGAATGACCAATCCATTATGGCTGAGATAAATGCTATGAAAGCACAGCTTCAGACCCTTGTTGCACAAGTCGCTGAAAAAGATCAAAGAATTGCCGAACTCGAACAAGGCGGTGGAGGCCAATCCTTAGAGCAGGTTCTTGAGCAAGTCCGTGATGCTAGAGCAGGTTCAGTAGTTTTAACTGTCGATCCAGAAGGTGATAATATCACTTTAGGATTAACAATAGAGCAGAGTGATAATCTTACCGAATGGACAAAACTCGATGGTGAGATGACACGCACCATCCCAATCCCTGACGGCAAGAAGTTCTACCGCTTTGCTTTAGATAAGTGATCGTTGGACTATTGTTTCTACCGCTTAAGAATATTCACTAGTCTAAAACTCCCTCTAATTGAGTATTCTTAGGATTTAGAGATACATAAAAGGGTAGGCAACTTTTTTATAAGAGCATCTCTTGAGGTTATTGATTGATAGAATATGATCTCATTGGTTACGTGCCATGGACCGTTATAAATTTAGGGTGATTTTGTAATTGGTTAGAATTACGTGTGGTGTTAGGGTTTAATAATGAAAACGTTAATCCCTTTTCTGGTATTTTGTTTAGTCGCCACTTGTAATGCAGAGCTAAGAACATGGACCGCTGTTAATGGCAAGAAGCTAGAAGCTAATTACATTTCCTCGTCCAAAGGTATTGTTAAATTACGTCTAAAATCAGGCAAGTTATTTGAGGTTCCTAAAAACAAATTATCTAAAGAGGATAATGAGTTTATAAACTCATTATTTAAAAAAGAGGTTACTGTTGGAAGTGGAGTGAGGAAAAATTTAAGCAGGGCCGTTAATGGTGATAAATTAAAAAAACCTCTTGCTGAAACTAAGTCCGTTGAAGAAATACCTCTTAATCCCAATTTAAAGTATGCGATTAAAAGTGGCACGGTCACCATCACTGGGTGTGATAAAAATGCATCGGGAGCGTTAACCATTACTGCGACCATAGAAGGCAAACCAGTCACCAGTATCGGGAAGTTGGCCTTCATTCTATGCACCAGCCTTACGCGCATTACAATTCCTGACAGCGTCACTAGCATCGGAAATCAGGCCTTCGCTGGGTGCCGCGCTCTGACGAGCATCACCATTCCTAACAGCGTCACCAGCATCGGAAATCAGGCCTTCAGTGACTGCGAGGGCCTGACAAGCGTCACAATTGGTGACAGTGTTACAAGCATCGGGGGTAAAGCCTTCTGGAGCTGCACCAGCCTAAACAACATCACAATTCCTGATGGCGTCACCAGCATCAGGGAGATGACCTTCGGTGGATGCACCAGCCTGACAAGCGTAACGATTCCTGATAGCGTCACCACCATCGGGCATCAGGCTTTCATTAGCTGCACCCGTCTAACCGCTGTGACATTTCTTGGGGATGCTCCTAAAGGGAGGTATAGCCTTTCTTTGCCACAGGCTTTCAAAAACTCTGTTCCAACCATCTACCGCAAACCCGAAGCCAAGGGCTGGGGTGACACTTTTGCAGGTAGGCCTGTAAAGTTATCAAAGGAAGACAATGAGTTTCTAAATTCTTTGGCTAATCTAGATGGCGTTAATGGGGAATTATTAGAAGAACGCAATGAAATTTTTTATCTGAAAGATTCAGATACTCCATATACAGGCAAGACGTTCAGATTATATAAAAATGGACAGAAGCAGAGTGAAGGAAATTTCAAAAACGGCAAACCAGATGGATTAATCAGGGGTTGGCATGAAAATGGGAAACGATCAATAGAATCAAATTTGAATAATGGCACACTCAATGGCCTACAGGTCGTGTGGCATAAAAATGGGCAAAAGATGAGTGAGGGAAACATCAAGGATGGAAAAGAGGACGGGGTGCTGATGTTCTGGCATGAAAACGGGCAGAAGATAAGAGAAGTAAACTTCAAGGACGGCAAGCTGGATGGGCCAATGAATGCGTGGTTTGAAAACGGACAGAAGATGATTGAAGGAAGCTCCAAGAACGGCAAACAAGATGGGCCAATGAATGCGTGGCATGAAAACGGACAAAAGATGGTTGAAGAAATCTACAAGGATGGAAATAAGATCAAGGGCTCTGAAAAGTTTTGGAACAGCAAAGGCGAGCCTGTTGGGTCATTGAAAGAAGCTAACAAAAAATAATCCATGAACCCCGTACCCTTATTCCTGATCGTTGTAACACTGCCCCTGCTTCTTGGGGGGTGTGGGGAGAAGGTGGTCCAAGATCATGAAATAGAGTACCGTAAGGGCGTTGCTTACGTTAAAGGATCAATTTGGTCCTACACGGGTAAAGTTATTGGTATGAATTCAAAAGGCGAAATGCGCTCGGAATCTCAATTAAAAAAAGGAAAAATGATATCATGGATCGGTTGGCATGATAATGGGAAAAAAGCAGGCGAAGAAAACTACCAAAACGGACAAGCTTATCGAAAATACTGGAATGAAAAAGGTGAGGTTGTTAGTTCACTTGGGGAAGCTATGGGAAGTGTCTCTTATGACGAAGGATCATTCAATGATGAAGGCATCTATTATGTTAAGAATTCAGATATTCCCTACACAGGCTCTGCCCGTTCTTATAATAATAAAGGGCAAGTTATTCTTACTATTCTATTGAAGGAGGGAAAAAAAACACAAGAGATGAAGTGGCATCCCAATGGAAAGGAGTGTTTTATTAAAAAATACAAAGATGGAGTGTTATTAGAGGGTTCTGAAGTTTATTGGAACAACAAAGGTGAGCCTGTTGATTCCGAAGAAGAAGCTCTAAAATAACCACCGACCCCTAATCCATGGTCCCTTGTTCGGGGATTGTGTGGGGTGATCAAATACCCACCTGCCCCTGTTCCCGTTATAATCTTTGGGGGATTTTGTAATTGGTCGGTTAGTTGTGCGGTGTTAGGGTTTTGGGATGAAATTTTTTTCAATAGTTTTGCTTTCTTGTTTACTAGTCAGTTGCTCAAATAAAACTGGAATGGGATTTGAAAAAGGGAGTGAAGTTTCCATCGCTTTGTTTGATCCACTGATATTTCCAAATGGTAAAGGACTAGATCAGTTTGAATATCTTTACATCCATAAAGTGACATCTGAAATGGTAATCGTTAAGACTGAGAAAGGAAATCGAATTCAAATCCCTATAGAGAAGATCAGTAGCATTGATGACGGGTTAGGTGGACACATAGAATTTGCTAGAAACCTTGAAGAAACTCTTGATGCAACTAAGCCAGTAGAAGAAAAACAGCAGGAGATTAAAGAAGAAGTTAAAGCTCAAGAAACTGTTGTTGAAAGTACACCTGAAGCAGATGGCGTTAATGTCGAAGAATTAGAAGAACATGAAAGCATCTGGTATTTGAAAGATTCTGGTACTCCTTACACAGGTAAGGCATTTGATTTGTTGGAAAACGGGAAGAAGGTGGGCGAACGTACCTTCAAGGACGGTAAGCCGGATGGGATTTGGACGACGTTGTATGAAAACGGGCAGAAGGAGGGTGAAGTTAACTGGAAGGACGGAAAGCTGGATGGGCTATGGGTAATTTGGCATGAAAATGGGCAGAAGATGTTTGAAAGAAACCACAAGGATGATGAGGAGGTCGAAGGTTCTGAAAAATACTGGAACAGCAAAGGCGAACCTGTTGATACATACGAAGAATCTATTGCTGAATAACCCCTAATCCATGGTCCCTTGTTCGGGGATTGTGAGGCTTGATCCGTTGTTCCCGTTATAATCTTCGGTGGATTTTGTAATTGGTCGGTTAGTTGTGCGGTGTTAGGAGTTGCCAAAAGGATTGTTTTTGTTTATTAAGTAATACACAAAACCGATGACCGCGTTTTTCTTGCAGCGAATTCTTCTCGTGTTACTCGCGAGTGCCTTTACTTGCGGTTCTGTTTGCGCGCAGAAGGATCTTTCAAAATCGGAATCTGAGATACTTAATAACCTTCGTTTGCTCTATGATAAAGAACGTGAGGAGGTCGGACAAAAGCAGTGGGCTGAACCGATGGAGAATCTGCGTAATAAATACAAGGCGCAGATGGAACGTGTCCAGAAGAACTTCGAAAAGTCCGGTGATCTTCAGAGTGCGCTCATCACGCGTGAACTCGTAAAGAGCGATCCAACACCTGCAACGATCAACCGAAAGTTGCCGCAGTTGGAATCAGTGCAGTCCATCTTTCTTGAACAGAAGAAGGCAATAGAACTTCGTTTCAAGCAATCACTTAAAGTGTCGGCAGAATCTCATATCGCAGAGGCTGAAGCTTACAAGGTGAAGATAACCAAGAGCGGTCGGCTTGATTATGCCCTTGCCATTGATCAGCTGATCAGGGAATTCAGGACAAAGGGACGGGCGGCAGCAGGTGTCGGGCCAAGGCCGATTAATAACCAAGCTAAAGCACTCAATAAAGGCTTGGTGGCTTACTACCCATTCAACGGCAATGCCAAGGATGAGAGTGGGAATCGAAATGATGGGAAGGTCTATGGGGCAACTTTAGGGACAGGTCGGAATGGCAAAGCAAACTCAGCTTATAGTTTTGATGGAGTAAATAACAAGATCCATATAGGGCAGAGTATTTTACCAACAAATGGTTCAGATTGGACAATCAGCATGTGGGTTTTAAGAGGAGTGGGAGATAACTCTAATGGAATTCTGTTTTCCCAGTATGGAGGTCATTCTAACAGATTACATATCTTTGCTGATTCGTACTCCTTGATCAAAATCTTTTCAAGTAACATGGGTGGCCGCGGAGCGATCGGATACAATATGAGCAGTCCACAACAATGGAATCATTTGGTTTTTTCATGTAGCACCAATAAGATTAGAGCATTCGAAAATGGGATATCTAGGCTTGAGGGAGTGCAAATTGCAAACGTTGCCAACACAAAATCCCTTTTAGGTAATGATGGAAATTCAAAGAGATGGTTCGAAGGCCTTCTGGACGACATCCGGATCTACAATCGCGCTTTGGGTGAAGCCGAAGTAAAGGCGTTATACGCGTTGGAGAAGCCCTAACCCATGATTCATGGTCCGTTGTTCGTGGATTGTGTGGGGGCGATCTATGGGCTAAGATTTTTAGAATTTTTTTTCTTAACCCCATATATTAATACATCAACTCTGCGAAAAAAACCGCCAGCCTAGGGGTGGTGTCTCCCTAAGGTTTAGGAGTTGGAATCTATTTTCTCCATAGCAAGTACTGAAGAAGACGACAC
>CABXDI010000089.1 GCA_902510815.1 uncultured Verrucomicrobiota bacterium | reverse complement strand
CCGAAATAAACTCTGGCATAAGGGAGAAACGAGTGGTCACACTCAAAAAATCATAGAGATACTGACAGATTGCGATCAAGATGTGATTGTCTTAAGAGTTAATCAAATAGGTCCAGGTTGCTGTCATGTAGGATACGAATCATGCTTCTACAGAAAAGTTCCTTTCGGAAATGAAGCTGAAGACTCCACATTAAATGGAGTCCCCCAACTTGAAAACAAGGGAAATCAAACATACGATCCTAAGAAGGTTTATTGAGAATTACTCAAAAATCATTATGCTAGAAGATTTGAAAGAGGAGATATGCGAAGCAAACCAAAAGCTTCCTGGTTCTGGATTAGTCAAGTTAACGTGGGGAAACGTAAGCGGGATTGATAGAAAAAGTGGAATATTTGGGATAAAGCCAAGTGGAATTGAATACACTAAATTGCAGCCATCAGATATCGTTTTAGTTGATATGGAAGGTCAAACAGTTGAGGGCAACTTAAACCCCTCATCAGACACCAAAACGCACTTAGAACTCTACAAAGCCTGGCCCAAAATTGGCGGAGTAACGCACACTCATAGCCCAGCAGCTACCAGCCTTGCGCAAGCAGGAAAAGATTTACCATGTTATGGAACTACTCATGCAGATCATTTTTATGGAACTGTACCAGTATGCAGAGCGCTAACACCAGATGAACTAAAAGAGGATTATGAAAAAAACACAGGCATTGTCATAGTTAAACATTTTGCCGAAAACGATATTAATCCTATGGATATACCTGGAGCCCTGCAACTTCATCATGCCCCTTTCACATGGGGAACCTCAGCTCTAAAATCATTAGAAAACAGTATCGCTTTAGAAACTTGTGCAAAAATGGCTATCGACTCATGGAAAATGAACCCTAATCTTTGTGCGATACCTCAATATATTCTAGATAAGCACTTCCTCAGAAAACACGGTCCAGATTCCTATTACGGCCAATAATCTATCGGTCAAGAAGGCCCTTGAGTATGCTCAAGGGGTCCTTTTTTAATCCTTCTTTTATTGCATCCGCCAAATCTTTAAGTTCCACAGATGGACGAACTTTTGGGCGATTAAAATCTCCTGAAGAAACGAAAGGAATATGTATTTTTCCATTTTTTGTTACAGGAGTGAAGAGAAGCTCGGAAACCGCAGATGCAACCCCTTTACCTACACGCTCCGAAAGATAGTCATATGATTTTTCAAATGCTTTCCCAGAGATCTTATCAGAAAAGGTAAAACTTGCATTAATTAGGTGTTCATCATTAGCCGTATTTAACCAAGAATTCTTTTCAAGAGTTAACTCATTGCCATTAATCATGACGGACAAAGGCTCAACTGCCCTCAAAATATAATTTCTTAGACCCAAGTTAAAAGTAGAATCCTTATCAACAACCAACAAATCGTCAATCACACTTAAATCAAGACCTGCACTCTCCAACTGCTCCAAGGTCGATGCCAATCTGGTTGCAATAGGTAGAGACACTATTTTTGATCCCTCTTCAACTGTAAGCCTTGTAACTAAATCAGGATTGAGAAATCCACTCGAAACTTCAAATGGCTGGATACTTCCTTCTGCTCTTAAATCAAAACTCGCGTATTCCGAATCAGATTTAGGCCCCATAACTTTTAAATTACCTGCTAGGCCTAGTAATGCAGAATTGTGCTCTTTCAGATTCTGTGGGTCCACATCAAGGTCTGCAATGCTGCCTTTGATGTTAGATAAATAAACATTATTCCCACTCTTATCTAATTTTATCGCAACTTTGCCTCCTTTAATAATTAATTCGTCAAGTGTTGTTGGCATTGGAACCTCAGAAGCATTAAACGAATCATCTAAAAGATCCTCAGATCCCGAATCCAGTTTCCTCCTCATTTTTGCCAACTCTCTACGCTTTTTTTTCCCTTCATACTCAGGATTCAACAAACCTTTGATGTACTTAGGCGGATCAAGCAAGGGGTCAAGACTATGATTTCCCTCCTCATTCACCGAATAGGACAGATCTAATTCATTAATGATAAGCGAGCGTATCGACAACTTGCCAAATAAAAAATCCATTAGACTAACATTAAGAGAAACACTGCTTATTTTAATTCTAGTCTTACTTGGAGAAGGCTTTGCTCTCTCAGCTATGAGCAAACCCTGATCAGAGTCAGAATCACGAGGACCAATCAATACGCCTTCAATATTAACGTTCCCAAGTAAAATATTGGGACTAACCTTATCAATATCTACTCTAATGTTTTTTTCGGATTCTAGGTATCCTACTATTATATCCTTATTAATTTTACTGGAAAGAACACCATTAAGAACCGCAGTAAAGATAGCTGCAAATATGAGAATTATAATGACCCTTTTATAGGTTATTCTTGGCAACTTCATTCTTAGCAAGGAATGTAATTTTAATATTTTATTTAGACTATATCTACTAAAATTTATAATTAATTAATAGAGTTACATAAGAACCATCAGTTAAATGAAAAAGGTACCATTAATGCTAATTATGGATTTAATGTTAAAGGGGCTGCATGAAAGCCTCTAAAGGAGAGAATTAAATCAATAACTAAGAAAAAGAAATTAGGAAAGATCAATGGGCCCACCTTGGCTGAGCCTCTCTTCTCCAAAATTATCAATGTGGTGACCAAAAGAATGCGCCAGTGTCATCAGCAAACGATTATGCGCGACATCAGGCATTTGCAAAGACCTCCCCATCTTCACCTCAAGGCCACCACCAAGTAGAGTGAACGGAATATTTTTTAGAGTATGATTATTACCCTTGCCTAATTCATTGACCCACATAATTACAGTGTGATCAAACATAGATCCATCTCCTCCTGGTTCTGGAGTTTCCTTTAATCTTTTGCATAAATAGGAAAGCTCACCAGCAAACCACTTATTAATTTTTAACAGTTTTTCATATGCCGATTTATCATTATCCGGTTTATGAGAAAGACTGTGATGGCCATCATTAACATCCAACCAGCGCATTCTAGCCTGTCCAACAGAGCGCATGAACTGCAACGTAGATACTCTCATCATATCATTCGCAAACCCGTTAACCATAAGATCAATCTGTGTTCGACTTATTTGAGGGGTATTATCATTTACGAGTTCAATTTTAGGATCGATTTCTGGCTCAGGGTGATCCGACGAGGACTCATTCTCTGCTTCTTGAAGATTTTTTTCTACCTGCCTCACCAAAGTCATGTGCTGCTCCAGCAACTCTCGGTCTTCTTTGGAAAGCTTCGAAGAAACAGATTTTAAGTCATCAGCAACATCATCAAGAATACTAACCAAACTCTCCTTATCTTTCATCTGACCATACATCTTCTGAAGCATCTGATGCGGATCATCTATTGGAGCAATCGGTTTATTCGAACCAGCATAGGAGAGACGAGTCCAAGGATCTGCCCTATTAGGAACAGCGACCCCAAATTCAAGAGAACCAAATCTGGTTTTAGTTTCTTTATTAGATTGAAGAAAATTTGAAATCTCTTGATCAATAGAAATACCACTAGACCAACCGGCAGGAGTATGCCCCCCACCCTGAATATTTCCCCGATGCAATCTTTTGGCAGTTAAAAGACAGCCAATTCCCTTCATGTGATCATCTCCGTCACCACCAACATTATTATGCACACCTCTGATAGCTAGTATGTCATTCTTAAATTCCGAGAGAGGCTCCATTATAGGCTTTAGAGAAATTGAATCTTTGGATTGATCGGGCCAAAACTCTCCGGGCAATGTTCCATTAGGTGAGAACATTATAATAAGCCTCTTTTTTGACGCTTGAGCACTTTTAGCCTGGAGCCCAGGCAAACCATTAATGAATGGCAAAGCGGCTGATGAAACACCCAAACCCTTCAAAAAATCTCTGCGAGAAAAATAACTCATAAACTTTAAAGACCTACTGATTTAACATTAAGATCCATGTACTATTTTATAAGTTAAATAAAGCCCGTCAATTATTTTCAAATACCATTAACTAAGTAATCTTTAATATTTTCGAAATTCTTCACTAAATTAGGTAACCTCACTTCAAATGACATTGCAGACCATCAGTATTCCTTGCTATTATGCAATTAAATGAAATTCACGAAATTGAATCGATCAAAATCTTAAAGGTTTCTTAGCTCAATACCCTTCATTGAAGAAATGCAGATAACTTCAACTATTAGAGCCTTACAATTAAAATTGGAATCACGAAACGAATTATATAACTCCTCTAGTGCATTAGCCCCATAAGCCTGCAATGGTTGTTTAACCATGTATTCAAACATAGTCTTAATAAATGCTTTGTGCGATTGTGGATCATTAGCAATGAATTCAGCAAGACTTCGTGAACCTCTCAAAGAAATCATTTTACCTGAGCTAGTTTCATATTCACTTGAAACATCAATATCTTTGTTGTTTTCAATTGTCCTCCAACGACCTATAGCATCGTAGTTCTCTAGACTAAAACCAAGGCTATTTATTATCTCATGGCAAGACATGCAATTAGAGGATTTTGTAACCTCAGTTACTTTTTCCCGCATACTTAAAGTTGGATCAAGATTTTGATTTTCAAAAGAGACGGCTACCGGTGGCGGCTTCAATGTTCTCCCCAATAAATGCCTTGTAAGAAACACCCCCCTATGAATAGGAGAACTGTTATACGGATATGAAAACTGAGTAAGTATGTAAGGGTGGGTAATCAATCCAGATCTTTCTGACTCATTAAATTCAATTCGGTCAAAATCTTCGGTCTGAGTTGATTTTCCATAGGTACTAGCTAGCCCCTTATTTAAATATAGATACTTGGACAAAAATAATTCTCTAAAATCCGAATCCTTGCTCCAGAAAACGTCCTCAATAAACATATTCATTGATTCCCTAAGGTCGGCAATCTTCTTATCGCCAAACGCTGGATATATTTTTGCATCTTTAGCTACGTCACGTTCATAATCTAAATCTAACCAATGGTAGAAAAAATCCAAAATTTTGGATTTTGTTCTTGGGTTATCAATCATCCTCTCGACCTGTTTTCTGACAGCTATTTCGCTATTAAGACCACCACTTTTAGCAACCTCTAATAATTTACTATCTGGAATAGAGTCCCAAAGGCCCAAAGCTATTCGAGAAGCTATTCGATGAGACTCGTCTTTGCCTGCAGGCAATCCAGGATAAAGGAAATGAGGTGACTTAACGGCAAGAAGAACAATTCGCTTTAAAGCAATATCAGGAGATCCGACCTCCTTAAATACTCTACCAATGTTCTCTTCTTTTTCTTCCTCTGAGAGCGGTCTCCTAAAAGCTCTTTCAAGAATCTTA
>CABXDI010000088.1 GCA_902510815.1 uncultured Verrucomicrobiota bacterium | reverse complement strand
CTTTAAACGAACCTTGTTCAGGATCATATTTTCCTTCCTTTTGCTGTTTCGCTATTGCTATTACAGTTTCTTGCACTGCATCAAAAGCCTCTTCATTTCTCAGGCCAGATTTCATAGCAACTCCATATATAAGCCTCCAATAGGTCCTATAAAAATCATCCCAGCTTTTTTGATCTTCCCAATCGTTAAGACGCTCAATTAGGCTTTTCCTAGTCCTTTGAAACTCCTTATATTTCGGATCTTCCGGCTGAATTGACATTATGAAATAGAATAAAGCTATTACATAATTAACACAATAGTAGAGCTATATATTTCCTATATATTAGGAAAGTTTGAATTAAGAAAATAAGCATTTAATGTGATACCTCATAGCTAAATGGACTACAAAACCGCAATCCGAGTTGACCCCAATGATAATGTTTTGGTCGCATTAAAGAATATTGAACCTTCAATAGAAATTGAGTCTGGCCTAATTACTAAGGAATATATTCCTGCCAAACAGAAATTAGCTTCTATAAAATTTGAAGCCGGTCATGAAATAATGATGTACGGTGTAACAGTTGGAGCTGCGACACAAACAATTCTACCTGGACAGTTACTCAATACTGAGAACGTGGCCCACAAAGCTTCAAACTATACTGGCAAGAATTCAGTATTTACTTGGCAAGCACCTGAATTAGGAGATCTGGGTAGCAAGACCTTTGATGGATACCATCGTTCGAATGGAAAAATAGGCACTGCTAATCACTGGGCATTTATTCCATTAGTATTTTGTGAATCCAGAAACCTTGAAATGCTTAAAGGCGCTTTAAGAAAAACATTAGGCTATTCTTTTGACGATCCTTACACTGCTTTTGCTCAGGATTTAAGATCATCATTTGAAAGCGGAGCCGATAATGAAAAACTCAGAAATCTTTCAGCTCGCTCTAATAAAGTGTCTCAGGAACCATTATTTGCTAATGTTGATGGTCTGAAATTTTTGGACCACGGGTTAGGTTGTGGGGGAACTCGAGATGATGCGAGAACTTTATGTGGACTCATCGCGGGTTATATAAACCACCCAAATGTGGCTGGTGCTACCATCCTAAGCCTAGGTTGTCAAAACGCACAAGTAAGCATACTTGAAGAGGAAATACGTAAAAGAGACTCAAACTTCAATAAACCTCTCCATATATTTGAACAACAAAAATACGGTTCTGAACGAGAAATGCTCAACAATGCGATCAGAGAAACTTTTGTTGGATTAATAGAAGCAAACGAATGTAAGAGAACGCCAGCTCCCCTATCTGAATTAAGCCTAGGAGTAGAATGTGGAGGTTCAGATGGATTCTCCGGGATATCAGCCAATCCCACGATAGGTCAATGCGCAGATCTTTTGGTTGGACTCAATGGGTCAGTGATCCTATCAGAATTTCCAGAGCTTTGTGGTGTAGAACAAGAATTATGCAACCGCTGTGAAAGTGAAATGCTTGCTGAAAAATTTGCCCACTTAATGAAACTCTATAATTCTCGAGCTGAAGAACATGGTTCAGGGTTTAAAGATAACCCGTCTCCTGGCAACATCCGTGACGGTCTTATAACAGATGCAATAAAGTCTGCAGGAGCAGCGAAGAAGGGAGGAACTTCACCGATCGTTGATGTTCTTGATTATCCTGAACAAATAAGAAAGAAAGGCCTTTCTTTACTCTGCACTCCTGGCGGTGATGTGGAGTCGACTACCGCCATGGCTGGTTCTGGTGCCAACTTAATGGTTTTTTCTACTGGTCTTGGCACACCGACTGGAAACCCAATCACTCCAACATTAAAAATCTCAACTAACACTGAGCTTGCAAACAAGTTACCAGACCTCATTGATTTTGATACAGGTCCTATAATTAGAGGAGAATCATCAATTAATGATTTAGGTAAAGATCTATTAAATTTATTAATTGAAACAGCAAGTGGAAGGTATGTACCCAAGGCTGTGCTTCTAGGTCAAGACGACTTTTTACCCTGGAAAAGGGGCGTTTCACTTTAATTTATTTAGAACAAATAAGGCGTAATGATCTGATCATTAAATATGCCTATATTGATAAGTAATAATTACCAATTATGCGCATTTTACTGGTAGAGGATAAAAACAGACTAAGAGAAGCCATAGCACAAGCACTTAAACAAACCGGTTATGCTGTAGACTCAACGGACAATGGCAATGACGCGCTTTGGATGGCACAAGAAAATTCCTACAACATCATATTACTAGATATTATGATACCAGGAATTGATGGACTTGAGGTCTTAGAAAAATTAAGAGAACTCAATGATAATACCCCAGTCATCCTTTTAACTGCAAAAGATACAATAGCCGACAGAGTAAAAGGTCTAAGAAAAGGCGCTGATGATTATCTAATAAAACCATTTGCTCTTGAAGAACTCTTAGCAAGAATTGAAGCTTTATGTAGACGGTCTTATCAAAAATCGACCCCTTCAATTAAAATAGATCACTTAGACATTGATACTTCTGCAAAAACTGTAAAGAAACACAATAAGTTAATCGAACTCACTGCAAGAGAATATGCAATCTTAGAATATCTTGCTATGAAAGAAGGTTCCGTAATTTCAAGAACTGAGATAGAAGAACATATTTACGATGAACTAGTATCCCCAATGAGTAATGTAGTTGACTCAGCAATATGTAATCTTAGAAGAAAAATTGCTGATGAAGATAATAACGAAGATCTAATACAGACGAGAAGAGGTCAAGGTTACATACTAGTAAGAAAAGACTCATGAGTTCAATTCGCAAGCGTCTGTTTATCTGGCTTCTCATGGGTCTTAGCACTTTATGGGCAATAGCGGGAATTGGAATTTACTTAGCGGTCAAAAAAAGTGAACTAACAAAAATTGACTCGGAATTATTACGACTGCAAAGCGCCATAAGATTTTTTGGAGGACTCTCGCAAAGGACTGAAGGACCAATTAGGCCTGATCGTTTGCTATCCAGAATAAATAGAGAAAATCTCCCAGGTGGAGAAAATAGACGACCTCCTGATTTACGAATCACCCAAAGCTTGACTGATTTCATTAAAGAGAACCCCCCAAAGTATAGAATATGGTCTGCAAATGGAACTATAATTAGGCAATCAAAAGGTCTTTCAGAAAAAAACGTTCAATTCCCTGAGAATACCGAAATCCTTAATGAGCCAATTTTTAATAGCATTCTGAGTGAAGGTGATACTTATCGAGCAATGACTGTCAGATTCCGTCCTCCTCGGCCAAGGGGGAGACCCCGCACAGTGCCATCTGGTAACGATTCAGAAGTTCAGACTCAAGATGAGGCGCCTCCTAGAAATGCACCTCAAATAGCAACCATAGCATTAAGCACAAAGTCTATGGAGCAGACCTTACAATTCCTTTTGTTTGCTATCATCGCGATAGGAATCATTGCCGGTTTCCTATCATTTTTACTGGTTAGCTTAGCATTAAGAAACGGACTCAAACCATTAAATTCAATGGGAAATAATTTATCATCTGTTAACTCCTCCTCCTTAAGTCATCGATTTTCAAAAAAAGGGCTTCCTATAGAACTGGCACCTATCACAGATCATTTGAATGATCTTATGGCCAGATTAGAATCTGGATTTAATCGTGAACGGCAATTTAGCAGTGATCTTGCTCATGAATTAAGAACTCCAATTGCAGAACTTAAAATGATGTCAGAGGTAGCCTTACGATGGCCTGAAAAAAAGAATGATAATTACGCTTTGGAAACTCTTGAAATTTCTCAACAACTGCAGGACACCATTGAAACATTATTAAGTTTAAATCGTTTTGAAAACGGTCAAGAGAAACTAAAAATTGAGGAACTTTGCTTGAAAACAGTAATCAACGAATGTCTTAAAAAGCATGAAAAGCAAATAAGCAATAAGGACATCAAAGTCGATATTAAAGTAGATGAAGGAAAGGTGATCGATACTGACATCGGAATCTTTCGCACAATCATTAATAATCTTTTGTCTAACGCCGCTGAATACACTCCACAGAATGGTGAAATCAAAATTCTAGGAAAAAAAAGTAATTCATCTGATGAAATTTTACGAATTTCTAATAATGTCGATGGAATGGAATTTGAGATGTTGGAGCATCTCTTTGAAAGATTTTGGAGAGCCGATAACTCCCGATCCGATAGCTCTCACATCGGATTAGGACTTTCTCTATCCAAAGCTTGCGCAGAAGCTTTATCATTAAAAATAAATGCCTCTTTATGTGAAAATGCTGAGACTATTCAGTTCAGCTTAAATCGCACAAATTCATAAAAATTGCCATCATCATCTTACTGTAATGTATTAATGGTATGATATAAAATATAAGTGAACGATCTTAGAAAAATACTTTCTACTAGTTTACCAAATTTAACTGTATAAAATTATGAAACTAAAACTAACTAAATTAATTGCCAGTACTGTTGCTCTTGCTGTCATATCCGCTTCAGCCATTGCTCAAGAAGGCAATGAGAAAAAAGGTAAGAAAAAAGGTAAAGCTAAGCCAGCAGCCGAACGTCCTGAAGGTGCAGGAAAAAGTGGTCAAAGAGGAGCTCGCCCTGAACGTTCTCCCGAAGAAATTTTTAAGTCAATCAAGCAAAGATTAGCTGAAAACGAAAAATTCGCTGAAATGTTCGCTAAACGCGCAGACAGCAATGAAGACGGCAAGGTTTCCGATGAGGAGATCAAAGCTGCCATCGCTAAGATGGCGGAGCGCCGTAAGAATGGCGGAGAAGCAGGGAGACAAAGAGGACCACGCGGACCAAAAACTGATGGCACAAAGCCTGTACGTCCAGACGGAGCTAAATCAAAAGGCCCACGTGGAGCAAAACCCGATGGCAAAAAGCCTAAAGGGCCTAGAGGAGAGAAAAAGGGACGCCCTGCTCTTGAGGAATAAAAACAACTAAAAATCACGAACCCCGAGAAAATCTAATGGTTTTCTCGGGGTTTTTTTATTTATACAAACTACTATTCGAGAACATTTAGAAATACTTTAATCAAAAGAGAATCCTATTAATAAGTATATATAACCAAAACTTAAGTTTGTTCATTTCCTGACTAACTAACAAAGAGAACGAGTTTATAGGTTGAAAGTTTATCTTCACGACGGAAAATAAGGAGACATTAAATGACTTCGGATGAATATAAAAATGAGCATTTCCATTTTATAGGAATATGCGGGACTGCCATGGGAGCAGTAGCTGCGGCAATGAAAACCCGAGGACATGAAGTCACTGGCTCTGATCAAAATGTTTACCCTCCAATGTCTGAATTTCTTCGTGAAAGAGAAATTAAAGTTTCAGTTGGCCATGATCCGAAAAATGTACCTGATGACGTAAGCCTTGTTGTCATAGGAAATGCAATGAGTAGAGGAAATGCCGAAGTCGAATCGGTTCTAAACCGTAAGTTGCCTTACACTTCATTGCCCGAACTCATCAAAAGATATTTTCTGCAGGGTAAACGCAATATAGTAGTTACAGGAACTCATGGCAAAACGAC
>CABXDI010000087.1 GCA_902510815.1 uncultured Verrucomicrobiota bacterium | reverse complement strand
ATCACTCATTGGTTAAAGAGTATAATTTGAGTGAACCTGTTGAAGTTTGGGGCGCTTTAGGTACTAGAAGTTCTGCTATTTTTGATATGGATAATGATGGCGATTTGGATGTCATTACTAATGAGTTTCATGATGGGCCAATGGTTTTAACAAGTAATTTATCTGAGAAGAAGAATGTGAAAAGGTTGACGGTTCAATTAGTAGGTAAGGGGCAAGGAGCATCTAATAGAGATGGATTAGGAGCTGTTGTTACAGTTCAAGTAGATGGTAAAAAATACACCAAGGTTAATGATGGGGTTTCTGGCTATTTATCTCATAGCCTGATTCCTTTATATTTTGGTCTAAGTGATGCCAATTCAGTGGATTTAGTTACTGTTAAATGGCCATCTGGAAAACTCCAAGAAATCAGAGAAGTAGACATGAACCTTTCCCTGAAAATTGTTGAAGCTGAGTGATTTGGCAGAATTGGCTGGGTTCTACTTCTCTTTCAAGTAAAGTATAATTAGGTTTAATAAATTATCTCAATCATGGAGTTTACTGCAATTTCTCGAATTACTAAGGTTTTTAGCCAATGTGTTCTGATTTTTGTCTTAACTTTGGTTTCTTTAAGAGCTGCAACCATTATTGAAGTGGGTGAAATTCGTCCATTCTTTGGACCAGATGATTTAAATTTAAATCCTGAAAGAGTTGTAGTAGCAATAGATGTTTATGGTGACGAAGACCGTGAAGTGAACGGCGTTTTATTTAAAACTGATAAATCTGGAATTGATAATGTTAATGTCATAGCAAGTAACTCAATTGATGGTTGGACCAGTAGACCAAGTTACTCAGGCATTCATCAAAGGTCGGTCGATAACTTAGAGGAAATCATGAGGGATATTCGTTGGGAAGCAGCTCCAACTGCATTAGAGATTGAGGTCTCTAATCTTGATCCAGGTATTGAATATGAATTACAGATGTTATTTAATGAGGGTGATGACAGAGACCGTAGATGGGATATAGCCATAGAGGGAGAATTAGCAGTTGATGATTTTAGTTCAGAAGGTGAGGGCACTTGGAGCTCGTCAAATGGTTTTGCATACATCGCACCCTTTGTTCTTAAAGATGGCGACAGTAAGCTTAATGTCACTATGGCTAAACATTTAGGGGGTCAACAGTCTCAGGGTGCTGATAATAATCCTATTCTTCAAGCTTTCACGGTAACTGAGTTGACTATTCCTCCAACCCCTGAATCACTGGAAATTGATAATTCCAAATTTTTTGCCGGACAATCACAAAGGGTTGGTCGTTTTACGACTGTGGATTTGAAAAGGAAAGCGAATCATCTTTATTCCTTTGTTTTTGGTGAAGGGGATAAAGACAATTCTAAATTTGAAATACAAGACGGTGAGTTTTTTTTATCTAAAGATTATGACTTTACTGGGCACTCTGCGTTGAGCCAATTTAGTGTTAGAATTAGATCAACGGATGCAGATGATCCACTGCGTTTTTTAGATCAGGTTTTTTTGGTTCAATTAGCTGATCCTAAAGAGCCCGATGATTTGCTTTTGAGCGCCAATTCGATTAGTTCAGGGATCATTGCTGATGGATTGGTTGGTAAGCTATCTGTTTCAGACCCTAATATTTTTGATCAGCATATATTTTCATTGGTGCCTGGAGAAGGGAGTGATGATAATGATTTGGTTTACCTTCGATCCTATGATCTTAGATTACTTTCTCCTATAGAAGAAGGTCAGTCCGAATTAAAATTCCGAATCCGAGTTACTGATATGTCCGGTTTAAATTTTGAAAAGTCGTTCAAGTTGTTGGTGACTAACCCATCAATAAGAATTAATGAATTTATGGCGAGTAATGGATCCGTATTAGAAGATGATGATGGTGATGCTTCCGATTGGATAGAGCTTTTTAACGAACAAAAAGGGACTCTTAACTTGGGTGGTTGGTTTCTTTCTGATAATGAAGATCAATTAAATAAATGGCGTTTCCCTGAAGTAAGCATTGAGCCTAATGGTTACTTATTAGTCTTTGCTTCGGGAAAGGAGCGCAGCTCTTTAAATGGTTCTTTGCATGCTAACTTCGAAATTTCAAGTACCGGAGAATCTCTTTTTCTCGTGAAGCCCGATGGAGAAACGATTGCAGATATAATAGAATTTCCTGAACAGAGGGTGGATGTTTCATATGGCTATAATGTCGCTGCAAGCGAAACGGGTTATTTGATAGACCCAACTCCAGGTCAAAAGAATTCAGATACGGCTGTGAACGTTTCTAACGAGGTTATTTTTAGTCATGGCCGCGGTTACTATGATGAACCAATAGATCTTGAGCTTCGCTCAACGGTTCCAGGATCGGTTATTCATTATACCACTAATGGAGCTAAACCTAGTGATAGAAGTCCAATTTACAAAGATCCTATACTGTTAACACCATCTACTAGTTCTGGTAAAAGGGGGTTAAGGACGGTAAGGGCTATGGCATTTAATCCTTCGGTCGCATCCTCACCAGTTTTTACTCACACTTATATCTGGGTGAATGGGACTTCAGATCCTCAATCGACTGGAGTAGTTGGTCAATCGCGGTTTCAATCATCCATCAAAAATCATCCTAAGTACGGACCTTTGATTGATAAAGGGTTATTATCTTTACCATCTATTTCAATAACTAAGCCAGGTGGTATGTCTGGTTCTGAAGGTGAAGCTAATTTAGAGCTAATAAGTGTAGATGGCTCAGAGCCTGGATTTGGTATCGATTGTGGGATGAAGATTGTTGGTGGAGCTAGTGTTGGCTCAGCTAAAAACAATTTTAGGTGTTACTTTAGATCGAGATATGGTTCTTCGAAGCTAAGGTATCCTTTATTCGCAGACCATCCTTACACTTCTGGGGCGAGTGAAGTTTTTGATGTCATTCAATTGAGAAGTGGATCACATGATAATTTCTATTGGATGGCGAATCCTGGTAATCCTCCCGGCCGAAAAAGGCAGGGAGACGCTCAGTACGTACGCAATCGCTGGGTAAGTGACATGGAAATGGTTATGGGCCACACGTCAATACATGGAAGGTTTGTTCATTGCTATCTTAATGGAGCTTATCACGGACTTTACCATATTCATGAAAGGCCGATGCATAATTACCTTGATAAGTATTTTGGTGGAGATTCCGAAGACTATCACTACACTAATTCTGGAAGGAATGGTAGTAACCATGGGGCTGGAGATGATTGGAATGACGCTTGGAGAGAAGTGAAGTCTGCAGCTTCTACAGGAGGGATAAAATCAAGAGAATGGATTAATTGGGCCAACCTTTCAGACAATCAGTTGCTATACTTTTATTGTGGTAATGATTGGGATTGGACAGCTAGACATAACTGGATGGCTGCTGGACCAAAATATCCAGGTCGTGGTGGCTGGCGTTTTTATTCTTGGGATTGTGATGTCATGCTATATGACGTCGAGGTAAATAATTTAAATCTTGGTGCTCCAGATGGTATTTTTTCTGCCTTAATGAGAGACGATGAGTTTCGCGTCTTCTTTAAGGACCGTGTTTATAAGCATTGCTTTAACGATGGAGTCTTGAGCTCTAATGGACCGCTCCCATTTCATGATTATAGAATGAACGAGATTTTTGACGCTATTATTCCTGAGACGGCACGGTGGCAACCATCATCAGGTCGATCATTGCCTTGGGGAAGAGACGAAGAGTGGCTTGATGAATGGAATTATATGAAAGAAGTATTTTGGCCTAACAGGACTGATATACTTTTAGATCAGTTTAGGCAGAAAGATTGGTATAATGTTGAAGCACCCGAATATGAAAAAATAATTAATTCCGTAAATCCTGGATTTAGCCCAGTTATAATTTCAGAGGATGGTGAAATTTATTTAACCGTAGATGGAAGCGATCCAAGGTTAATCGGTGGCAGTGTCAATCCTGATGCTGTCTTTATTAATGGAGCTACCGTTGATGTTAATCTTATAAGCAGGGAATCTCTATGGAGGTATTTAGATGATGGTTCTGATAAGGGTATTAGTTGGCGTTTACCGGAATTTGATGATTCTTTTTGGGAAGAAGGAGTCGCTGAGCTTGGTTATGGAGATGGTAGAGAGGGAGCTGAGGGTACTATAATTTCTTATGGTGATAGTGGCAGCAGTAAGCACATTACTACTTATTTTAGAAAGAAATTTAGAGTATCTGCAGCTGAAGAATTATTAGGTGTTAAATTAGCATTAAGAAAAGATGACGGCGCAGTGGTATACTTGAACGGAGTAGAAGTATGGAGGGTTGGTATGCCAGAAGGAGAAATTAACTATGACACACTCGCGACTGCGGGCGTAGGTGGAGCTGAAGAAAGTGTATTTAATCTTAAAGAAAATATTTCCCTAGAACTTTTTAAAGAAGGTGAGAATACTTTAGCAGTAGAAGTTCATCAGGTTGCAACAACGAGTTCTGATATCAGCTTTGATCTGGAATTAGTTGCAACAATACCAAGTGATCCTTCGGATTTTTCGATTGATAAGAGCACTCGCCTTAAGGCTAGAGTCTTAAAAGATAATGAGTGGTCTGCATTGAATGAAGTTGTATATAGGGTAGGTGAGCCGGCTTCTGCATCAAATTTTGTAGTAAGTGAACTGCATTACAGACCTTCACCATCTACTGAAAAAGAAGATCCAGAGGGACAATATTCTAGATCTGATTTCGAGTTTTTAGAATTAACAAGTATTAGTGATCAGCCGATTGATTTCTCAGGAGTAAACTTTTCGAGTGGTATTAATTTTGATTTTTCTCAATCAGCTTTCTTAGGTTTAAGTCCCGGAGAAAGTGCCATAATAGTTGGAAATAAAGAGGCATTCTTAAACAGATACCCTGAAGTGAGTCCTTTGAAGATAATTGGTGAATTTAAGGGTAACTTAGAAAATGGTGGTGAACGAATTGAAATGAAATTGAAAGATGGATCAATTATTAGGAATTTTACATATAACGATAAAACTCCCTGGCCTGAAGCAGCTGACGGGGAAGGCTATTCTTTAGTTTTGAAGAATCCTTCAAGTAATTTGGATCATTCAATACCAGAAAATTGGGCGTCTTCAAGGTTACTAAACGGAACGCCGACATTTATTCATGAGGCTAAAAGTTTTTCAGAATGGATTACCTTATTTTTCAGCCAAGAAGAAATCGAGAACGGTAATATGGCACAACCAAAATCAGATCCAGACAAAGATGGTTATATTAATTTAGTTGAGTATGCGTTTAATTCTTCGCCTTTAAAACAATCTCAAATTTCAGACTTTGCTGAAATTTCTAAAATTTCAGTTGATGGTAATTACTATTATGCTTTTTCATACGATCAAAGAATTGATCTCAAGGGTCTTGAAATAGAATTAGAAGTTTCTTCTGATATGAAAAACTGGAATAGTGGAGTTGAATATTTTAAAAAGATTTCCGAAACGTTTGATGCAGAATCTGGTTATGTTAATAAGACTTTCCGCTCAATTGAGACGATTAATTCAAGTTCGGCACAGTTTTTTAGGATCAAAATTGAGCTAAAATAACGATAAGACTCCTAAAAATTCATCTTTTCAATCCTCTAGACTTGAGCTGAAGGCTTATCATTGTCAGATTATTGGTTAAAGGGT
>CABXDI010000086.1 GCA_902510815.1 uncultured Verrucomicrobiota bacterium | reverse complement strand
CGTTTGGCATTTTCATATTAGGATTCTTAATCCTTGCCAAATAAGTCGTTCTTTGCCTAAGCCCTAGGTATTTTAGAATCTCGTAATTCCGAGGTGATTGCTTCGCTTTGGAAACCGTAGAATTCTTATCTGAGATATCACCAAAAATTATAGCATCAGAGGCACACGCTGACTGACACGCCACTTTGATAGCTCCATCCGGTACTTTCACATCATTAGAATCACGGGCGATTCTTTTCTGATTAATTTTTGCTTCTTGAATCCTCTGTACACAATAAGTGCATTTCTCCATAACTCCACGCATCCTGACTGTGACGTTAGGGTTTTTTTGAAGTTTCAAGGACGGAGCAACACCTGTTTTATCTTTTTCTGATAGTGGCCCTTGATAGAGTTGATCAAGAGGCCTTTTATTGTAATCAAAGAAATTAAATCTTCTAGCTTTGAGTGGACAGTTGTTTGCACAATAACGAGTTCCAATACAACGGTTGTAGGCCATCGCATTCAAGCCTTCTTCAGTATGGACTGTGGCATTAACAGGGCAAACCGTTTCACATGGTGCCGCTTCACATTGAGAGCAAGATACTGGCTGGGGCATGAATTGGGGATTTTCAAGATCCTCATCCACTGAGGCGTAATGATCGTGATCATCTTTTTCCATATTCGGAGCAAAGTACCTATCCATCCGGAGCCAATGCATTTCGCGACCAATGATAACTTGGTCCTTACCGACAATAGGAATATTGTTTTCCGACTGACATGCAATAGTGCAAGCGTTACATCCGTTGCAAAGATTTAGATCCACGGACATTCCCCATTGCTGCACCTTATCCTCTATAAGCTTTTCTTTGTCCTGGCCACGGTAAACGGCCTGATTTGGAGGTATATGAGAATCCATTCCACGGGTCTGAAAAGATGAAAGATGCTCGTGACCCGGATGCTCTTTATGTGCTTTCTCAGATTTTTTAAATTCTTTATCGAATTCTTCTTTGGTCCCATCCCGATAAAGAGCTCTTCCCTCCATTAAGAAATGCTCTTGAGTTATGGCAATAGGATAAGTCTTTGTTTTTAGACCTGGCCTTAATTCCACTTCTTCGGTCACAAGCTTTACACTCTTAACCTTACCGAAGAGACTAGAATTAGTGTCCCTCAATGGATAAACATTGAAACCTGTTGTATCTCCTGTATCAGACTCATATGACCAAATAGAATCTCCTTGAGGTGTACCAGCTATGGACCCAGCTCCTTCCTGACCATATCCAATAGAAATACTAATTGAATCTCTAGCATGTCCATAAACAGGAAGAAGAGGAAAATAACCTGATCTACCGTCTTCCATTTCTACTTTAATTAGGTGAGCTTTATCTTCAATAACAAGATCTTTTTTATCCCATTCAAGACCTTCTGCCTTAGCTAATTTTTTTATAGTTGGTATACCCACTAGCGCAGCATTATCCCAAGCTAAACTCGTTATCGGGTCAGGAATTTCCTGTAGCCAACCATTGTTAATGTGACGGCCGTCCCAAACTTTACTGTCAGTGGTGAAAACAATTTCAAAACCTTTAACATCTGAAGAAGGTGACACCTTTTCTAAACCATCCTTGGCGGCAGCATAATCGAGTTCTTGTTCAAGCATTTTGAACTGGCTATCTTTAAGAAAACCATTACGCAGTGTCGTGTTCCATGCGTTCTCTGATGCACTACCTGAAACATCTGCATGAGTTGACTTCACCGCCATTTGGGCAGGATCTTTAACCTCCTCAGAACTTTCATCGTTTATAAGGCGAAGGAGAAATTCAATATCAGATACACCATCAAAAAGCGGAGCAATCATTGGTTGTATAATGGAATATGTTCCATCAGACGACCTAACATCACTCCAACTTTCTAAGAAGTGAGAACCTGGTACATGCCAGTCAGAAGCACGAGCTGTTGAACAAAGGTCACGAACTCCCAAGTGAATAATTGTCTCAACTTTATCTAGTAACTTTTCAAAATTAAGCTCTGCTGGAGCGCTGTAAACAGGGTCACTCTCTCCGCTAATTATGAGTGTAGTTATTTGATCATTGGTAATAGCCTCAGCAAGCTCATTAATGCTTCCAGACTCGGACGGCATACCTTCTACTATTTGCAGTGGCTTATCATTTCCAATATTATTAAGAGCATTATTAATTGCCAAACATAGTATGTGCATGGCTTGGTCATGCCTAGTACCGGCTACGACCACACCTTTGCCCTTATTGGCATACAAATCATTGGCGGCCTCTTTGATCCATTTTTGACTTTCATCATCCAATGAAAGATTTGTTTTCTTATCAGAAACTAAGGTTTTTAAATTGTTATCTCCCGTGAGATTGGCAATTTCTTTGGATATCTCGATCAGGAATGGATATTGATCACTTGCCTTCATTGGCATTCTATGATCTGCCATACCTCCAGTAACAGTGTATTGGTGCTCAACTGAATAGAGCCTGTTCATAGGCCCAATCTCTTCATTCCCATTTATAGACTCAACTTTTCTTCCTTTAGAAAATTGACTAGTGGCCCCGTCTGTAATTCTATCAACTCCAAGAAAATCACAACCAATTGTCAAAATTCTTTGAGCTTTATCGAGATGGTATCGAGTGACTGCACCCTTACCAAAAAGGGATGCCGCAGCTTTATCCATACCCTGACGTTCAACTGCTTCGTACTCGTAAAAACCAGACTCAGGTAAACCTTCAAGGACTTGATTCGCAAGATTTTTTAGGGTCGGAGAAGTGTTTGAACCATGCAGGAATGCAAGCCCCTTGCCTTTATTATCAGCCCACTCCTTTTTCTTCAAATCAAACTGCTCCCAAAATTCTTCGGGCTGCACAACTTTTGATTCTTTACCTCTACCGCTTTTGTATGATCTGGATCTCTCTGGATCATAAAAATCCAAGATTGAAGCGACAGCAAATGAATCTGTGCAACCTGCACTTCCTGGATGAAGAGAATTACCCTGTAAATGAATTGGTCTTCCTTCATATACCTTAGCTATTAAAGGTGTGGCACCTCCAAGCCTTGGCATAGCTGTGGCATAGTAAACTGCTTTCCCTGGCACCATCCACTCAACGCTACCTGCGTAAGGAACAATCTTGGCAACTGGCCTGCGGCAACTGGATAAACCAATGCCTGCGAGTGCCGTCGAAGCACCCATGTATCTCATAAAGCTTCTCCTCGAGACGGAATCCTTGTCTCCATCTTTGTCAAATTCCGCCGCACCTCGTGGAAATTCTCTTTCTAACTTGGCTACAAAAGATGGACTACTCTCAAGTTCACCTAGACTACGAAACATCCGCTTTCCTACTAGCGGGTCTTCTGGGTGTTGCCAAACGTGTTTCACTTAGAGTTAAATTCAGTTAAAATTACTATCTATGACACCCACTACAGTTATTGCCTGAAGGTGGCCGTATATGCCAAAGATCCTTTAATGTGTTACCAATTAATTCTTGGGTAAGCTTTTCTTTGTCACCTAGTTTATCGATCTGCTCTTGTTTATCATCCCCAAATCGATCACTTATGTAAGATTTAAAATCTTCAACAGATAAATCCTCAGGCTTCCACTTCAAATTGAAAACTTCATCTAAAGGACGAAGATGTTTTTCTGGATTCTTGTGGCAATCCAAACACCAACTCATACTGTGTGGCTTGTCGTGATGAACAACAACCATTTCTCCTACATCACCATGACAACTAGCACAGCTAACTCCACGATTAACGTGAGCGGAATGGTCAAAATAGACATAATCCGGAGAACGATGAATTCTAACCCATTCAACTGGTTTTCCAGTGTAATTCTCGTAATTTTTATCAACAGCTTTCCTAATAGGTTCTAATTTAGGGCTATCTGTTTTAACATGTTGGTGACAATTCCAACAAGTCGAAGCAGAAGGAACATTAGCGTGTCCTGAACTTTCAACATGAGAATGGCAATATCTACAATCCATCCCTAACTGCCCAACGTGCAACTTGTGATCATAAGGAACTGGTTGGTCCGGTTGATAACCCACTTTCGTGTACTTCGGTGTGAAGTAATATGTAACGGCAGCACTGACCCCGATGCCCAGAATTATGAGGGCACCTATAACTTGCAAAGGTAGGGAGTTAGTCCAACGCGGGAAAGGATTGGCCATTTAAGGATTCGTTAACATTCCTATAATACCTTGTGAAAAATTTCACAAGCTAAAATTACACTGATTTTTTGTTTATTTTTTTCAATTTCAAAACAAAAGAAATGATTAGAAATTATTAAAACTTTTGAGATCTGCCTTGAATTGTTAAAATTTCACTCATTAATCCTTAATTTACAGTGTTTTACACGTTTTTCTAAGGGCTTAATTTTGTGCAAGACGCTCTGCACTCCTCTCCACAAAATTTGCCAAATTCTTCCTCACATGAATCACAGATGAAAATCTGATCATTACATGGTTTCCAAGCACAGTTTCGGTAACGCTGACTCGGTTGATCACAGTGTATGCATTTGGAAATAACCTTTGGATTATTAGAGTTCACCTCGACCCCAACCCTTTGATCAAAAACATAACATTCACCATCAAAATTTTTACCCTTAGTATTTGAATTCTTTGAATAATTTATTATTCCCCCATCAAGTTGTGCAACTGATTTAAACCCCTCATCTAAGAGAAACCCTGATAATTTTTCACAACGAATTCCACCGGTGCAATAGGTTAAGACTCTTTTGCCCTTAGCATGTGAAAAATTTTCTCTTATCCATTCAGGAAATTCTCTAAAGTTGTTAACTGGAGGGCAAACAGCGCCTTTAAATTTTCCAAGATCAGATTCATATTTGTTCCTTCCATCAAAAACAATAACGTCTCCATTTTCCATCTCAGACAAAAATTCCTCTGGAGCTAAACGCTCTCCCGTTTGATTGTTAGGGTTTATAACAGATTGACTATCAAGGTGTAATGAAACAATTTCAGGTCTTACTTTTACTGAAAGCTTCTTAAAAGCATGCCCATCCGAAAGATCCACTTTAAATTGCATTCTATCAGTACCCAAGTCCTCGAGGGTCTGTTTTTTATATTCAGCAGTGGCCTCTTTCCTTCCTGATACAGTCCCATTAATACCCTCATGTGAAATGATAATTCTTCCCTTAATCTCATTCTCTTCACAAAGCCGCCTTTGACCACTGGCAAATGATTCAGGGTCCTGAATATCCACATACAAATAGTAAAGAAGTATCTCAAATTCTTTCGGCATAAGTTTTCTTATTTATTTTGCACATCCCGTACACATCGTACTGCCAGGTAATACTTCAAGGCGATCAAAACTAATCTCATTACCACAAGATTGGCAAATCCCGAAAGATGGCAGATATATATTGGCTAAGGCATTTTGAAGGCGAACTTGCTCATCTCTTAACCTCTCAAGTGCTGCCTCATTGACATTCTTATCCTGTAAAGCCTCCAGTCTTGTCAATCTACCAAGACCTTTATCTGGAGAGATGGGTTTTGTAAGCTCCTCAAGATCAATGATACGTGACCCTATCTCGACGGATCGAGACAAAATAAGCTCCTTGAGTTCCAACTTTTTAGATTCTTCCAATTTTATATAATAATATGAGTTAATAAAATAACTCATCATAAGTA
>CABXDI010000085.1 GCA_902510815.1 uncultured Verrucomicrobiota bacterium | reverse complement strand
AACCGTTCCCATAGTCTCAACTCTATCAATAACATATTCAGTCCTCCACTCCTCTTCAATTGCTCCTCCTTCCGTCTGGATCCGGTGATTTCTATTAAAGCCTGTTGCTAGAATTTGAGAATTGGATGGATTTGGGATTAAATCTCCTGCCAACTGTTCGATAGTAAATTCATCAAAAGGTTTATTGTCATTAAAAGATTCAATAACCCAGTTTCTCCATGGCCATTGACTGTTTTCTAGATCATTATCGTATCCATGACTGTCTCCATATCTTGCGCCATCTAACCACCACGCAGCCATACGCTCTCCGTATGATTGAGAGGAGAGTAGCCTTTTTACAACTCTTCGATATGCAAACTTGGATTCGTCATTCAAAAAATTATCAATATCTTTAATGCTGGGCGGCAACCCCGTAACATCAAAACTTACCCTACGAAGCCATTCCTCTTTCGAAGCTTCTTTCTGGGGAGAAAGTCCCGCGCTATTGATTTTTTCAAAGATGAATGAATCTATTTCGCTATACCCCCAATCAAATTTTTCGGGAACTTTTATTTTTTCAGGCTTTGAGTATGACCAAAAATCAACCTTCTTGTCCTGCTCAGCGCAAACAACAAAAGCCATAAAAATCAGCACATTAGCTAATAAAATAGATGAATTGATAGCGGCAAACCTCATTTGTTATTAGATTATAATGAATTAAGAGAAGAGTTAAGAATTTTCCATTTCATATTCTTAAAAAAAGTCTAAAATGTTTGCAAGCTACTCACTCAAAGTTGATTACAAATAAACAAAGAGCCGTTTCTTTTGCAATCTGGGCAACACGAATTCTCGTACCCACATTGTTTCTTTTTCTTACTTCAAGCTGCCAAAAAAAAGGCACTATAGAAAAAACATTAAAGACTGCCGATAAGCCTAGCAGTGAAAAAAATTCATCCGAAAGCGAACTTCAGGATTTCGGTGTTTCTCAAAATCCATTAGATAAATGGAATAAGATTGATAACCCTTCCGAAGATGGCTGGGAAACAGAAGCGTTAGCGAAATTAGCTAGTGAACAACTTAAAAAACTTGGCACGCTTTTTTTTACAGATGGATCAATTAATGATTTTATAACGAAAGATTTTACGACTCATCGCTTATCTAAAAAAAATCTAAAGACCTTACTTCAGAATAAAAACTTAATAATACAATCGGCCACTATTAGTAATAACGAAGAATATGGAGGAAAGGATTATCTACAGGAAGAATTAATCACGGTAAGAAACCTAAAAATAACGCCTTCCAATAAAAATTATGTGAAGTTCAAAGTAACAAGTATTGAAGTGGACTCAACTAATCAAAGCTTCGAAACAACTGCTCTTTTTACAATTAATTTTAAAACAAAAAAAAATCTTATTCAAAAAAATGCTGTGTGGTCTATTAATTGGAAAGGCTTAACTGGAACACCGAAAATATCTAACATTGTTGTTCGGTCCTATGATCAATCAACAAGATTAAACAAAAACAATATTTTCACAGAGGTCACTGGGTCAGTTATAAGTTCTAACTCCAGCTACGAAGAGCAACTCGCGTACGGTATGAATCACTGGTTAAGCCGTATGCCTGTTCGAGCTATGTTAAATCGATTCGGAACGCCTGGCATCTCTGTTGCAGATGTAAATGGGGATGGGCTTGATGACCTCTTCTTATGCCAGGAACCAGGCTTGCCTAATAGATTGTTTATACAAAAAGAAAACGGCCAAGCAATAGAAACTTCAAAAGAGTGGGGAATTGATTGGATAGAGGACTCAAGGTCTTCAATTTTCGCAGACTTTGATAATGATGGGGATCAAGATTTAGCAGTAGCCTGTTACGGCATGGTAGTCATCGCGGAAAATGATCAGCAAGAACGATTCAAACCTGCAGCGATTCTAAAAACAAGTTGGTCAACATCATCAATTTCTGCGGCAGATTATGACAATGATGGCCTCCTTGATTTATATGTATGCGCTTACGTTAACGAAGACAATGGCAGCTCAATAGGTACTGGTAGCAATGAATTCATTTATCATGATGCAGAAAATGGCGCACCAAATTCATTATTAAAGAACGCGACTAAAGAAATTGGAGAATTCTCGTTCATTGATGTCACAGAAGAGTCAGGCCTCAATCAAAACAACTCTCGTTGGAGCTTCGCTGCATCATGGGAAGACTTCGATAATGATGGAGATCAAGACCTCTATGTTGCCAATGACTATGGAAGAAACAACCTTTATGAAAATGATAATGGAATTTTTAAAGACATAGCAGCAAAATCATATACCGAAGATAGCGCTTCAGGAATGTCGGTCACTTGGGCAGACTATAATAAGGACGGCATGATGGATCTTTATGTTTCAAATATGTTTTCCGCTGCCGGTAACAGAATTACCAATCAAAAAGAATTTAAAAGTGCAGTTCAAGAGTCTATACGAAATCGTTTTAAGAGATTCGCTAGAGGTAATACACTTTTGCAAAATGAAGGTCTTACTTTTAAAGATACGAGCTTATCAGCTGGAGTAAACATGGGAAGGTGGGCATGGGGATCAAACTTCATCGACTTCAACAATGATACATTCCCGGATCTAGTGGTAGCTAACGGTTACCTAACCTCTAAAAATGAAAGCGGTGACTTGTGAAGCTTTTTTTGGCGGCAGGTTGTCGCTCAAACATCTGAAGGAAAAGAACATAAATCTAATACCTCAAGTCAACGGCAGCTTTCTCAAATGATGGATGCAGGTCGATCCTTCAGCGGCAATGAAAGAAATTGTTTTTTTATCAACCTAGGAAATGGAAAATTTTCTGACATCTCAGGAATCAGCGGATTAGATTATCCAGATGATGGAAGAGCAATAAGCACTACTGATTGGGATGGTGACGGAGATATAGATATGTGGATATCTAACCGTAATGGTCCGCGATTACGGTTAATGAAAAATGATGCTCAACAAGATAACTCATTTATTTCAATACTCTTAAAAGGAAATGGAACAACTGTTAATAAGGATGCTATTGGAGCTAGAGTTGCAATAATTCGGGAAAATAATTCAGATTCCAGTCAACAAATTCAGACATTGAGAGCAGGCCAAGGTTTTCTATCTCAATCAAGTAAATGGATTCATTTTGGCTTAAATAAAAGTCTTCAAAACATTTCAATACGAATAAATTGGCCTGACAAATCCATAGAGAATATTAAGGGTATTAAACCCAACAATCGATATATCATTGAACAGGGAAACCCAGTAGCTAAGTCATCAAGCATAAGGTCTGAAAAAATTAAATTACCTTTTTCTCCAGCTCTAAAAAAAACACCATCACAAATTGCAAGAATTCCGGCCATTACTTTGTTCAAAGGCCCAAAAATTAATCTAACAAAAAATGGTATAAAATTAAAAAATGACGCAGAAAAAAAACATCAGCTTCTAAACTTGTGGGCAACGTGGTGTGGCCCCTGCCTACAAGAAATGGCGCAATTCCGAGATCAAAAAGAAGCTCTTACGAAAAATGGCATAGAATTAATAGCCTTGAACGTCGACGGATTAGGTCAATTGAATTCGAAATCCAAAAAGCCCTCTGAAGTTATTAAAAGTCTGAAGTTTCCATTTCCATCTGTACCCGCAAATGAATCTTTAATGAATATCCTTCAAAGAATTCACGACCAAAATGTTGGCCTTAACGAACCATTACCTATCCCTTCAAGTTTTCTTATTAATCCAGATGGCAATGTCTCGGTAATATATAAAGGGCAAGTCAGTGTTAAACAAATCATTGAAGATACAAATCATTCATTAAAAGGACTTATAGAAAGGATCAAAGAATCCTCTCAGTTTGCTGGTTCAACTATAAAACACCCAAAAGCTATCCAAAGGTTATTTGAGCATGAAGCAAGTCTTAATAGTAGGCACGCTAAAAACTGGTTCTCTGCAGGAGAGATGAGAGGAGCCATACACCATTACGAAAAAGCATCTAAACTAAACCCAAAGTCCAAAGAAATTTTATCCAATTTAGCAAAATGCTATTTTAATTTGGCAACCCAAATGGATAAGCAAAAAATGACCATTGAAGCTCTCCAATTCTATAAAAAAGGCTTAAACATACAACCTCAAAATAGTGCAGCCAGAAACAACCTTTCATGGATACTTGCAACATCGAGTGACCAAAAAATAAGAAATCCAAAGGAAGCTCTAAGAATTGCAAGCAAGCTAAATGCTGATACGAAAAATAAAGTCCCACAAGTTTTGGACACTCTCGCAGCGGCACAGGCAGCAAGTGGTCAATTTGATAACGCGGTAGAATCAGCGTTGACTGCCATTTCAAAGTTAAAAAACAACACGGATTTGAAAAAAAATATTCAGAACCGTCTAAATTTGTATAAACAGAAAAAGGCTCTGTCTATGCCTATCAATTAGGTTAAGAATTATAAGATTTTAATGTCTTAAAATAATTAAGAAAATAAGAATTAAATATCTTTATTAATTGCGTAACTTCTTGACGTTGATAAATTTATTTTAGATCTTTAAATAGGAGATTCCATAAAAAGGAATATCTCAACTTCATTATAATTTTTCCTCACAATATTATGAATAAAAAAACTCATTGGCAGCTTTTAATTTCAACCGTTGCTCTACTAATTCTCACACTTTCTGCAAAATCTCAGGAAACTTACTCTCAAAACTTTGATGATTTTTCAGATGGCGAAACGGATCTAGGTGATGGATCAACAATTGCTGGTGAAGCCGCTGCAATCGAAGGTGGCAGGCTTCAATTGACTAGAGACGGGCAGGGCCTTGGTTTTTCAAGTTTCACAGTTCCTCCAATGGAAGGATCATCAAATGGTTTTAAAATAACCTTCGATTATGAACTATACGACAGCCCAGGTAACAATAACCCTGCAGACGGTTTCTCAATCAATTATGGTGATGCTTTTGAGGGAGAGCTTGGACAAGCAGAAGAAGGCATGGCCGGAGGGCAAGCCACTGAAAACATCTCCTTTGAAGTGGACACATGGCAAAATTTCGATGCTGAGCAAGGTGTTAATATTTCAGGAATTGCCGGAGGAGCAGACCTTGAGCAACTCGCTTTTAACAATGGCCCAATCCTTGATGATGGCCAGCGCGTTGAAGGCTCGATAGAAATCACGTGGCAACCAGACGTTGGCGCTTCATTCATAACAACAGGAATGAATACCGATGCTGATTTCACTGAAGTCGAAATCCCAGACTTTGTAGCAAGCGATGATCACACATTTATTATCTCCGCAAGAGTGGGAGGCGCCAATCAGGACTTAATCATTGATAATTTAGTTATAGAAACTGGAATTTTTGATGGTGATGAGGATGAGGACAATCTGCCTGATTTTTATGAGAATGATAAGACCGGTAATCTGACAGACTTGAACGGTTTAGGTGATGGCCCAGGGCCAGGCGCTGGAACTGGTGACTATGATGGTGATGGCCTTACAGACTTTGATGAGTACGAGAATAAGACTGATCCAACCAAGTCAGATACAGACGGTGATGGACTCGCCGATAGCGTTGAGAACAACTCAGGTGACTATGACGGACCTGAAGCAACCGGCACAGACCCATTGAATCCTGATAGCGATAACGATGGGTTGCTTGATGGCGTTGAAAACAACAGTGGAACTTACGTCAGCGCTGAAAACCCAGGAACAGATCCAAACAATGCAGACACAGATGGAGACGAGATTAAGGATGGTGTCGAAATCAACAATAGAACGAATCCACTTGATGCTGAT
>CABXDI010000084.1 GCA_902510815.1 uncultured Verrucomicrobiota bacterium | reverse complement strand
CTCCTTTATATATAACTGTTAGCCAGGAGCCTTTATCAATGAGAAAGCTTGAAGGTATTGGAAAATCGTTATGCCTATAAACTGATTTCTTTATCAAACCATCGAGCGTATCAACTAATCGTTTTGTAGCAAACCCCACGTCCCCTTCGTATCCAGAAAAGCGAACTTTTTCACTAACTTCCTCTGATCCAATTCCCCTATCCTCATAAATATTGTCAACGCTAAGAGCAACAACACCGATCCTTTCATTTTTTAAAATTGAAGAATTATTAGCAAATTCTTTAAGCTCATCAAGACATGGCGCGCACCAAGTAGCCCACAAGTTAATCAACAATGGACCGTTTTGAGTTAAATCATCTATGAGTAGTTTATTGCCATTGAGATCCTTATAATCAAGAGCTTCTGGCAATTTTAATGGCTGCGAAAGCCTTATTCTTAGCTCATTTGTTTTTTGAGGTAGCTTCAGAGGCATTGGAGTAAACTTTTCATTAAAGGTTATTCTCTCTTGAGCCTCAATTTTACCTGTCCCCTGGCGCAGCAAGAATTTTCCAACTCCTGAACCAAATTCGAAAATTTCAATTTCACCAGAAGGCCAGCGAACTCTGGCATCTTGAAGAGTTTCAGATTTACCAATTCCAAATCTCAGTGCTTTTGATGATTGACTTAAAAAGGAATCTCCCGCGTAAAGTGTTCTAAAAGCCTTTCTGTTATTTAATCTAACTTCAACTTTCGCACCAATAGCGTCACGTGAACATTTTTTATTAGGATCACCTATTAATTTTAAAACTAACCAACGGTTTTCATTCTTTAAATCATTTCTTAAAACTCGAAAACGAGGAGCGGTTCGATTAGTTAAAAAATAATCAGGATCCCCATCTCCATCTAAATCTGTTACCGCTAACCCTCTAGAATCATCAATTAAATCAAGGCCAATAGAATAAGAAATATCAGTAAATTGACCATTACCAGAATTAATAAATGCACAATTTCTTTCATTTCCGCTGAACGAATTCCCTAAGCGTATTCTCTGGGCTAATTTTCCAAAGGATTCTAAATAAGAATCTGAAGCGCCTCTCGAATCAGAAAGAGGAGATTGCGACACGACCTGCCGCCAGTAAAAGCTTCACAAATCACCTGAATCAGACTGCGTTATAAATCCATTGGCTACATAAATGTCCTGGTAACCATCACCATCCATGTCCTCAAAACGAGATGCCCACGCCCAACGCCCAACGTTTACACCGCTTGCGATACTATGATCTTCAAAAAATCCATTGCCTAAATTTTTGAAAAGCGAATTCCCTCTAGCATGCCTTCTGTAGTGATTCCTAGTATTTTGATCAGCCGAATTATGAAACCTCTTCTGTGAAGTAATCCTATTGCCGGCCGACGAAAACATATTAGAGACATAAAGATCCGGTAAACCATTGTTGTCATAATCGCCCCATGACACTGACATACCTGGACCAATATCCACTACGCCAACCTCTTTGGAAACATCTTTAAATCGTAAACCTCCAGAAACCCCGTGATCGTTACGATAAAGATTATTCCTGCCAAAATCATTGGCAATATAGAGATCCATGTCGCCATCATTGTCATAATCTTCCCAGGAGGCAGCATAACTAAATCTACGATTATTTTGCTCCATACCCTCCAAAACGGTAACATTCTTAAACTGCCAATTTCCGTCATTACGAAAGAGGACGTTTCTTCCACCATTATTTGCATCATGATAGGGTACAGGACGAGCAAAGAGATGATGTTGAACTCCTGCTTTTCGGTTATAGCAACAAACATGAAAATCAAGATCCCCGTCCTTATCATAATCCGCTGCAGTAATTGAATAAGGAACCGCAGAAGGCAATAACTGAGCGACTCTCTTGGAAAAGACCCCTACTCCATTATTTTCCATAATCATCAATCCCTCCTGAACACCAGCAACAAGATCTTGATCGCCATCATTGTCGAGATCAACGAAAAGATTTCCATGAGAGGAATCTAAAAAATTAATAAATGAACTTTTAGACCAATCTTCAAATCCCCCTTCACTATTCCTCACATATAATCTATTCGGTAATCCACCAGGCTGAGCAATATAAATGTCATCAAGATTGTCACCGTCTACATCTGCAATTGAAAGCCCCTGCCAACCTCCCACATCAATACCTGTCAACATCTCCACTCTTGAGGTCCAGTGATCTTGGCCACGATAAAACTGATCCTTAAAATCAACAACCTTATCAAATACATCTTCAGTCACATCAACAAATCTTCCAATTGTAGAAAGTGAGGCTGTAAAAGTTCCCTGAACCGAAAAAAGCTTTAAGCTGTCTTCTTGTATAGACCATCTCATTTTCATTAATCCCTTCAATTCGCGGTAAACCCCTTTTGATTTTCCACCAAAATGAACAATGAGATCAGATTGAATCTTCTTTTTATCTAACGCCTTGATATCGACAATTTTAAAACTAGCTCTCTCCAAATTTCCCAATAATTCGACAGAACTTATTAAATTTTTGAGAGAATTTGGAAATGAATCATACTCTACAGGATCTCCATGTTTTGAAAATACCTCAACTTTCCCATCTTGAATCGATTGCGGAACATCCGGAACACTAAGAGAGGCAGACTCAAAATTATCGCATAATGACCCTGCATAAACTTCCCAGTTTTCATTATTAATAATTTTTTTACTAAGCGGTTTAAGAAAAGAAGAAATTCTCTCATTCCATTCTTCAACTTCCCAACCTCCAGCCTTGGGATCATAAACAGGAGGTTCCTGGGTGGCACCTGATACAGTCGACTCACGAATCTGCTTTTCGACTTTTGTAGCAGGCTTTACATCACTTAAATCATTTCCTCTATCACATGAAACCAGCAAGCTAACCAGAATCAATACTGCGGCAGATAATAATTTCCCATGTATAAGCACCGCCTTAAAGTAGCGCAAATAAAGCCTCCGCAAAAGAGCTATTCTGTCTAAACAATTTTTGATTATTACAAACCCGTAATATCTCTCACTCTTATGAAAAACCTCTCAGGTATTTCATCCTCAATAATAACTTCGTAACTAGTCTCATCTTCTTCCCCAGGAATACTATCGTCATATTCCTCCCATGAACCATCCTCTACTGACCCGAGGAGTCCAGTCGAGACATCTAATGCGTAACTTCTCCCAGCACCTGAAGGCCAAGAAACAACGACTGTCTTATTTGCTACATCTAAGAATACATCAGAAATTTGTAATCCCTGCTTTAAAGCTGCAAGAAATGGAGACCCGTCTGGCTGTTTCGCTCCTAAGGGAATATAAGTATCTATCCTTAACCAATTTGCTGAACCATCTGATCCATCTTGAGCATTACCATCAGGACCTACAGGAGTTAACGCTAGGTCAACAACATCTCCAGGATTAAGATTCGCATACCAGGTCCGAATCTCACCTTCACCGTCATTACCGGCAAATGACATAGAATCCATCATCTCTCCATTAACAAAGAGACTACCAGTAACGCCTCCTCCATTAAGGTTTGTTTTTCTTGTATGCCACTTTAAACCTACTGGTGTCTCTGAAGTTATCTCGTCTGCCGACCATCTTCGAATTGTCCAGTGCTCTTCATTAGGTGCACTATTAGTACCATTCGGATGACTGCCCTCAGGCCCATTAAAAAGCGTCCATGGAGCAGCTGATGGAGCAAGCCTCCAACCTGGCCTCCAATGCTCTGCCTCATCAAAAGCAACGAAATCATTTTCTGAATCATAACTTTCAACTGCACCTCCATCTAGAGTCAAGTTACGATAACCATACTGCCAATCATCTTGGCCTTGAACTCCAGAAAACTCCTCATAGGAATCAGCAAGTAAAGTCGATGGGTTAATTGATGCGTCAAGAGGGTCAAAGAACCTTGTGACTTCATATCCATCATTCGCACCATCACCATCTGTATCAACTTTCAATGGATCAGTCGAATGGTTCTCCACCTCTTCTCCATCTTTTAGCCCATCACCATCTGTATCAGCGTTATTCGCTAAAGTCACATAACCATTTTCTCCATTTATTTCATCTCCATCTGCAATACCATCATTATCTGTATCATCGTTTTTGGGATCAGTCTTATGCTCACTTACTTCGGCTCCATCCTTCAATCCATCTTCATCGGAGTCTTGATCATTAGGCTTGGTTCCAAGACTAAATTCATCAATATCCGGCAACCCATCGCCATCAAGGTCTGCTCCATCGAGACCACTGAGCTGAGTAAGATCGCCCTCAAAAATTGATAATTCCCATGCATCAGGCAATTCGTCAGCATCTGTATCTTCACCCGAGGCTGGAATAAAAGTCGATCCATCAGGCTGAGTAGGGTTATCAGGCAACCTCAGATCAATTCTCATCCAATTGACAGAAGAATCAGAACCATCGCCAGTACCAGTTGTTCCAACAGGACTGTGCCCGAGATCAATGAAATCACCCGGGCTTATGTTTGCATAAACAATTCGGTTAGACCCTACAGTGTCGTTCCCAGCAATTGCGTGACTATCAATCATTTCACCATTGTGATGAATGGAACCAGTGACTCCATTGCCACCGGCGCCCCTTTTACGAACATTCCAAATAATTGCAACTGGCGTAACCGTATCAATTTCCTCACCTGCAGCAGCTGTCCATCGGCGAATGGTGTGATGCTCGTCACCATTATTACTTCCATTAGGATGGGTATCTTCACTTCCAAGAAAGGTCCAAGGAGGAGCACCTGCAGTGTTTAAATCCCAGGCGTTTCCATTCCACTGCTGCTGAGCTCCGTTCCAAGCTCCATCATCAGGCCCTCCATTAAAAGCGTTAAAATCGGTCCTTGGATTATAATTTTCACCACCTCCGTCAGCAGTCACATTTCTCCAACCATTAGTCCAATTGTCTTGACCCTGAATACCGTCAGACCACTCTGATGAAGAATTTCCAATCAATGAAGTCAAAGGCGTATCATTAGAAAGAGTAGGGTTACTATTGAAAAATAGCTCCTCCCTATCATTAAATCCATCCGAATCAGTATCAGCTAGTATCGGGCTAGTGGGTGGAGAACCCAAGACCTCATCACCGTCCTCAATCCCATCTCCATCAGTATCAGGTAAAGTCGGGTCTGAAGAGTGTTCATCGACTTCAACAAAATCATCAAGCCCATCACCATCGGTATCAGACTCATCTGGATTTGATTTAATTTCAAACTCCTTCAAATCGCTTAACCCATCCTCATCATAATCAGAGACGCCATCACCACTCAAAGCCGTCAAATCGCCAGGCGAGTAAAGCTCTTCCCAATTGTCTGGAAGACCATCTTCGTCATCATCATCACCACTAGCAGCTATAAACGTGGAGCCGTCGGGTTGTGTTTCAATATCATTTACCTCATCATCAATAATCATTGAGTAGTAAGATCCGTCTGCACCATCTGCCCTATCTCCACTGGGGCCAACAGGGGTCAAAGCCAAATCCACGACATCACCAGACTCAATATTTAGGTAATAAGTTCTAGAGAATCCATTAGTATCACTCGTCGAATCAGAATCTACCAATACTCCATTATGATGCAACGATCCACCAACACCACTGCCTCCATCATTTTGCTCCCTAAGGCTCCAAGTAAAAGCTAATGGACCACTACGATCAGACTCCCACCTTCTAATAGCCCAATGCTCTTCTCCATTATTTTGCCCATTGGGATGAGCAAGTTCAGAATTTAAAAGTGTCCAAGGAGCATTGGATGGGACAAGGCGCCAACCTTCACCTCTCCAGTGATCATTCTGGTCGAATGCAATAAAATCTTCATTAGGGTCATAATCATCTCCTCCCCCGTCCAAAGAATAATTACGATACCCAGACACCCAACCATTTTCCCCTTGAGTTCCATCAAGACTAAAATCGTTAATTGAATTAGCTATCTCGGTAGCACTTAAATGACCAATAAATAAAATGGATAAAAGAACTAGAACTGCATGAATTTTA
>CABXDI010000083.1 GCA_902510815.1 uncultured Verrucomicrobiota bacterium | reverse complement strand
AGAGTATGAAGGAACATGAAGGAAAAAAACTTTATTATCCTCTATGTCAATGATGGCGTTTTTAAGTCTTTATCAGGCTCTTAATTCCTGCTCAACAAAGAAGTAATTTTACAATCTAAATCCCATGAATAATCAAAGTATTTGCCAAGAACGATCTGGTTTTCTTTTTAAGCATCAATGCAATGAACTTGCCACTGTTTTATGTGAGTCATGTAATAAGTGCGTTTGTAATAAGTGCATTAGAACATATAGGGGGAAGCAATTATGTATCACCTGTATTAAGTCTTTTGATGACTACGGAGGGTATTATAATGACCCTTATTTTTACGGTTATAATCATTACAATGGTTGGGGAAGATATGACAGGGGATATAGTTCTTCGGGGGCAGGCGGTACTGGGTCTGGTGCTGAGGCTAGTTGTGGGGGAGGAGATGAGGCAGGTCCCCAGGAAAATGAAATGGCGGTAACCTCTGATGAGGCTGGCTGTGGGGGTGGAGATGAATTTGATTCAAATGATTTTACAGAAGCGGATGGAGAAGCTTTTGCCGACGCTGGTGATGAAGGATTTGAAACTGATGTGGAAGGAAGTTGAGTAGGTTCACTGTCATATCGTTTTATACTCCTGATTTCGACTGCTTTGCTTCCGACATTATAGCTGATTGCAAAAAGTTTAATTATTCCTTCGATGTTAGGGAGGTTGATTATTCTGATACGTTAGTTGATGTGTGGGATCGTAAGGTCGAGTTTATCGGGGAGTGCATTGAGCGATATGGTTCGGTATTGTGGCTTGATGTGGAATGTCGCATAATAAATCCGATTCCTGAAGATTGGACAGCACCTCTAACTTCGACTTTTCCAATGGGAAAAAGTAATCCAGTTAGCACTGGTTTATTATGGTTGAATTCAGATCACCTTCCCCTAGTTAAAGTATGGGCCAAACATGCCAGAAAATATCCTGATCTTCCTGATGATTTTGTACTCGAGTTTTTACTGAGAGAATTTGATTTACCGTTTACGTATATTGAAACGGAGTTCTTTGATAGATTAAAAGATTCACAAATTGTTAGAGGACAGTGGCAATGTAACAATTTGATAATTCAGCACCCGACCATCAATCGTTGGCCTAGCCCTACAAAGTATCACCTTGCATTTAATGGAGAGGATCTTTCAAGTGATCCAGATCCTGTCATGAGAATTGCCAGAAAGCGTAAGGTTTTGTATTGGAGAAATTTTGGTGGTGATTTTGATGAGGTTGAATTAATCATGAATTCTGATAGTGAAAAAGATTATGAAATTAATGGTTGGGTTTTTCAGCCTGTCAGTCAGCACTACGCCCCAAAACAGTATTGGGATAGCGATCCCGAGATATTTGGGGTTAAGCCCTTGTCGATGAAGAAATTTCTGGATCGTAATATGGGCGGATTTGAGGAAAATTCTTTTCGAGCAAGGATGCTTAAGAAAATGAAGCTCACTAAGGATGAAAAATCTATCTACCCTAATAAAAAGAGAAGACTTATTGACTTGTTAGGGCTGAAATAAAAAATCTAAAAATGGATAAAAAAGACTTCATTGAATCTATAAGATTAGCAAATGAGAAGCGAGGGTTTTCTTCGGAGATTGAATCTTCATTGAAGGGCTATAAAGGTTTGAAAATGCAATTCGATTTGAGTTTTGTTTCTTATACAAAGACTTTTGGTTCTCAATATGGGTCTAATTATGAGGGCGGTTACAGTGTAACTTGTAAGGATCTTGATTCTAATTTTGAAATGGTTGTGCTTTTTGAAGCAGGTGATAACCAAAAAATTGAGGCCTTAAGTGTTGGTGGTGAAATAAATGAAGAAGTTGAGTATATAGGGTATGACAATTTATATCAAAAACCAATCATGGGGCATTCGTTGCCGCTATCAGTTCATGATGTAAAAAATGAGAAGCCAGAAAATGAGAATTCTAATCAGGTCCAAATAACACCGATTCCATCGATTTCAGTTGAATCAATTAGTGATAATCAACAAAAAGAGGGTTTATTTAATAGAGACGAAAATCAATATACAACCGAATGCTCTGAGCCCAATCAGACTGTTGAACAGCCAGTAAAATATGAAAATACTGTTCACCAAGCTCCTTTACCAAAGATTCATCCAATTCCTTTAGGTGCTCAGACACAGTCTGTTCGGGGAGGAAGTAAGGGAAAACCTTTCCTCTTGTTATTAGTGATCGTGCTATTATGTGGTGGAGCTTTTTTTCTATTTAAAACTTTCTTTTCAAGCTCTAAAAAGACAAAAATTCCCATCAATCAGATCGATGATGATGTCTCGGGTAGAGAGTTTAATAGAATCTTTTCTATTAATGGAATAGATTTGATCGAGGCAAAATTAGAATATCTTGGTAAAGATCCGAAGCTGCCATTTATAGGAAAGGGGCCAAATTATAATTGGAAAGCTAGGAGTACGGATTTCTATTCTTCTTCAATGAAAAATCTTTCAGATTATACAATTTATATTAGGTCTCTAAAATATAAATTAAAGAAAGGTAATTTTTCAGGAACTAACCCTCAGACGGAATCTTATTTGAAGTCTTACTGGACGAGTACAAAGATATTACCAGGTGAAACTGTTTATCGCAAAAATCATTCGGTGTGGGGCAAGGCGAATACTAATACTCTAACTAAGACTTATTCTCTTGAAATTGAACCAATCAAAAGTGAACCTGCGCAAGGAGTTGATCCAATATTTACAAGTAGCGATGTTGGTCCTGTGGTTTTTGAAATCGCCTATCCCTTGAAGTTTATAAGGTAGTAAATATCAAAAGTGATTACCTGCGAAGACTTTCAAAATATTCCCTCATTGGCATCCGGAATTGGGTATAGGGAGCCATGGGCAAAAGTATTATTAGAAACTGGTAACGGAATTGATTTCCTCGAAATAACGGCTGACCATTTTATAGATTCACCTAAATGGAAGATTGATCAACTAAAGGAATTGCGGCAAAGGTTTACGCTTATCCCTCATGGACTTGACTTGTCACTTGGTTCAGCTGAAGGAGTTGATGAGAAATACCTTGAGAAGCTTATTTCTATAATAGAAATGGTGGATCCTCCTTACTGGAGTGAACATCTCGCTTTTACTAAGGCTGGTGGATTAGAGCTTGGACATTTAGCCCCGCTGCCATTTTCTAATGAGGCCGTTGACGTGGTAGCTAAGAACGTCCAAAAAGTTCGAGAACTCATTAGTTTACCTCTAATACTTGAGAATATTACTTACGGTATTAATATGCCAGGCCATGAAATGTCAGAAGCAAAGTTTATACGTGAATCTTTAAACGCGTCGGATTGTGGTTGGCTTCTTGATGTAACTAATTTACACGTTAACTCGGTTAATCATTCTTTTGACGTAAGTGAGTTTCTTGAGGAGGCCCCAACAGAAAGGGTTGTTCAGCTACATTATGTTGGCTTCTCGAGTAATAAAAGGGGGTACCTTATTGATGATCATGGAAGCCCAGTGAATGATGAAATTTGGCAATTAATGGATAAGGTCTTAGCTATTTGTCCTGCCAAAGGAACGATACTTGAAAGAGATTCCAAGTTTCCGCTATTCAGTGAAATTATAGATGAAGCCGAGAGGGCAAGGTCTATCGGGAAAAAATATATGAGGTGGGATTAAAAAATATACAAGAAGAATTTGTTAAACTCTCATTAGATAAAGATGCGAGAGAAAAAGCCTTCGACCCTTCATCTACCGATTTAAATGATTTTGATCATTTAAAATTGAGTGTCAAGCGACATGCTTATTCTCTGATTAGAAAAAGGTTGGGGGTTGTAAAATCCATTTTAAGAAATACTAAAGCGGCAATGGGTGATGCTTTTGATAATGAGTTTTTAAAGTTTGCCTCTGCATCAGAAGTGCCGTCTGGAATTGATCGCCACCGCAAAGATTCAATACAATTTGCAGAGTGGTTAATCAAAGAAACGCAAGATTCAAAGAAATCTAAGCTCCTCAAAGTTTTACTTTCTCATGAACTACAACCCGTGCACATGTGGATGAATAAGAAAAAACTAAGTATACAATTCTATTCAAGAAGTCCTCATCAGATAATCTCTCTATACCGTGATTCGATCTCAATCACAAAAGCAAGGATAAGTCCCACCGTTGTAATATGGTGGGAAACTAATGGAGGGCAATCTTGTTACCAATGGAAATCTTATAGTTTGTAGGAATTATGGTATTTGATTTAGCTAGGCTTTAACCTCCGCCTCCGCCTCCACCTCCTCCTTTGGCTTTAGAAGAAAGGGTTGTTATTATTCCAATAAGAATAAATAAAAATATTATAAATAGGATTTCCTCCGAACTAGATAAAAATAACTAAATTTACGATGGACTTGTATATACAAATATTTAGTATCCTTTATATATGAATCCTAACGTGCCTAAAAAGTTATCTTCAGATATTGAAGATTTTGTATCAATATTGAAAACTGATATTGGAGACGACCTAGTTTCTGCTGTTTTATATGGGGGGCTTGTAAAGAATGACCAAATTTAGGTCGCTTTAAAATAGTACTTATTATGCCTGTTCAGGATTTTGACTTCAGTGTTAAAAAAGAGTTTGCTAGGTTTTCACCAGGCGTTGAAAGATTTATATGCTTTGTCGTTGTTGCAAGTGTGGCTCTTTATGTTTTAGAGGTTGAATTTTCAGGTTCAGATAATAGTAGGAAGGGACATTGGGGCTGGTTATGGATAGAAAGATTTGTTGCCAGTATTCTTACTTTAGAATATGTGATGAGGGCTCGCAAGGCAGGTCGATCTTATTTAAAAAGCAGTGCTGGATTTATTGATCTTATTGCTGTTTTACCTTTTTGGTTAGGTTTCTTTCTTCCTGAATCATGGTTAGGATTGGTTAGGTCTATGAGGGCTCTAAGGCTTCTAAAGCTCTATCGATATAGTAAAGCGATGAGAGTTTTTTTAAAGGCACTACACGGAACAAGTAGGTATTTGGGGGGGATGCTCCTGATCGTCTTCATTATCATGTTATTCGGAGCCGTAGGAATTCACGAAATTGAAAAGGAAGCTCAACCTGAAACGTTTAATAGCCTTCAAAATTGCATTTGGTGGACTGTAGTAACGCTTATGACGGTAGGTTATGGAGATATGTACCCGATTACTACGATGGGTAAGGTTTTTGCAGAATTTCTGATGGTTTTAGGAGTTGGTCTCACTGCTTCTTTCATAGGTATTGTTGGGTCCACCGTGTATAGGCAAGTGCAAGAATTAGAGAAAGAGGAATAAAGCTTTAAATATTATATGGGTATTTATATGAAAATTGTCTTATTATTTATAATTATCGGAGTGGTGTTTTAATAATGGGCTTCCAAGTTAAAGGATTCAAATCCATTTAGGACTAGGACTTTAATTGATGACAATGTTTGGCCGAATGAAGGTGACTGGAACAATGGTACCAATAAGGTAGAAGCCGAGTTTGTAACAAAAACTCACAGAGAAATCGTTCAACTTAAGCTGAACTCGGGACGACCTATTTTGACGTTAGTTGATAAATTATCCGAAGAGGATAGGGCCGAATTAGTTATAATAAATTGCAATCGGGAAAAGGGGTTTAAATTCCAGGTTGGGGGCGATTTACTTATAATACTATCTATGATTGGTCTTTCTGCGGTTGGTGGAAGTGGTGGAGTTGGATGGAGTCACTGATTCAGTGGCTGTGCTATGAATTAAATGAGGTGCCTTTGGATTACTGATATTGTAATTATATGAATTTAATGTGATAATTGATGAGAATGTCTACTTTAACACTCCGTAAACTTATAACTATACCATTCTTTCTACTGATTTTTTTAGGAGCCTGTAAAGATAAAAAAAATATTACAGATAAACCCGAAGAGGAATCTAGCAAGACTCCAAATTTGCCATTGAATGCAGATGATATTTCATTGAACAAGGGTGATGTAACGGAATCTACTTTGCCATTAGAAAGAGGGCTGGCTTCTAGGTCTAAAAAAGTTCGTTCCAACGACAGCCTAGAAAGTGATGAGCAAGTAGAATCATTCGGTAGCTTGTTAGGAAAAGCTGAGTCAGGTGAGGCTATTGCGCAGTTCAAAGTTGCAGGAATTTATGAGGCCGGTTCTGATGGTGTACCTAAGAACTTAATAGAAGCCGCGAGGTGGTATAGAATGGCCGCTGAACAAGATCATGCTCAATCGCAGTATAACCTTGGGATGATGTATCAGAGTGGACATGGAGTTGGTGAGGATGCTAATCAAGCCAATAAATGGTTTGATCGATATAACCAGAATAAGGCTAAATAATATTATTGATTTTTTGGATCTTCATTCCCTTCTTTCGAAGTCTGTTGACCTTTTTCACCGAGCTCGACAAGTTTATCGCTGAGTTTTCCTAACCATTTTTTAGC
>CABXDI010000082.1 GCA_902510815.1 uncultured Verrucomicrobiota bacterium | reverse complement strand
TAGCCCGAGCATTTCTTCAATGCTCTTTCCGTCTCCACCGTTCCAGATACCTTCCACTTCAAGCGGTGATAAAGCTCGTCCCCAAACAGCAACGTCATCTACCTTGCCCTGCCAGTTACGATTTCTCGCATCAGGGTTATCTCCAATACGCATTGGATTACCTCTATCCGCTAGAGTAGCTCCAGATTTACGAGCCACCTCTTCTCCATCGAGGTAAAGGATCTGCTCACTGGTTGATGAGTCTGTAACAGCAGCAACATGATGCCATGTCTCAGGATCTCCACCGACTGTCATCGCGACATTGTGACGATCCACGTCTCCATTACCTCCAGTGAAGGCCATCTCAGGAGGGTTATCTCCACCACGACGGTGAACTCTCCATCCATTACCTTCGCCTTTAGCCACCAAACATTGCCAACTCTTGTCAATCACTTCAGCGGTATACCAAGCGGATACAGAGAAGCTCTCACCAGTGAAGTCGAACACGTTCTCATCACCACTAATTTCAATACTCTGCGTACCGTTCAAGTAAGCCGCGTCTCCAAACTTTCCAGTCTGAAACTCAATCGGGCCACCCTCTTCAATACCGTGATACTCACCCTGCACATCATCGAATGTACCGTCCATAGACCAGTAAGAGACAAGGTTGGTATCAAATGAAATTGCTGTCACAACAAGAGGATCAGTACCGTCCTGAATCTCATTAAAGTCAGAGATGCCATCTCCATCCGTATCTCTATCATCAGGCTTGGTGCCTGCTGCTATCTCTTCTCCATCAAGTAGCCCGTCCTTATCCGCATCTGGATTTAAAGGATTGGTCTTATGAATTTCAATCTCAGCCTTATCACTAAGTCCATCCTCATCTGAATCGGCCTTGTCGGGCTTCGTTCTAAGCTCATACTCCTCTACGTTAGTAAGCCCATCTCCATCAGGATCACCCTCAGGATCATCAACACCATACTTTTCTTCCCACGCATCAGGTAGCCCGTCTCCGTCTTCATCTTCTTGAGTCGCCCCAATTGGACTAGCTCCATCAGCTAATGCTAATATCGCGGCATCCGGCAACACTTCTCTCCAAATAGTCACATCATCGACATATCCATTGTAAGGAATCTCTCCATTGTTACGCCCTCCAAAGATAAAGCTTCCTCCTCCGTTAGCCGCACGCTGTGCTTGTGGGCCTCCATCAATTTGGCCATTCAGATAAATAGTTGCTTCATCAGCTACTCCATCATAAACCCATGCCGCGTGAACCCACTGCTCTGCTTCAAGAACAGTAGACGCATTCCAGTCAGCTCCCCAGTGCGCACTGTGAAGCAAACCTCCATTACGTATTCCGTTGTGGATACCCTGGTTTGTTTGACCCCACATAAAGCCTTCTCCTCCAGCTGAACCAATTGGCTTCATCCAGCAGGCAAATGTATAACTCCCATCCTCAAAATCTCGGATCATCGAGTTCATGTCGATGCCAGTAAAATCAAGGTGACCTCCATTGAAGCTCGCTCCTGTCGTTGGAGAAGGCCCACCCTCTGCGCCCTCAACATCGAATGTTACGTCACCATCAACTTCGCCATCGTTAGCATTACCACTTAAATCTACTGAATTATCCTCAAAATCGAGATAAAGAAATGGTGCAGGAAGAGCTCCCTTACTATTTTCATCGTTAGGATCAGTTCCTCCAGCAATTTCTGCACCATCTTTGTAATCATCACCATCAGTGTCTGCATTATTCGGATCCGTTCCGGTATTTTCCTCATCAACGAGAACTCCGGTATTGGTTTCAACGCTGTCAATCAAACCATCATTATCAGTATCTGCTTTTTTAGGGTCGGTTCCAGTATTAGTGGCACTGACGAAATTGCCTGTGTTTGTTTCAACTGTATCACTAAGCCCATCTTCATCGGTATCTGCTTTAATTGGATTAGTCGTTGTTTCCTCGTACTCATCAAGGTCGGTCAAGCCATCACCATCAAAGTCTCCAGTTCCTGCACCAGGACCCGGTCCAGCTTCGTTGCCATTAAGATCAGTCAAATTACCGGCCAATTCATTTTCATAAAAATCTGGGAGTCCGTCTCCATCTTCGTCTCCATCAAAAATACCAACTTCAATCACTAAATTATCTATAAATAAATCCTGATTTGCTCCACCTACTCGAGCTGAAAAAACGAAGTTGTGATCATCACTAGGAATAAACCCAGAAGTATCAACGCCAGAAAAATCCGCATTAGTGGTCATTCCAGTTGTTTTGAAAGACGCCCCAAGCTGTGGATTCCACTCAATTTCAATAGTGCCTTCTTTACGCGAGCCATCTTCCAGAATGACTCCATTTTCAAATGCCAACTCACCAAGATCAGTACCCTCTCCTACTCCAGAAATATTAAGACCCTGCTCAGAATCACCATTCCTCCAAGTATCAACTTCAAAAGAGAGATTTTCTGTTACTCCGCCTAATACAGCTTTACTGTCAGGACCAACCATACCTTCCTCTGCACCACCCAATTCACCAAGTGTTGCGTCTCCATAATTTATAGAGAAACCATCAGCAGGATCATTGGCTCCAACGCTATCATTTAATTCATAATCAAAAGAAAGCCTAAACCCCTTTGATGATCCTTCGATCGCAGGAATTGAAAAACTCGAATAACCTAAGCCCTGACCATCGATTGTTAGTTGAAGCCTGCCTTCAACAATACTAGCAGCAGCACCATTTATTACAGTACCATCACCAAGATCAGTTGTACCGTCAGCATATCCTTCAAAACTGTTAACATAACCCTCAACATCAGGCTGGTCCTCAACGGTAGGATTAGTCTCAAGAACTAGTTCTCTTCCGTCTGGAGACCCATCACCATCAGTATCTGAATTATTTGGGTCTGTTCCTGGCTGATCCTCGGGATCATCTTCATTATAAGGCAAATCAGGATTTTCAACTCCATCAACTAAGGTATCATTATCAGAGTCAGCCTTTAAAGGATCTGTTCCAGTATTACTCAAGCTAACCCACTGCCCTGTATTAGTTTCTACATTGTCATTTAAACCATCCTCGTCAGTATCTTTCTTTGTAGGATTTGTTCTAGTCTCTTCATACTCGTCGAGATCGGACAATCCATCTCCGTCAAAGTCACCAGTACCAGAGCCGGGACCAGGACCATCAGCGTTTCCATTAAGATCTTCTAAATTATCAACAAGTCTTTCTTCATAAAAGTCTGGTAATCCATCTTCATCATCGTCTTCTTGATTACTTGGACTTGCTCCATCGGCCAAAGCCTTCACGGCACCTTCATCCAGCACCTGATCCCACATTGCAATCTCATCAGCTAATCCAACATAGCCAGCTTCACCACCATTACGTCCTCCTATAATAAGCGTACCACTCCCGTTAGGAGCATTCTTCTGACCGGTCCAATCAACTTCTCCATTAAGATATATTGTTCCAGTATCGGTAGAACCCTCATATGTAAACGCAGCATGAACCCACTCATTAGCAGTAAGTAAAGTAGCTCCATTAGTATCTGCTCCCCAGTGAGCCTGATGAAGAAATCCGTTATTTCGGATACCATTATGTATACCTTGAGTAGTCTGACCGAAAAGAAACTTGTCGCCACTAAGATTAGTAGGCTTAATCCAAGCACTTAAAGTGTAACTGCCCTCACCTCCAATCACATCACTCAAATCTACACCTGGCACTTCAATCAATCCGTCTGAAAGATTAACTCCCGTAGAAGGACTAGGACCTCCAGGGGCACCCTCATCACCTAACGTCGTTTGTCCAGGCTTCGTGATAGTTCCATTATTTCCATTTGTTCCTTTGTCTACAACTTGATCCCCAGAGTCTCCTTCAAAATCAAAGTAGACAATAGGATCTGGAATTTGTGCGCTTAGACTTAATGCAGAAATTAAAGTCACTATAAGTGTTAAAAGTAATGAGTTCTTCATGTCTGTGGGTTTTATAATTGGGAATATTTTAGTAATTAGTAACCTTGCATTTCCAAAAGCAAAGAAGGAGAAAGAAGGAGATCTAGTGGTGGGGGTTAAAAAGCGTGGGTTTTTTTTAAGATAATAAATATCAGTTCAAATGTGCAATCACTTCATAGAAATGTAAACGCATTTTCAAAAGCAGAGCTTTAAAACTATCAAAGATTACCCTATTTTAATTTAAAAAATATTAACCTTTTACAGGTCTTTATTATTCAAAGTTGTAACCATATGAAAAAAATGAATTCACTAACTCCTTTTTTTATAGCGGCATTATTTTTTCACTCATCTATTTTACACAGTTTAAGTAAATCAAGTTTATCAATCGCCACAGTTGATACAATTGCCACCAATGCTGGAGTTCAAGCGTTCAGAGATGGAGGAAATGCTTTTGACGCCGCCGTAGCAGCCGGCCTAGTCCTCGGTGTCGTCAATGGATACAATTCTGGAATTGGAGGAGGTTGTTTCATCGTTGGTAGAGATTCAAAAAATAAAGAATTCACCATTAATGGTAGAGAAACCGCACCGGCAAAGGCTCATAAAAATTTATTCGTCATAAATGGCAAAGCTCAAAGCCAGTTAAGCAAAGAAGGAGCCCTAGCCATTGCTGTCCCTGGCGCTTTACTCGCATATTCAGAATTAAGCAAAAAATATGGAAGATTACCTTTTAAAACTCATCTTATTAATGCCGCTAAAATTGCAAAGAATGGATTTCAAATCAGCGAATCCTATGCAGAAAGAATCAAGGCTAATGAAACTCTACTTAGGAAGCACAAATCGAGTGCCCGAATATTCTTAGACCAAAAGGGTCATGCACTCAAAGCAGGTACACCTCTACGACAAGAGGACCTTAGCGAGACTTATCTCCAAATAGCCAAAAATGGAACTGATTGGTTTTACAAAGGAGCTTTTGCTGAAAAGACTCATGAATGGATGGCGGACAATGGAGGGATTCTCACTAAAGAAGATCTCAATAATTATCATACCACCAATCCAGACCCCATTGTAACTCAGTTCAAAGATTTCACGTTAATCGGCATGCCTCCTCCCAGCTCTGGTGGCATTCACGTCGCTCAGATCCTTAATATCCTAGAAAACTTTAATCTTCAAAAAATAAAACCTCAGTCTCCTGAATACTACCACATCATTTCCGAAGCAATGAAGCTAGCCTTTGCTGATAGAGCGCATTGGTTGGGGGACCCAGCGTTCACAAATGTTCCCAAAGGCTTAATCTCAAAAGAATATGCAAAATTTCTCGCTAAAAAAATAGACCTTAGCAAAACTATTAAAGTTAAGTCTCACAGCACGCCACCAGGAGCTGATAAAGACTTTTTTAATAAACACACAACACACTTTAGCTGTTCTGATGGTAACGGTAACTGGGTTTCAATTACATCAACAATAAATACCTCATTTGGATCCAAGGTAATCATCCCTGGGACAGGAGTACTAATGAATAATGAGATGGATGACTTCTCAATACAACCGGGAACACCCAACGCCTTTGGTCTTATAGGAAATGAATCAAACAAGATTGAAGGAGGCAAAAGACCACTCTCAAGCATGAGCCCGACAATTGTTCTTAAAAACAATACCCCCGTACTCGCCACTGGCGCCGCAGGAGGTCCAACTATCATTAGTCAAACGGTTCTAACAATTCTTAACACCCTCGTATATGGAATGCCCATTAGTGAGGCTATAGCTAAACCGAGATTCCATCATCAATGGAAGCCTAACGTCTTGAGAATAGAAAAAAATGCAGGCCCCAAAATATTATCCTTTCTGAGAGAAAAAGGACACGATTTGAGGATTTACAAGAACTTTGGCTCAACTCAAAGCATCAGTAACATAAGGGGCCAAGCAGATGCTGCTCATGATAAAAGGACTGGAGGAGAATCGGTCGTTTTACCATAATTATTCTAAATAGATTTATAATCGGCAATCTTCATTGCTAAATTCAAGACCTGAAGATCATCTTTTTGGGCTTTTTCTATTTTTATACAATATTTATAAAAAGGGAGATAATGCGCTGATAGTAATCAATTCAAGGAAATTTAAAATTGGTTTTAAAAAACAAAATTTAAAATCAAACAATGCGACACCTACTCAAAAGTTAGCTCTCAAAAAAAGTAACAAAAAAACCTAATAAAAGACTAAATTAGTTTGATTACCTTAAATATCTTTGTCTGTTAACTATGTTAATGTTTTGCTGAATAAATAGCTGAAAAACGATTCTATTTTTTGATTTGGGGAAATCTTGAAAACAATAAGTCGCATCTGGATACCAGGAGCGGTTTTTGTAGTGTTTATAGTTACACTCTTAAACCGAAGGGATATCTATCAAGATTTTTTAGATAATGGAAAGTTTGTATCAGAATCAGCTTTCACTTATGGCATACAAATTGGAGCCTGGCTTTCATCTGCTTTCTTAATAAACAGACTCATCAATGTATTTTTTTGGGATGGCTTCATCGGTAAAATTTCAGATCGAAAAATACCAAAACTACCCAAAGATTTAACTGCCATTATTCTTTTC
>CABXDI010000081.1 GCA_902510815.1 uncultured Verrucomicrobiota bacterium | reverse complement strand
TGAAGGCCCTGATTTCCTATATAGAAATAATGGAAATGGAACATTCACAGATGTAACAAAAATGCATTTACCCCACGTACCGTGGTTCAGCATGGGCGCTGACGCTGCTGATATTAATAACGATGGTTTATTAGATCTTTTTGTCGTGGATATGGCAGGAACGACACACTACAAATCTAAAACCTCAATGGGTGCAATGGGCGCAAACAATCAATTTATGCTCACTGCTGACCCTAGGCAATACATGAGAAATTGCATGTTTCTCAATGCAGGTAAAGCTAATAGATTTCTGGACACCGCCTACTTCTCCAATCTTTATAGCAGTGATTGGTCGTGGTCTGTTAAACTTACTGACTTTGATGAAGATGGACTAGTAGATGCATTCGTTAGTAATGGAATTAGTAGAAATTTTAATAATTCTGACAACCCTATCAGTAAAGAAACTCTTATAGAGAAAAATGAATGGTCTTTATATGAAGACCTCCCCTCTCGTCCTGAAAGAAACCTATCATTCAAAAACATGGGAGATCTTAAATTTAAAGATACATCAGAGAATTGGGGGCTTAACGAACTATCAATGGCTTATGGTGCATCTAGAGCAGATCTGGATGGAGACGGTGACCTTGACTTGATTGTAACGAACCTGAACAAGCCTGTATCAGTCTATGAAAATCGGGCTAATGGAAACAGAATAACCCTAAAACTTTCAAGCACTGGCCTCAACAAAGATTCAATCGGCGCACAAATTAAACTCATTACTGAATCTGGAATTCAAATAAGAGACAACCACCCTTTCAGGGGATTCTCATCAACTGATCAAAACATAATTCACTTCGGACTTGGAGATGAAAAAAAAATAAAGTCCTTAATTATTGATTGGCCTAATGGAAAAAAGACAAAACATTCAAATCTCAATGCAAATTGTCACTATCATTTTAATGAACCAACATCAAATAAATCTATCACAGAAAAAGAAATCGCTCAGATAAGACCAATTTTTATTCAAACTGAACATACTCGTGATATTAGCCCGCACTGGGAACAGCCCTTTCCTGATTTCAAGCATCAACCGCTTCTGCCAAATAAACTTTCTCAATTAGGCCCTGGGCTTGCTAGAGGCGACATTGATAATGATGGTGACGACGATCTCTTCTTAGGTGGCAGCACTGGATCAATTGGCCGACTTTTAATTAATGATGGAAATGGCAGACTTCTTGAAACTCCATTCACTCCAGCTATACCGGACGCCGGTAGCGAAGATATGGGCGCACTGTTCTTTGAAGCTAATGGGGATGGAAATTTAGACCTCTATATAGTCAGCGGAAGTGTTGAAGCCCCGCCCAATCATCAAAGATTTCAAGACAGACTCTATTTAGGCAACGGAAAAGGGCAATTCACTAAGGCACAGACCGAGTCTTTACCAAAAAACCTTCACAGTGGGTCTTGTGTAACTTCGTGTGATTTTGATAGAGATGGTGACCTAGACTTATTTATTGGCGGCAGAGCTATTCCTGGAAAATACCCAGTTACTCCACAATCAACATTATTACAAAACGATGGATCTGGAAAATTCGATGATGTTACACTAAAAGTATCAAAAGAACTGCAAAGAACAGGGCTAGTAACATCATCAGTTTGGGCTGATATTGATGGCAATGGTTGGCAAGACCTTGTAGTCGCGCATGAATGGGGTCCAATTAAAGTTTATTTAAATAAAAATGGAAAACTTTCCGATTCGAAATTTAATAAGTTGGATCTTACTGGATGGTGGAATGGTGTAGATGCTTGTGATTTAGATAATGATGGCGACCTCGATATCGTAGCCACTAATTTTGGTCTTAACACAAAATACAAAGCAACCATCACAGAGCCTGAACTTCTATTTTACGGAGATTTTGACAAGGATGGCGATCCAGAGCTTCTTGAAGCTGGCTTTGAATCGGGCAAATGCTATCCTCACAGAGGGTTTAGCTGCTCAAGCGGAGCCATGCCTTTCTTAAAGGAAAAGATGAAAACATTTCATAACTTTGCAACTGCCTCACTAAGTGAATTATATACAAATACTACAATTGGAAAATCAGAGAAATTTGAAGCTAATACATTAAGCACTGGAATATTCATTAACTCCTCAGAAAATGATAACCTTAAACTTGATTTTAAACCTTTACCAAGCATGGCCCAATTATCGCCTGCTTTTGGAATCGCTTTGGCAGATATAAATACTGATGGAAATATGGATATTTTTCTAGCTCAGAACTTTTATAGTCCTCAGATTGAAACTAGGCCAATGGATAACGCATTAAGCCTAGTATTGATAGGTGACGGAAATGGTGATTTCACAGCATTAACAGCAGAGGAAAGTGGAATAGTTCTCCCTGGCGATAGCAAAGCGGTTTCTTGGGGAGATTTAGATGGTGACGGATATCAAGAATTACTAGTAACCACTAACGATGGACCAGTTCACTCTTTCAGCGTGAACCCAAAAATTGAAGACTCCTCAAAAATCAAAATCGACCTTATTGGAAGTAAGAAAAACCCTCATGCTATAGGGGCTAAAGTATCAATCGAAACTAATGATAACAAAAAAATATCACGAATAATAAAATCTGGAAGTGGTTATTTATCACAGTCATCTAATCAAATTATTGTTTCCAGGGAATTAGTTGGGAAAAAAATAACAATCGATTGGCCAGATTCGAAAAAATCTACCTCTTCCATACCTGATAAAACAAAAAATCTAACGATATCTTACTAAATTTTATATATCCTAATTATTTTCAGACCTTCCAAAACGATTTTTTGTTGATTTAGGAAATTGGCGTTTTTTCATATGTCCAACTTTTAATAGAAAGTGACGAAGTAAACCTATTACAATATAAGACTTTGTGGTTAAGTAAGTTTTGTTTTTTTGATGAGTATGACTGGGCTGAGTGTGTTGATCTTGTTAAAAAATAAATAACCGCTCCCAGTATTTTTAGTCTTGGGCTCAATTTCTTAATAGATTTAAAAAAACTTTCATTAAACTTTAATTATTGTTAATATAAACTTATGAAACTGTCTCTATTCAACAGGTTTGCACCTCTTTCCGTAGCATTTTTATTAAATCTAAATAGCTTAGTCTATTCAGATGTCATAATTGATATTGATTTGACGGGTGAAGAAACTGGTCCGGCAGAGACCATCACCAATAATGGAAGTCTAGCTGGAGATTTTGAAGCTGAATTCGATATACCTAACATAGAAACAGTTGATGGGGTTAATGCTGTAACACTTGATGGCAATAACGATTGGTATATTGGCCCTGACTCGACACCATTAACTGGAAGCGCAGATAGAAGCATTGAGGCATGGGTATGGAATCCTTCTGTGCCAAATGAAGAAACAATTTTTGCTTGGGGTCGCAGAGGAGGACCTGACGCTACTAACTTCTCCATGTTATATGGCACTAATACTAGTTACGGCGCTTTAGGAGCGTGGGGTGCAGCTCCTGATATGCCATTTTTCCCTAATGGAGGTTCACCTGAACCTAATGAGTGGCACCACCTTGTACTTACCTACAACGGTCAGTCTAACGAAAGGTCGATATATGTTAATGGAGAACTAACGAATAGTGAAAGTGACGGGCCTATTTTCAATACTCACGAAACTGATGACAGCGGATTCGTTCTGCCAATGGTTATAGGTAACCAAAACGAATCAAACGGAACAAGAAATGATGGCCTTTCAGCAGATCTAAGCATAGCAAAGATTAAAGTTCACGATCTTACCCTAAATGCTAGTGAGGTTTCTGATAGCTATGAGGCTGACAAAAACAAATTCGGCAAAGCAGGACCTGAAATTATTTCATTTGATTCTAGCGAAACCCAAATTAGTCCGGATGATTTAATTACCTTAACCTGGGAAATTAATGGCGCTGAAAGTATCACCATTGATAACGGAGTCGGAGACGTTACTGATGATGAAGAAGTTGATGTATCTATCGAAGAAACAACAACATTTACTATTACTGCCACCGATTCTAATGGAGCCTCACAGACAGATTCAATTTTAATAATAGTTTCAGACGGAAGCGCATTAATTGATATAGATTTAACAGGATTAGACCCTGGTCCACTACAAACCATCATAAATCAAGGTTCTTTGGCAGGAGATTTTGAAGCTGAATTTGATACTCCTAATATTGAAACCATTGATGGCGTTAATGCTGTTACACTTGATGGGAACATGGATTGGTACGTAGGCCCAGACTCGACACCGTTAACCGGTAACGCTAGTCGCTCAATAGAAGCCTGGGTATGGAATGAATCTGTGCCAGCCGAAGAAACCATCATTGCTTGGGGACGTAGAGGTGGACCAGATGCGACAAATTGGTCAATGCTCTATGGCAATCATAATACATGGGGCGCACTAGGAGGATGGGGAGGAGCTGCTGACATGCCTTTTCAACCAGGGGGTGGCAATCCCACTACTAATGAGTGGCATCATCTAGTACTAACATATGATGGCGCTTCTAATGAGCGATCCATTTATGTTGACGGTGAATTATCCAACTCTGAAAATGATGGTCCAATTTTCAACACTCACGAAACTGACACAAGTGGACTCCCCCTACCTATAGTCATAGGAAATCAAAACGAAAACAACGGAACACGTGTCGACAATTTATCTGCAGAGTTAAGCATAGCCAAAATTAAAGTTCATGATACGACCCTAAGTTTAGAACAGGTTCAAGAGAGCTTTGATGGTGACCGTGCAACTTTTGGTAAGGGAGGTCCAAGAATCAACTCCTTCAATGCTTCATCAAACCCAATAAACGAGGGTGACACCATAACATTGACTTGGGATATAGTTGGAGCTGAAAGCATAGAAATAGATGAAGACATTGGTGACGTAACTGATTCAACAGAAATTGAAGTCACTCCTGAAGAAACTACCATCTACACAATATCTGCTACTGACAGTGAAGGTGTAACCCAACAAAAAGAACTCACTGTATATATGATTGGAAAAGCGAAATTAATTCACCAATGGACATTTGACGAAGTCGGTGGCCCTGGAACTACTTTGAATGACTCAGTTGGTGGTGCTGATGGTGAAATCGTTGATATAGGTAATAATAATTCCGGGGAGGTTAAAGATGGATCAGTTACTCTTTTAGGAGGAGGGAAGAATGACAGCGACTACGTAAGACTACCTGCAAATTTATTAAGCCCCCTAACAAACGCTACATTAGAAACTTGGTCTACTCAGCACTCAGCTCAAAATTGGTCTAGAGTTTTTAGTATTGGCTCATCAACCAACAATGTGATGCATATGTCTTTCAGTAGAGGTACAAACATTAATCAGAATGAGCTTCGCTGGAATGCACAAGTCAATATGACTCTACAGGACTTTGGTGGAGCGCCTGCTAACCCTATAGATGAGAAAGTTCACTGGGTCGTCACTATTAATGATGTTGGAGGACCGAATGGTGAAACTCAAGTCACCGTGTTCCGAAATGGAGTTGAAGCTCGAACAGGCAATACAGACAATGATCTTTCAGGACTTGATGACAATGACATCTTCTTAGGAAGATCGCAGTGGGGCGACAACACAGCCAACGCTTCATGGGATGAATTTAGAATTTATGATGGAATCTTAACATCTGAACAAATCCAGATAAACACCGCTGATGGCCCTACCGCATCTATAGACACTGATGAAGATGGAATAAGTGATGCCGTTGAGAATCGGTATGATTTCTTGGATCCTGAAGACCCATCAGACGCTGAATTAGATCAAGATAATGATGGATTAAGTAATGTTGATGAAATCCTCATTGGTAGCGACCCCGAAGAACAGGACACAGATAATGATGACATTTTGGATGGTGATGAAGTTCTCAACGAAACTTCACCAATACTCGCTGATACTGATGGAGATTCACTAGATGATGGAAAAGAAGCTAGTCTTGGAACTAATCCATTAATAACAGATACAGATGGGGATGGAATTAGTGACGGAATAGAATTTGAAAACGGCTCTAATCCACTTGATCCAAATAGCCTACCTGCTCCAAAACTTCCTGAATTAATTCACAGATGGTCATTTGATGAAACTGGAGGTGATGGAACGGTCCTCATAGACTCTATTAGTGGATCAAACGGAATACTTGAAGATGGAGGTCAAAATCAAGGAACAGTCGGTGATGGTAAAGTTACACTACCAGGAGGAGGGCGCGCTGATACGGATTACGTAAGACTACCCGCAAACCTTCTCAGCCCACTTGAAAGTACAACTATCGAAACTTGGTCGACCCAATACTCAACACAAAATTGGTCAAGAGTGTTTAGTGCTGGATCAGCAACCAACAATGTGATGCATATGTCATTTACTAGAGGATCCGATATTAATCTAAATGAGTTTAGATGGAATGCTCAATCTAACATTACGCTTCAAGATTTTGGAGGCAGGCCAACAAACCCATTGGATGAACAAATACATTGGGTTGTAACAGTTGATGGAGGCCCAGATCAAGGTGACCAGTCCAAAATATCCATTTATAAGAACGGCGACCTTGTTAAAGAAGGATCAACTCCAAACAAACTTTCAGACCTGAATGATACTGATTTTTTCCTTGGTAGATCCCAATGGAACGATAATGCCGCTAATGCATCATGGGAGGATTTCAGAATATATGATGGCGCAATGGATTCAATTGCCGTCAAATTAAGTAACGCCAAT
>CABXDI010000080.1 GCA_902510815.1 uncultured Verrucomicrobiota bacterium | reverse complement strand
TTGACTTGGATTTCCGCTTTATTGGCTCTGTTGTCACCGTGGCCGTCGGAGATGAGGTGGAAATTTCCGTTTTCGAAGTAGCTCGCATGGTGCGTACCCTGAGGTAACCAGCCGGTTTCACCCCTACCATTCGTTGTACGTCTGCTGGCATTTTGAAGTATGTCACTTCCATTTCGCAATAATTCAATATCTTTTAGGATAACATGAGCATCCCCGACTAGGTGAACCCAAAGCTCTTTATCAAGCCTAGGAACGGAGAGGCTGTGATAGATACCAGAAAAAGAAAATTCCTGAAATTCCGTTTTATTACTTTCATCACTATCATGCCACGAAGTAGGAAGGTCATTGTCTGCAAAAGGGTGAATCAGCTCCAAACTTGAACCGTCACCATTTGTCCAGTGAGGCCAATCTCCACCAACTTTATAATTAACTTCATCAGCAAGATTACCATTTTGATCTTCTAGTCTCAAAAGCTCACCCTCATTTGCCAAATTGTTACGGAAGTTTCCAATGACTTGCACACCTGTATAATTTTCATTAATCCAATCTTTATTTGCAGCTACAACAAGATAGGAGCCAGGTGCCATAATGGTGCCTTCTGCAAAGGTAAAATCGATACCCTCAACAAACTCCCAGCCAGATAAGTCAACTGGTTCATTTCCACGATTAAAAAGTTCGATAAATTCGCCATTGCGCTCGTCACTTGGCGGATCGGACATTATTTCATTTATAACAATATTCGTTTCGCGGACAGGCTCATTTATGGCGTCCTTGGTATGCCCATTTCCCCTAAACCACTCATTGATTCGTGGATCAATTTGATAACTTTCAACATTGTTTCTTACTCTAAAAATTCCAGCATCTAAAACTGTGCCGCCTTCAGTTATCAAATGGACCTTAATTTGTTCGTCACCATTTTCACCAAAAGAAACTGGCCAACTCTTAGGAGACTTAGAAGATATTGATCCGGATATAGGAACAGCATCTGAAAAATCTAGTTTTGACGCTAATGAAAGTCCATTAACAGGTATGTCTGATTCACTTTTTGCAGTTATTTCGACCCAATCGATAGTTCCTTCATTCGAGAAATGAATTTCACTAAGACTCAGTAAACCAGCTAGATCACTACTGTCGATATTAGCTTCACCTGGTGTTGGATCAGAAAAAACGTACCAGTCGGAACCACCTGATGGCTTTCTTCCAACAGATCTTCCGTCTGCACCTAAGTTTGCCTCAAAGCCATCAATTACCGTGACTGCACCCGGTGAGCTTAGGAATATGTTTGTTTTAACACCTAATTTAAAACCGGACTCAACAAATCCAACGGTAGCAAAACTATTTGAAGGGATGGTTACCCCTTCGCCTATAGTGAATTTTTGAAGGTCGTTGATGTTATCACTGAGATGATAACCGTTTAAATTAACAGTTTGAGATCCAGAATTATAAAATTCGATAAAACCTTCACCGGCTGAACCAGCTTTAACTTCATTGATTATGGCTGTACCACCACTACCTGATATACGAATTATAGGCCCAAAAACAAGGTCAGAACTATTTCGGCTATTATTGTGAACTTCTACAGCAATGGTATTGGTTCCTTGGATTAAAATAGAGCTGATATCAGCATCAATAATTTTTTCTTCTATTTTGGCCTCAAGTGAAGATGGTACTGATGACGCATTGGTTTGATAATTGATAACACCTGCTGGCATGCGGTGTCTCCCGATTTCAGTGCCATTAAGATAAACGACTAGACCGTCGTCTAATACTGCGTCCATAGAGAAAAAAGCAGAATCAGTTCCCCCTTCCCAAGTAAATTGCTTTCTAAGGTAGTGAGTTGAAATCCTTTGAGTCCATTCAGTTTGAATTTTTGGTTCTGGCATTGAAAGAATTCGTGAGGCAGTTTCACGACCAAACATTCCCTTACCTGTTTTCCATGATGTGTCATCAAATTCACTTTGCTTCCAAGCAGACCCTAGATCATCACCAGACTCATCATAACGCCACTCATCACCCAGGCTTACGATGGGAAAGTATTCAGAAAGATTTATTGAAGGATCAGAAAAACGTTGTCCATCGGTACCGGCCGGTTCGGCTCCTGGCGTTCCACCTGGAGAGGCGCTCGCAATCCAATTATCAGCATCTTCACAACTAAGATACTTATTTTTCAGTTTAATAGAGTGGCCCGCCCCATCAGCAGCAACTGGCCATTTTCCTCGATCATTGTATCGAACTCTGCAAACTTTTGCTCCATTTTTATCTTCAAGTTCTAGAGCTTCCCCTGCATTACTTAGAGAACCTTGGTATGGACCAAAAATCTTTACACCCGCAGGTACTGTGTATTTTGTACGGAAAGTTGCCGCATCAACATTTGTTACAATAATTCTTTCGAACGCGCACAAAAATGTTTGTTGTGGATTTGAAGCAGAGAAATCAGGAAACCTATATTCAATTCCATTTGTAAACTTCCAAAAGGCAAAATCAACCGCTGACCCAGAGTTATTAAATAACTCAATATATTCAGGCATGTCATTTTTTGGGGCATAGTGAATTTCACTAAAGGTGACGCGTTCACCTTTTAAGATGAGCGTTGACTGAAATACAATAAATATAAATAGGGGTAACCTAAGAAGGAGAAACTTCATAATTGGGGGATTTAGAGCAGTTAATGTGAGAGTATCTAGTTTTAGTTTAACAATGGATACCCTTAATTACAAGGAAACGGATTATGAAAGGATATTTGGTTATAATAATAATCAATCAAACTGAAACTTTCTCGCAGGCACTTGCAATAAATACTATATCATTAAACTTTATAAATTGTGCCTACTAGTGGAAAAAATATAGCATTTAAAGAATGGTCGATAGTGTGTGATGCGCTTGGTGAAGGCCAACAAACAATCATTTTTCGAAAAGGGGGAATCCATGAAGGAAAACGAGGATTTCAATTTAAGCACAATGAATTCTTATTATTTCCTACTCGTTTTCATGAACAAGAGCAAAAAGTTCATTTAAAAGAGTCCACTGCTTCCAAGGAAGTCCCATCAGAATATAAGGAGGGAGAACAGGTTGAATTAAGGTACTTATGTAAAATTCATTCTGTCGATATAATGGACCAATGGGACACTATTCAATCATTGAGGAAATTTCATATTTGGGATGAGCCAACAATTTTGGAAAGGTATCGTTGGTCTAAAGAAGGGGAAGAAGAGCCATTTATAAGTCTTGCGATACTCAGAGTCTTCGAACTTAGTCAAAGCATTAAATTATCCTACGAAAAAAAATATGGCGGCTGTCGATCTTGGTTAAAGGTTCCAGAAATTAATTCTGCAATAATAGATTCAAGCCAACCGGTTATAGGAGATAATGAATTTAAAGATTTAATTCGCCAGATAAATCAGATAATTGGCAGATCAGATTAAAGGTCTTTTTTTCTTATCCAACCATCAATAATAAAAGGGCCAAAAGGAACCATAGCTGCAATAAAGGGTATGGAAGCAGTCCAAATACTCCAAGATTTAACAATAGTAACTTGCAGTAAAGCCAAAGCGTAAATCACGAACAGGGCTCCATGTATCGAACCCGTCCATGTAACCATTTGCGGTGAATCGGCTAGATATTTAATGGGCATAGCAACAAGCAATAAAATGAGATAAGAAATGCCCTCTATGAATCCGATAATTCTTAATCTTTTGATGCAGTCACTAAACATAATTTATTAACTAGCGTCTAATAATTCCACGCTCGCTAGTGTTAATAAAATCAATAAGATCACGAAGTGGCAGATCTTCATCTGAATCTGAAGAATTAGACTTCAATTGATTTATCGCATCTGAGATCGTTAAATTTCTAAGGAACAAGACTTTGTAGGCTTCTTTTAAGGCTTTTATTTGTTTTTCTGTAAAACCTCTTCTTTGAAGACCAATACTATTAATACTTCTAATTTCTGCAGGGTTACCGTCTGCCACCATATAGGGTGGGACGTCTTGAACAATTTTTGAACAGCCTCCTGTTATTGCATGCTTACCTATTCTACAGAACTGATGAACGGCTGTTAATCCTCCTAGAATGGCGTAGTCACCCATATGAACATGGCCTGCCAAGGTGCCATTATTTGAAAATATGACGTGATCGCCAACAACACAGTCATGAGCAATATGAGAATAAGCTAGAAAATTACCATTGCTTCCAACTACAGTTTTACTTTCTGGTTCAGTTCCTCTGTTAATTGATACAAATTCTCTAAAATTATTAGAATCTCCAATTTCTAAGTATGTAGGTTCACCTGAATATTTAAGATCTTGTGATTGTCCTCCGATAACAGAGTGGGAATGAAAGTTATTGTTATCTCCAATCTTGCACTTTCCGGTTATGACCACATGATTTTGAATTGTGCAGTTTGAACCAATTTCTACACCGTTACCAATGACGGAATAGGGACCAATGGTTGTTCCTTCACCTATTTTGGCATTGGGATTGATTAATGCAGTGGAATGTATGACATCATTTTGCACTCTTTAGGATGGACTACTACTGAGATAACCGCAAGCGAGTATCAATGAGATTATATTTCTTATGTAGAAATAAGACTGAATTTGAGTTCTGCTTCTGAAACCAAAGCATCATTTACAAAGCATCTGCATTTTGCCTGAGCAACACTACTTTTAATTTTTAGTGCTTCACCCTCGATGAATAGAGTGTCTCCTGGCATGACTGGCTTTCTAAATTTGACTTTATCAGCGCTTAAAAAGTAACCAATTTTACCTTGGTTTTCAGGTCTCCGCAGCAGCATTATACTTGCAAGTTGTGCCATGGCCTCAAGTTGAAGAACCCCTGGCATAACAGGATGGCCTGGAAAATGACCCTGGAAAAATGGTTCGTTAATAGTGACAGATTTTATCCCTGTGCATTTGTTTTCACCTTCAAATTTGACAATTCGATCGAGTAATAAAAATGGATACCTATGAGGTAAAATTTTCATTACTTCGTTAATATCCAATGCTCCTTCGCCGGTAGGTATATTGACACTTGGAGTCATCGACACCACTTGAGAGAAAGCTTTTTTCAGTAGTCCTGCCACTTGGGTGTTTGGACCGTGTCCAGGTTTGATGCAAATCACATGACCCATGATTCTTTTACCTGAAAGCATTAAATCACCAATAACATCAAGAATTTTATGGCGGGCAAACTCTTCATCAAACCTTAAAGGCTCTTTACTAAGGATTTCTTCATCTCGAATAACAACAGCGTTTTCTAAAGAGCCACCTTTAATAAGTCCTTTTTCTAGCAATGGTTGAACATCTTCATAAAAAACAAAAGTTCTAGCAGGAGCAATTTGTTCTTCATAAATTTCTGGAGTTATAGATGCCGAATAGTATTGAGTCATTTTTCCGCCGTCTGAAGCATGGGTGCACGAGACACGAAAATTTTTGCTAGGCACTATCGATATTATAGAACCATTTTCACTTTCAAAATGTATCGGCTCTCTGATTTCAAACACATTTGCGAGTTCGTCTTGTTCAATAGAGCCAGCTTCCTTAATGCATTTGACGTAAGGCGCCGCTGACCCATCTCCAATGGGCGGCTCATTAGCATCCATTTCAATTAAAGCATTATCTATTCCCATGCCGGCAAGTGCACTGATAACATGTTCCACGGTATGAACTTTTACTGAGCCTACCGCAAGAGTTGTGGCCCTCTCAACTTGTTGAACGTTGTCAACACTAGCAGGAATAAAAGGCATATCCTCCAAATCAATTCTTCTAAAAACAATACCATGATTAGGAGGGGCAGGCTTCATCGTAAGCGTGACTTTTTCACCCGTGTGCAATGAGGTGCCTTCAAGTGATGCATTAGATGCAAGAGTTCGTTGATAAGGAATAGGCATAATATAATGACCTTTAGCTAAGCAAGTTTTTCAACCTTGTTAAGGAAAAACTTCAACACCCTATGGTGTTTAAGAAAAGAATTTGATATATGATAAATTTTTTAAACCCTAATGGATTTATGCTATTGCATCTAACTTAGATGAAATTGCTTCTTTATTTACCAATCCGACGACTTCATCTTTAACTTCGCCTCCGCTGAAAAATAAGAGCATTGGTATAGATTTTACACCGAATTCGACAGCAAGATCTCTACAATCATCGATATTAACTTTAGCAATTTTGCAAGAATCCCCTTTTTCTTCAGCAAGTTCATCTAGAATCGGCCCAAGCATTTTACAAGGACCACACCACTCAGCCCAAAAGTCTACGAGTACAGGAACTGTACTTTCCTTAACTTCAGAATTAAAATTCTCAGGAGTAATGGTTATTATTCCAGCCATAATATTAAATCTAATGATAGATAATTTTTCGAGCGCTCCATTTTTTGGAGGCTATATCAAATTTAAAAAGGAGATTTTATCCTTGTGCCATTACTTGAAGAGCAACGAGCACGAGGGCAACAGCTAAAAGTATAAATCCTTGGATCATGATGGTGTCAGTAAAATTTATAAAAAGAAAAACTTATTTCTCTTTGCTTATGTATGTTTCGTAATTTTCGATCTTTAAATTTTCATCGAGGCCATTATTGAAAGTTCTGCTACTAGGTCCACTTTCTTTTCCATAGCTAAGGAGCTTGAATGAATACGGATTTTTTTCATCAGCATTAACAAACTTTCTGTCATAATCGTTGTTAGGAAGGTTTAACATTCCAGGATCTGCAGCAGAAACACTATCTGATTCTGCAAAAGGCAAAGTGAATACTTCGACTAATATTGCGACAGCAGCCAACACTGCACAAATTGCAGCAATAGGAGCCAAACCACCTTCTTCACCATCATCATCTAAAGTTGCTGAAAGATTACCTGTTGATAGAGG
>CABXDI010000079.1 GCA_902510815.1 uncultured Verrucomicrobiota bacterium | reverse complement strand
CAGGAAAAAATTCAGGAGCAGTTGAGAGGTAGAAAAGTCGATTGTGAAATGTATCTTCCTTTTTTTCGTGGTCAGTTATGTATTTTTTAAGATCGGAGAATGATTTTTTTGAATTTAAATCCCCTTGGAAGTAAAAAAGTGACTTTGAAAATTCCTCCCATTTTTTTTCATTATGACCAGAGCGTGAATTTTCGTGGTTGGATCTTTCAAGTTCTGATCGCCAAATCGCATCATCTTTATCCCGCCGAGCAAAACCTATAATTTTGAATGAGGAGGGTAGTTCCTTATTTAAAAACAGATTGTATAAAGCGGGTATTAATTTTCTATGAGTTAAATCTCCAGTAGCTCCGAAAATTATTATGCTACAGGATCCTGGAATATCTCGAGATTTGAACCCTCGTCTTAATGATTCGACATAGGGATCGGGCATGATAAGTCAGTGGTTGCTAATTGGTTTCGGAAGAGTCCTTTAAGGCAAAGGAAATCCTTTGTTAAGTTCAATGACCTTTAATCTGATTCTTTCAAGTATTTCAGGTTTTTCTCTATTCTCAAGAGCCTCATGAATAAATTCTGCAATTATTAACATTTCTGTTTCAGTCATTCCTCTTGTTGTAACAGCTGGAGTGCCGATCCTAATGCCCCCAGCCTTAAATGGACTCTCAGTGTCAAAGGGGATTGAATTTTTGTTAACCGTTATCCCAGCTTCATCTAAAGTATGTTGTGCAATTTTACCGTTAATTTTTTTTGGCCTTACATCTAAAAGCATTAGATGATTTTCAGTTCCACCTGATACAATACGATAACCATATTGTTTGAGTTTTTCGGCTAGAGTATGAGCATTTTTAATGATCTGATTTTGATAAATTTTAAAATCTGGTTTTAAGGCTTCACCAAAACATGCAGCTTTGGCTGCAATTACATGCATTAATGGACCGCCTTGGACTCCAGGGAAAACCATACTATCAATTTTTTTTGCCCACTCTTCGCCACATAAAATTAGGCCACCTCTAGGGCCTCTTAAGGATTTGTGAGTTGTAGTTGTTATAAAATCTGCATAACCAATGGGTGAAGGATGTACTCCTCCAGCAACAAGGCCTGCAATGTGTGCCATGTCTACAAAGAGTAAGGCTCCAACAGACTTTGCGATTTCCGACATTTTCTCGAAATCTATAATTCTTGGATAGGCTGAAGCTCCTGCTGTTATCATTTTTGGTTTCACTTTCTCGGCTTGAGATTTGAGCTGATCATAGTCAATTTGCTCGGTCTCTTCATTGACGCCATATGAAGAAATCTCATAAAATTTGCCAGAAAAATTTGCTGGGTGCCCATGTGTCAGGTGTCCACCATGAGAAAGATCCATTGCGAGAATTTTATCACCATGCTCTAATGAGCTGAAATATACTGCTGCGTTTGCCTGTGATCCGGAGTGAGGCTGTACGTTTGCATGGTAGGCACCAAATAATTCCTTTGCTCTTTCTATTGCCAAAGATTCCGCGATATCAACATTTTCGCATCCTCCGTACCACCTTTTTCCAGGGTAACCTTCAGCATATTTATTGGTTAGGTGACTGCCTTGAAGAAGCCGAACATTTTCGCTTGCGAAATTTTCACTAGCAATTAATTCAATGTTGTTTTGCTGTCTTTCGATTTCTTGATCAATAGCTGTTGCAAGTTCAGGATCAATTGCATTTAGACTATTGGGCTCAATGTTAATTTTGCTAATTCTTCGCACATGTCTTTCCCCGCCATCAAAATCTGCATTAATAAATGCTTCTGTTATTTCCTTGGCTGTTTCTAATTCCATTCGTTGAGCTCCCAAGCAAAGAACATTTGCATCATTATGAGTTCTTGTTAGAGAGGCATCATTTGGATCATTTACGACGGCTGCTCTTATTTGAGGGTGTCTGTTGGCTGTAATGCTCATTCCTATTCCAGAGTGGCATATTAGAATTCCTATTGAGGCTTCTTTTCGTGATATGATGTTACTAAGCTCATGAGCATAGTCAGGATAGTCAGTCGATTCAGAAGATTCAGTTCCAAGGTCTTTTGTCTCATAGCCTTTCTCTACAAGGTGGGCTATGAGAGATTTTTTCAATTCAAAACCAGCATGATCACTGGCTATAAGTATAGGTAGTGGTTTTGACATTTAGAAGTGGTCAGTTTTGTGTTTCGAGAAATTTTAATATACTAGGTAATGATACGTCTAATAAGTCTTTCGTGTGCTCATATTCTTTAATTGTTCCACCATATGGATCGGGTACATCTGTACCGTGAACGGATTGATTGTCACAAAACTCGGTGACTAGGAAGGTCTTTTTCAACGCTTTAGGGAACATGCTTTCAATTGCTTGCAGATGGCTTGATGACATCGCAAATATATACGAGGCCTGATTAATTAATTCATCACTAACCATTTGGCTGGTATTAGCTGATAGATCTATTCCTTCTTTTTTAAGAATATCTAGGGTGTGTTTGCTGGGAGTTTGACCGCCAAACGTGGATACTCCTGCTGATGATATTTTAAAGGAAGAGCCAGTATCATTAACTAGCTTAGTAAATAATCCTTCTGCCATAGGGCTACGGCATATGTTTCCAGTGCAGATAAATAAAATTAAAGGTTTCAAGTTTTTAGATTCTCTAATTATCTAGTAGATAATTCTCTTATCGTATTATACTGGATGATGATTTCGTCGAATGATTTAGTGTCTAGGACTCCTCCACGTTTCAATCTGTCGGCTCTATCTCTAACGTCTTTAGTTATATCTGCAAAGGCCATTGCGGCTTTGACGCTTTTTGGTAGTATTATTCTGTTAACAAAATGAAACTGAACTTTTTTACTAATATCAGGAGAAATATAATGTCCTACTACCAATAACTCGCCTCGCCATGGACCGCCCATAATCTTTGTTGCTCTACCCTCTTCAAGGGCTTCCAAACTTTGCTCATTTTCAAATAAACCAAATTCTTCAGCAGTGCTATAATTCTCTTCCAATACATCTTTGATTAGGCTGTTTTTTGCATCTAGATAATCTGCATCAAATATTTCTTTAAGCACAGTACCTATATCTAATTTCTCACCTTTGAAGAAAAGAAATTTCATTCTTTTAATTCTATCCATTTCATATAGGTGAAAGATTGATTGGAATGCTAATCTTTGACACTGTTTATCGCTTTTCGATGGAGGGGTTTCGAGAATTTCTGTTAGCGCTCTTAAGTTCTTTTCGTAGATATTATTTTTATCGTTAACATCGAGCCAAAATTTCAACCCTATTATAAGAATTATGACAAAAATAATTTTCCAGAAGTAATCAGCAATCATCGTTCTTATTAAATCTAATTAATGAGGGAATTAATTCAAGCCTTTGTAGATGCTTCTACAGCCTTAAAATTTTGGTGAATATATTCCTCATCTCGACAATTAAGGAGTGCATCGTTAAGTGAAATATGTCTATTAACTAGGAGGTGTGCAAGGCTCTCATCTATAGTGTGCATGCCTTCTTGGCTTCCGATTTGTATTAATCCTACGATTTGTTCGAATTTTCTTTCAATCATGCAAGCTCGAATTCCATGGTTAATTCTCATGATTTCTGAAGCCATCACCCTGCCGGGAAGATCTTGTCGGGTTATCAGTCTTTGAGAAACAACTGCCTGCAGGCAATTCGCTAGCTGTGTAATTATCATTTCCTGTTGATCAGCAGGAAATACGTCTATCATTCGGTCTAATGATTTTGGCGCATCAATTGTGTGCAGTGTGCTAATAACTAAGTGGCCCGTTTCAGCAGCCGTTATAGCTGTCCTGATTGTTTCTAAGTCACGTAATTCACTGACTACTATTATATCTGGGTCTTGTCTGAGTGAGGATCTCAAGGCGTTTGAAAAGCTGTGCGTGTCAGGTCCTAATTCTCTTTGTTTAACAAGTCCATATCCATGATCATAGACATATTCTATTGGATCTTCTATGGTCACTGCTACGCATGATCTTTCCTTTAATATTTTTTGAATCATTGATGCAATAGTAGTGGTCTTTCCAGCACCAGTGACTCCAGTGACTAGAATAAGCCCTTGCCTCAAAGAGCATAGATCATTAACAGATTGCCCATGTCCAAGTTGAGAAAGCTCCGGTATTTCAGTAGGTATATAACGAAAAGCACCTTCAATTGACCCTCTTACATAATGTGCATTTGCTCTAAATCTGCCAACATTCTTGATTGATATCGAAAAGTCTAATTCAAGATCCTCTTCTAGTCGTGCTCTTTGCGATTCTGAAAGAACTCCCATCACTAGTTCCTTTGCCTCATCAGGAGTAATGTCGAATTCTGTTAGTGCTTCGAGCGTTCCATTTACCCTGCATGCCGGAGGGGCACCTCCAGTGATGTGAAGATCAGATCCTCCTCGATCTCTAGTTTCAGTTAAATAATCGACGATATGTTTTTTGCTGCTCATTTAAAGAAATTAAGATATGCCTCTCATGGCTCTGTCAAAATCAGACTCATTACCGGATGCTGTTGAAGCTTCTTCTTGAGTTAAATGTCCCTTCTGAGTGGCTTTAACTAGTGCGTCCATAAATAATTTGTTATTTGGGTTATCACCTCGACCGATAAAATCTACGATTTCAGGTATTCTGGATTCTCTTACGTAATTTCTTATGACCCCGGTGTTTTCCAAGTGCTCAGTTACTAAGTGGAGTCCCCCATAAGCTGATGGTAAGAGAACTTGGCAACAAATACCTATCAACATATTTGAAAGTAATTGCAGCTGACTTTCACGGTCTTGGCTGGGGAAAAGATTAGTCAGTCTTTCAATTGTTTCAGAGACATTGGCACTGTGTAATGTTGCTAAAACTAGATGTCCTGTCTCTGCCGCCTGAAGTGCTATTTTAGCTGTTTCGGGATCTCTAATTTCCCCAAGAAGAATAACATCTGGGGCCTGCCGCAATGAGCTTCTAAGTCCTCTTGCAAATGAATCTGTGTCAGTATGAACTTCTCTTTGAGTAAAAAGAGATTTTTTAGATTCAAACAAGTATTCTATTGGATCTTCGATGGTAACAATGTGTTTTGCAGAATTTTGATTAAGCCATTCAAGGCTTGATGCTAAAGTTGTTGATTTACCAGATCCAGTTGGTCCAGTAATTAATACTAAGCCCGATGGTGCAGAGACCCATCTTGTTAACAATTCAACTGGAAGACCTAAACTTTCAATTTCAGGGATTTCTGTATTAATTTGTCTTAATACAGCTCCTAAATTTCCGAGGTGTCTGTGCAAGTTAACTCGGAATCTAACACCATTATGCGCTACATAACTTGAGTCTCTGTCGCCATCATATTCTGGATCCGCACCACACCTTTTCCAAAAGGCAATCATATCCTCAGATTCAATAGCTTCATCCCCAGCAATCATAAGCTGCCCGTTGACTTTCATTCTAGCCACGTGTCCTGCACTCAGAAAGATGTCACTCGCTTTATTCTCAAAAGCGGCCTTAATAAGGGATTCAATCATTGAACTCATTTTTGGAGATCTTTAATGCCCAATCGGGGCGGGTGCAATTTTATAAAACGCTCTTTAATAAAAATAGATAGATGTTTTGAATGAATAGATTTGGATTATCGCCTTTTGGCATAATCTTGATTCGATTCAAGTTCCTCTTTGTCAGGAGTTTCACTTGGGATTCCACCTTCGGGAATTTCTAATCCAGTAATCCAAGCTATCGCATTGAGTCCGACTTTTCTAAAATTATCATCTGCCCAATTATTATGAACATGCGCTCCTGTAAAACCGAAGCCTCTGCCTGCACCGTCCTTATTCTCTGTTGCCCATACAACGTGCTGCTTTTCTTTTCTTTCAAGAACAGAAGCTCGCACGTGGGGATTTCCACTATGCGCTCCATCACGCCTCTTAAGGGTCTCAGGTCCAGGAAGTGCACTGAGTATTGGGGTGACACCTTTCATGCCATCTCTAAAACGCATATGGTAATACCACTCATCATTTATCTTGAAAGGCTTTACTCCGTTAGCTACGGGATGATCTGGAAAATCCTTAAATTCTGGTGTCCAGTGAGGATTTACTGACCAATGAGCCTCAAAAAAACCACCCATCCAATCGAGAAACTTATCACCCCCTTGATTGCCTTTTGGTATCTCAACAGCATAGTGAATAGAGCCAACTCCCATGCCTCTTTTTTGGTGATAGTCTATTTGTCTCAAATGAAATTTTGCAAAGTGTGCCCCTCCTCCAGTGCAAAACATAATTAGAGCGTCTGCATTTTGCATTGCAGTTGGGTCTTGAGGCCAGCCATCTTTGTATAAACTAGTAACAATTTTATCTCCATAGTGAGCTCTTAATCTTTTAGCTAGAAGTATGTTTCCTGCATTGTGTTCGTGAGAACCCCAACCGTGAGATCTTGTGCCTGCATAAAAACAAATCTTTTTAGCGTCTTCAAGTTTAAGTCTCTTTAACATGATGTCCTTAAATTGAACTGTCATTGGTGGGCCTGCATGCAGTTGTAACGCGAGTATGCCTTGTCTTCTTTTCTTAGGGCCATTATCTGTCACTTCAGCCATGAGCTTACCATTGATGGACTGTTTAATATTATAACCCTTTGCTATAATGTGGTATTCATTCCAATCACCTTTCTTTATAGCCTTGTTTAGCTCCTTCGGGTCACCGACAGCTTCACCTTGTGTTTTTTTACCTTTATCGTCTATAGTGACGCGCTGCCCCCTTTTAGCAAAGACACCGCCAAATTGTTCGCCGTAGACGGTCCCGCTCCAAGTGTCACCAGCTTCAAAATCTGCTTGGTAACCACCTACTCTCCATTGATCAGGACCCTTATCTAATTTAAAACTTCTTACTTGTATTCCTGAATTGCCTGCATCTATTTTGAATTTTAATTTAAGTTCAAAATCATCAAGTTCTCCAGCTTCCCAAATGATAAAAGTATTTCCTTTTGTGGGATTATCTGCAGTAGTTTGACCGGTAATTGCCCCATCCTTAACGCTCCAGAATTTAGGATCTCCGTTCCAGTTTTTAAGACTCTTGCCATCAAAAATAGGCATAAAATCATTGTTGCCTTTTGCGTGGTGGTCAGCAAATAGGCTTGAGCTTGTAAGGCTCATAATTGTAAGTATTGTGCGAATTTTCATTAATAGGGATATTAGCGCTCTCCATTGCGAGAGGCAAGCTTGTAACCTGTGTTACTAAAATGAAAGACGAACACGAAATATCCCCAATAACGAGATCTAAAGATTCTGGTCTCGGTGTTGTTATGTTTGACTCACTTTTGTCACATTTTTCGGGTAAGAAGGGGCTTTCAAATGTTGATCCGGGTTTATTAAAACGGATGAGGCAAGAATTTGAGAGCAGTGAATTCTTTGGTGAAGATATGAGAAATCTTTGGGTGATGTTGGAGAGA
>CABXDI010000078.1 GCA_902510815.1 uncultured Verrucomicrobiota bacterium | reverse complement strand
CTTTAATTAAATTAGGCAATGACAAATAGTCCCTGTCCATACTCAACAGGGGTTGCATCTTCAACAAGAATTCGTTGAATGACACCAGACTTATCAGCTTTGATCTGGTTCATGACTTTCATAGCCTCAATGATACATACGACTGTGCCTTCATCAACTGAATCACCAACCTTAACGTAGGCATCTGCGTCAGGTGAAGGAGAATTATAAAAAGTCCCAACCATTGGTGCTGATATTTCTTCAGTGTCTTCAGCAACAATTTTTTCTGGACCCTTCTCTTCAGTTATAACGGGTTGTGGAGCAGCAACAATTTGTTCCTGGTTACCACCTTTTTCGAGTCTAACTTTATAACCTGAATCCTCTAATTCAAAGGCAGTCAGGTCATGGTCTTCCATGAGTTTTATAAGATCCTTGATCTTGGTTAAATCAATTTCCTTGCTCGGAGGCTGTTCGTCTTCAGATTTTTTATTTCTTCTTGTAACTGGCATAGGCCTATTCAGAATTTAAATAATTAAACTTCTATACTAAATCATGCGTTTCTGCTCTCGAGTCAAGCCCTTCAGCAACTAAGCTTGGCTAAAATGTCCAAAGACTGGTTGATTTCTCTTTGTGTATTATAAAAATGAGGGCTAAAGCGCAATAATTCCTCACCTTTACGGTTTTTTCTGCAAGAGGCAATGATTCCCGCTTTATTTAGATTTGCGAAGATTTCTGAAGATTTTTCCGTATGGTGACTAAAGGATGTGATGGAGGATGCATTTTTTCCGTTTCTTGGACCATGAATTTTGTATCCCAAAGATTCAACTCCTTCGACAAGAATTGATTTAATTTCTAGTAATCTTTTTGATATTGAGTCGATTCCAATTTTTTGAATCATTTCTAGTACAGCCTTGAGGCCTACAATTCCAGATGCATTAAGAACTCCAGGTTCATATCTTCTGGCAGAATTGTGAAAGGAAATTTCTTTCTGAGTGATGTAGTCTGGTGATCGAACGTTCCATGCACCCAGCAGTGCTGGCCTTAAAAGATCAAAGTTTTTTTTCTTAACGTAGACGATGCCAATTGCCATTGGCCCGAGAAGCCATTTATGTGCATCGGCACTCATGAAATCAACATGTTCAACATTAGTAGGAAATGCTCCACAAGTTTGTATTCCATCTAGAGCAAAAAGAACATTTTTTTGCCCTAACATTTTCCCGATTGAATTAATATCAATACGGTATCCAGTAAGGTAGTTGCAGCTAGCCAGTGCGACTAATCGGGTTTTTTCAGATAAGTTAGACTCAATCAATTCAGGGGTGATGACACCTAATTCTTCAGACTTTAGATATTTAACTTTCACTCCAATTCTTTCAAGTTCCATCCATGGATAGACGTTGGCTGGATAATCATCCATATAACAGATCACCTCATCTTCTGGTTCCCAACTAATGCCTTTTGCAAAGAGACTCAGGCCTAATGATGTTGGACCCAAGAGCGCTATTTCTGAAGCCTCAGCACCGATTAAATCAGCTGACAGTTGACGAGTCTCGGTCATCGTTTTCATGAACTCAGGAAATTCCTGATGATCTTTACAACTCGAATAAGCATAGTCTGCCATCGCTTGAGCTGCACAGTGAGGTAGTGCAGTTACTGCTGCATGCGACAAAAAGATTTTTTCTCTAGCTATTGGGAACCTCGCTAATCGCTTTTCTTCGTTCCCAATAAGTTCTGCTAAGTTCATAAATAAGATATTAAATTTAAACTTTTTGAGCTTTCTCACCCTCTTCGATGAGCTTCCAAAAGTTTTTAGATTCACTCAAAGCTTTATCCTCCGATACTGGTAAATTAGACCTAAATAAAAAGTCTTTAAGCGTATTCTTGTGGAGAACTCGATGAACAATCACATTTTTATCTGTCACTTCAAAATAGATCCTATAGTCCTGGGATTTATATCTGTATAATTTTCCTCCATCTCTTTCAATCGTACCAAAAGGTTTTTCATCTCCAGTTTGATCAAGATCCTCATGTTTAACTTTGAACTGGTTTAAGAGTTCAAGCTGATCAATCGTGCTAAGGCTAGATATTTCAGCTGCACTGATTTCATTGAAAATAATTTGTAGCACAGTTCTTTAATTTTGGGCTTTAATAAAAGTAAACCAGATCTTGATTCTATCTATTCTTTATTTTCCAAGCAAATCATTCTTTCCACTCGTGGAGAAATGCTAGTTAGGATTTCCCAGGGTATAGTATTGGCCTTGTTTGCAAGCTCCAAAGCGCTTATGTATTCATTTCCTTCGGTCCCTATAAGTGTTACCTCGTCCCCAGATTCAAGAAGCTGATCGATTTGAGTTACATCTACCATGATCATATCCATAGTAACTTTTCCAAGGATTCTACATCTTTTACCTTTGATGATAACTTCTGCATCTTTATCCGATAATGATCTTGGATATCCATCTCCATACCCAACTGCGACTGTAGCTACCCTAGTTTCAGCTTCAGTGATAAAGGATCGTCCATAACTAATGCTAGATCCCAGAGGTAACTTTCTTATTTGACTTATTCTAGCCTTCCATTCCATTGCTGGCTTTAATCCAGAGTCTTGGTCTTTTATTGGAGATATTCCATAGATCATTAAACCTGGGCGTATCATGGTCCCGCTTGAATTACCTATGCGGAGCGTTGCTGCACTATTTGCAAGATGAATCCACTTCGGTTTTATATTTGAATCCTGAAGCAGTGAGTTAAATGTTTTTATTTGCTGATTTGTAAATTCATCGTCTATGTCTGAACAAGGGAAATGAGTAGCTACCCCTGAGATAGAGATGTAATCCAGAGCTTTTATTTCTTGGCAATTCCTAGCGAAGTTATTATCAGAGAATCCTAACCGTCCCATGCCTGTATCAAGAACTAGGTGAACCTTTACCTCTTTATCATTTGATTTACCTATTTCACTAAACTCTTGAGCTTCCTGTAGGCTTGATACGGTAACATGGATATCTTGCATTATTGCTGTTTCCCTTTCGTCTGGTAACAATGCACCAAGTATCATGACCGTTTTTTTTTCCGAAATGAGAGAAATGATGGTTATCGCTTCTTTAAGAGTTGCAACGCCAAAGGCATCGATTTGTGACTCAAGAGCCTTTACTGTTTCTGTGAGTCCATGCCCATATGCATCGGCTTTTACAACAGCCATCACTGCTGAACCTGGAGCTGATTCTCGGCAAATAGTCAGGTTTTTTTTAAGTGCCTCAGGATTTATTTCAACCCAAGTTCTTTTTGCCAACTTATCCTCCATTTTTTTGCTTAGAGTTTTGCGCTTTTGCCTTTCGAGCTAGTTGTCTTTCTTCTGGAAGGAGAGGGAATAGATTACTAGGTGTATGCTCCTGATTCATGATTAACTCAATTTTATCGATAATATCTGGACGTTTGTTGGCTAGATTTGTATTTTCACCTGGATCATTTTTTAGATCATAAAGTTCGGTTTTAAGGTCGGCTGATGTTTTAGCTTTTGACATTTTTTGTCTAATTCCCTTCCAGTTTCCCATTCGCACTGCTTGCTGAACGCCATAGGACGGAAATTCCCAGTAAAGAAATTCATGTGTTTTTTGTTTTTCTCCTTTCATTGCTGCAAGTAGTGATATTCCGTCAGTGTTTTTAGGAACTTTAGCTGCTGCTACTTCGCAGAAGGTTGGTAACCAGTCCCAGAAGGCACTGATATGGTCTGAGGTGGAGTCGGCTTTAATTTTGCCTGGCCAGCGTGCTATAGTGGGAACACGAATTCCACCTTCATAGAGACTGCCCTTTAAACCTTTAAATTCACCTGCGCTCCTAAAAAAATCAGAATCTGAACCTCCTAGGCGATTAAAAGTAGGCCCATTATCGGATGTGAAAATGATCAGGGTATCCTCCCTCAAATTGAGTTTATCAATTAGGGAAACGATTTGTCCTACAGAATCATCCATTTGGGTGACCATTCCGGCGTAGCCTGCCCTAGGAAATGGATGTTTCAAATAACCCCTATGTGTATGTTCTTCTTCTGGGATTTTACCCTTATACATATTTAACCATTTGTTTGTAGTTTGTATGCTTAGGTGGGGAATTGCATAAGGAAGGTAGAGGAAGAAAGAGTCATCTTTATTATTCTTAATAAAAGAGAGCGCCTCTTTGGTGAATGCATCCTGAGAATGAATTTTCCCATCAAGTTTTCTTTCATTTCCAGGCATAGGAACCTTTACTCCATTTCTCCAAAGAAACTTTGGGTAGTGGTTATGCGCATGCCTTTGGCAATTATAGCCGAAAAATAAATCAAAACCTTGTTTGTTTGGGTCTCCGCTTGTTCCAAAGTGACCTAGTCCCCACTTGCCTATGGCTGCAGTTTTGTATCCTTTATCTTTTAGAGCTTCTGCAATGGTTACCTCATTATCAGGTATGGGATTCTGACCAGGAAAAGGAAAATTTTTTGTTGAGCCGTCTTTTGGGTCACCGTTATCTCTTATATATGCGTTACCAGGATGCTTGCCAGTCATTAAAACGCAGCGGCAAGGAGCACAGACGGCCTGACCAGAATAATGTTGGGTAAATTTCATTCCCTCTTTTGCAAGTCTATCAATGTGCGGGGTTTTTATCCATTTTTGACCGAAGCAGCCCAGCTCACTGTATCCAAGATCATCCGCTAGTATAAAAACGATATTTGGATTTCGAGCTGAGCAACACAGCATGCTCAGTACGAAAACTAAAGTTGAGATTAAGTTTTTTTGCATATTTAAGATGATGATCCTCATTTAATCTTGTTCAAGAGTATTCACAATTTTAGTTATCTATAACTCAAGTTTTTTATGATTAAGTCACCCTTTGCTTGACCAAAATTCATGAGATATGCAAAGAATAGGTAATGAGTAACGTAGTTAGTATACATCCGTATTTTAAGGTTCACCCTGGCAAGATGGATGAATTTTTAGAAATTAGCAGGCGATTTACCGAGGCCACTATTAAAGAATCAGGTTGTTTGTGGTATGATTTCACAAAGTCTGGGGATGTCATTTATTGTAGAGAAGCTTATGAAGGGGCTGAGGGTTTGTTAGCCCACGCTGAGAATGTCCATTCAATAATAGGCGATGCATTGGCGATTTCTGATCTCATCCGCTTAGAGATTCATGGAGAAAGAGAGCAAATCAACAAATTAAGGGGTCCTTTTGCTGATCTTAATCCTGAATATTATGAGTTCCAGATTGGGATAGGTAAACCCTAACAAATCTATGAAAACGCGAATAGGCCTTTACGGAGCAGGAGACATTGCCGACTTGCATTTTGCCGGTATTGAAGATTGTTATGGCGCAGAATTAGTGGGTCTATTTGACATTGATAAGAGCAAGGCTCAAAAGAAATCAGAGGAATATAATTGTAGATCATATGATTCCTCAGAGTCTATGCTATCTGACTCATCAATCGACTCTGTGTTTATTCTAACACCCCTCGAAGAGCATCGAGAATGTGCGATCAATGCATTGAAGGCTGGAAAGCATGTGCTTCTGGAGAAACCGGTTAGTTCAAAAGTTGATGAAATTGAAGAGATTCGAGATGTTGCGAACCAGAGAGGAAAACTTTGTGTTCCTGTTCATAACTATCTTTATGAGGATAGTGTGATTAAGACAAAGCAGCTATTGGACTCTGGGAAGTTGGGAGATCTCGTTACGATTTATATTTTATACAATATTCATCACCCTGAAAAAGTTGCTCAAAGATACCCTGGAGTGATTAGGCAAATTCTTACTCATCATTCATACATAACATGCTATCTTGGAGGAGCGCCTAAAGCCGCCACAGCCATGTCATCTACGATCAATGATGGGACTGTTGAAAAAGAAAACCTCGCGATGGCTATTCTCAAATTAGAGAGTGGCGCTTTAGCGCACTTTCAAGCCAGTTTTGCTGCTGATGATCATGCAAGCGATAATTGGACTTTCACAATTAAAGTGATTGGAACAAAAGGATCAACCCGATTTAGTCATGCTGATTGGGTGCAGAATCAAAAAGCGGTCGTCCATTCTCATACTTATTCTGCCTATCATTATTCCATCCGTAACACTGTTCGATTTTTTATTGAAGAGTGTATTGGCAATGGTAAGAACCCGCTATCAAATCTTGATGATGCCATTAAGGCTCAAAAAACGATCGAGGCAATCGAGGGATCTATAAGTTCTGGTTCGTTACAAGAAATTTTAATCTAGGCCGAGTCCAGGCGTTGAATCTGAAACATTTTTTGGGGCGCTAATGCCCAATTTTTCATAAGATCTTCTCATTGCTACCCTACCCCTAGGAGTGCGAGTGATCATTCCTTGCATCACTAAGTATGGTTCATAAACTTCTTCTATTGTTGAGGCATCCTCTCCCACTGCAACGGCTAAAGAGCTTAGCCCTACCGGACCTCCATCAAATTTATAAATCATTGATTCAAGAATTCTTTTGTCCATTTCATCCAGACCGTCATCATCGATGTCGATCATCTTGAGCGCATCGTCAGCTACTTTTTCAGTGATAGTTCCATCTGCTCTAACTTGTGCAAAATCACGGACCCACCTTAATAGTGAATTTGCTACTCTGGGGGTGCCTCTAGACCTTGAGGCTATTTCAAGCGCCCCGCCTTCTTCAATGCTTACCCCAAGAAGTCCTGAAGATCGGGTCACAATTTTCGTGAGATCTTCTGCGTTATAATAATCCAGCCGGTTGGTCATCGTGAACCTTGACCGCAGTGGAGCTGTTAGCATACCAGCCCTAGTAGTAGCACCGACTAGTGTAAATCTGGGCAGGCTTAATTCTATGGTTCTGGCGTTTGGGCCCTGATCAATAATGATATCGAGTCGATAATCTTCCATTGCTGGATATAGGTATTCCTCTATTGCTGGATGAAGTCTGTGAATTTCATCGATAAAAAGAACATCTCCTCGTTTAAGGTTTGTAAGAATGCCAGCAAGGTCACCGGCTTTTTCGATTTGAGGACCACTTGTTGAATGAAGTTGGGAACCTGTCGCTCCTGCAATGATGTGTGCGAGGGTTGTTTTACCTAAACCTGGTGGGCCTGACAATAGAATGTGAGCTAGGACATCTTCTCTTTTTTGTGCAGCCTCAATCATTAAAGAGATGCGTTCTTTGACTTTCGATTGTCCAAAAAAGTCGGTTAGTTCTGGTGGGCGTAGAGAAATATCAAATTCCGATTGGGGTGCTTCTGTTGCTTCTGTGTAAAAATTTTCTTTCACTCTTTAATGGATTTTCCTGTGAATAACACTTGAAGCCAACAAAATTTAATCAATATTAAGTATTTTTTACAAACTTTATTATAATTTACTATAACAATAAAACAGTCGACTGATTTAGAATTTTACTTAATTGGCTCAAAATTAGTCACTTATACGGAATTATTAGCACCTTAACTAGGTGATAATTAAACAAAAAAAAGATAAAATTAAAATTTAAGTTTCATTGATTAACAAATTAATAGCTTGAATCATTTGTAACTTATTGATCATAATCCACTTGTTTTACCCACAAGGATATCTTACTAGAAAAATGAATTACCTCCGAAGGATCAATTTCGCTGCCATTTCCATGGTCTTATTTCT
>CABXDI010000077.1 GCA_902510815.1 uncultured Verrucomicrobiota bacterium | reverse complement strand
TTATTATTCTTCGGATGAAGAATGCCAGGCATCTCGATGCAACGAGTGTCATTGCTCTTGAAGAGTTGGTGACTTTTCTTCGTAGTAATGGTAGTGAATTATTAATCAGTGGGGTAATGAAAGATGTATACCGTGTACTTAAAAGCTCTGGTGCCGTTAAATTTATAGGTAGAGAAAATATTTTCCCAGGTTCTGTGAGTAATCCAAATATTGCTACGAAAAATGCTCTTCAGAGGGCTCAGGAAATTATTGGTTCTTCAGATGTTGACGTGAGAATTTTTCACGAGCCATCAAATTAAGATCAATAGGTCATTGTATTATTTTGTAACGTAAGCGCTTATTCCCAATTTACTCGGTAGCAGTAACACTTTTTCAAACTTAGGATTTGGATAAACGATTTTGTTAGGAGGTTCTATTTCTTCTTCCATAAAAGAAAGAGGCTCTTGAACGGTTCCATTATGTAAATCCATGAAGTACAGTGGACGACCTTTTTCGCTAAGAATTAACTTCATAACCTTATTATCTGCTATCCCCAGAACGAGACCATTTTTATCAATTTTTTTGAGGGGTGAAGTAGGGTTAACAATAAATTTTTTCTGAGCAAGGTCAGCAATCACCATTTTATGGCTAGCGAAGCATAATCTATCATTTTCAAAAATTATCTTATGATGATCACATTGTATGCCTGCTCCAATCTCAAATCGATAGTTTTTATCTCCCGGTTTTAGAACGACATAGACTTCTTGATTTTTTTCGTTCCTTGTCGTTGCAAGTAAGTATTTCCCATGACACATACGTATCTGGTGATCTTTTGCAATGAGCTGGGCTTTAGTTCCATCTAATGCATAGCTGTAAAGGTTTCTTTTTCCACCTTTACGGTCTCTCGATTCTAAAACAACTCCACCTTCAACAAATTGAGCTTTGTCGATAAAAAGTCTTCTTACCATTATCCCTTTAGCGACAGTTTCACCCCATTGCTCAGGATCATCACTTGCATATAGTTCGTATTCACTAATCATTCCATTATTGTTGATGATGACAGCTGGCAAATAACGAAGGGCGTTAAATGAAGAGGACTCCCCAAGATCGATTTGTATCTCGTGAGGGTGGGGGGGGATTTTACCAAGCCATTGTGAGTGCCACCAACTACTTGGGTTGCCATCAAAAACATTTTTAAGCTGAGTGTTCATGCGAGACTTAGGTTCATAGCTGTCAGTATAATGAGCTCTCCATTTAGACCGGTCGATATTTTCTCCATTTTCATCACCGAGTTGAATTTCTGCTGCTGAAGACCAGCCCATTCCATTGACCTCAGATTTCATTACAAGTCGTATGTATCTGGCTTTAACCTTATCGAATTTTATTTGGTAATATCCATTGCCTACAAGTTTACCATCTGAATAATTTCCACCATCGTTGATGATATTTACGTCATAATCGTCAATTAGTTGGCCCGTTTTTGGCTCGATTTTTAAGTGCCAAGGAGCTCGTCCCATAGAAGTTTGGAAAACATTTATGACCTTACCATCCCATTGAGGAATTGTAAGATTACCGAGGGCTATTCTTCTTTGCCATAATCTTTCTCCACTATTCGGATCAAAAGCATAAAGAACCGTTTTGTTGTCATGCATTAACCCAACGTCACCGCATTTAATTAATAGATTGGCTTCAGCAGGTACTTCCTTTTGCCATAGGATTTGACCAGTCATTCCATTAAATGCAATTGACTGTCTTTGTTGGCCAGTTCCCGTTAGAAGAAGCAACTTATCATCCAAAATCTGGAATACCGGTTGTATGGCATTAATAAATCTTCTCCATTTTATTTTTCCTTTTGATGATATTTCGAGGCATTCAAGGAGGCCGTCACTGAAGATAAACGCGTGATTAGATAGCGGTGATTGGTATGGAGCTCTGATCATATTTACATTATTGCGCATCAGCGTCCATTGCCTTTTGAGATTAGGGGATAAATTTTGCGTTTCTGTAGAAGCGTCGGGATTAATGGGTTCTGATACTGCTATGTCGCCCCCACTTGGAGAATCACTAATTGCATAGATTGAATCCTTATTAATAAGGTATGAAAGAGGTTGTCCTACATCCTTGTCCCACTTAATGGAGTTAACCATGGCTCCACTATTAGCATCGAATTCAATGATGCCATTTGTTTTTGCTAGGTAAATAGATGAACCAATCATCTGGGAACGACCAATTATTCGTTCTGAAATTTTTGTATGCCAAATCGTTTCCCCTTTCTTTAGATCGATTGCAGCCAATGAAAATTGGCCTCTTATAATGAGACTCTCGTTATTCATTCCTAGATACTCAATGCCAAGTGCTAGAGTGTTTTCCCAGACGACTTTTCCAGTTTGGGAGTCAAGTGCAAAGACTTTACCTGAATCCTTGGTCATGCAAACGACAAGGTCATCATTGATTATGGGACTACACCCCAGTCCTCCTAATCCCGGACTTGGAGAATTGCTGTAGTAATGAATCCAGTCAGGCTTTCCATCTCGAGGATCACAGCGTGCAATTAGACCAGCATTACTGTTAAGATAAATTGATCCACCACTTAAACTGACTCGATTACCAAAACTTCTGATTTCCTGTCGAGCTTTTTCTAGATTTCCAATTATATCACTGGATTTACCAGCTTGTACAATTGTGCTTGTCCATACCAAGGATTGAGTGACTTCTTCGAAACATGCGAGTTCTAACTTTTGACCTCCATTGGAGTTCCAGATGAGTACGTATATCAATCCATCTGAAATTACTGGGTCACTTATTGGAATAATGTTTTGATTTTGCCCTAAACCAAAATCATCTTTAAGCCATTTTCCTTTACCTGATTTTAAGTCAAATGCGGCAATGCCTTGAGGCATCGCCATGAAACCCCACCGAGTATAAAGAGTTCCATCCTTAATTTCAGGAATAAAGTATCCTGGTGAAAAATTGCTTTTAGATTGGTCACCGTTCATCGGTAGTCGAGGTTGAGACCAAATGGCTTTTTCAGGGTCCTTAGCACTGTAAAGAGCTAAGTGATTTCGACTAGAAACTAAAATTTGGTCATTTATGATTTGAGTGTCGAGCGTCATACTTCCGGGGTACACTCCTCCAAACCAGGGTGAAACTGCAGGAATTTGAATTTTCTTTTGAATGAGTTGGCTCAGAGGCTTGGGCTTAGTTGTGACTTTTTGTTCGGGAATAGAATTCAGTAATTTTTCACCTAGTTCACTCGCTTTTAAACTTTTCCCCATCCATGACATTTCCTGATTAGGTTCCGAATTGGCAATTTCTTTTTCAAGAGTATCCTTATCTTCAATTATTGAAAGAGCGACCCACTTTCCTGTTTTTGAGTACGCAATAATTCTCGGGTCTTCAGCATGATTTAATAGATCCTTAAAACTGCGGAGAGCAGCAAGTGCGTGTCCATCTATTAGACTACGGTTTGCTGCTCTAAGTAGAATCTTATGAGCGCTGGTTGACCATGGATAACGTCTGAATAGATCAAGTGCTCGTTGATTAGTGAAGTCCGGTTCCAAGTTTTCGCGTTTAAATGACCGCTCTTGAATTTTTCTTAGCTCCTTAAGCTCGTTTCCATCAAAGCTTTGTAGATGTAAATCTAATGCTAAGGATGCATCAATAATTCCAGTCATATCTCGCCAAGGAACGATGGACTCAGGTAAAAGAGTTACGCCTATGAGTCTGTCAATTTGTCTGGAAGATCTTGAAACAGGCTGCTCAAGAACTTGTTGCCAGCGTCCGTCAGGATCATAAGGCTCAAGATCAGGCATAGGGCTTCCTTCAAGTGGCTTGAGTATAGGTTGAGGGAGTGTTCTGAAGTCACTTTCTAGAATTTCCTTGAGCCGTACCCACCTTTCCCTAATCCATGGATCAGGGTGATTCATGTCTTTATCTTTTTTTAACTCTTCAAATAAATCTCTAGTTGTTGGCAAGCCTAATATTTTATGAGCTCTAGCCCTCGTTGACTTCCAGTACAGATCGTAATGGTTGCGGTTGGCAATATCGTCATGTCTCTCAGCTGCTATAAAGAGATTTCGATCGGATATGTCTCGGGTTAATCCGTCAGAAATAATTTCTCTGTAGAGTAATGAATTTGCAGAAATGTGACCAAGTCTTTCGAGGCTAGAAATTCGACTTGAAACGTACCTCATCCATCTAGAGTTAGTGTTACTTCTATCTCCTCTCTCGTAAATTTTTTCTAAGCAAATAATAGTTTGATCAATGTCGCCAGGTTCAGATTCAATGAGTTCTTTTAAGTGACGATTTCCAGTTTCACTATCATTGTTATTATATGCTTGGTCGGCTAATTCTAATAGGCGTGTTTTTTCGTCAGCTGATAAATGTAAGACTGCCTTATTTGAGATGAATAATAATAATAATAAAGATAATATTTTCATCTTAGAATAATTCGATAGGCCTATTATTAGCATCAGTGATGCGGGCCCTCACCCACCACTCGTTCTCAATATTTGCGCTCTTAATTAAAATTCTATTTTTCCCTTTTTTGAGTTTAATTTTAATATTCTCTAGAGTTGCAATGCAGCTTTGTCTGTGAAGGTATGGAGCTATTGCTTCGGCAACCTTTTCTCCATTAAGCCAAACTTTAAATGCATCATCTCCGTCTAAACTTAAAAATAATTCCTGCTCTTTAGTGGAATTAAAATCTGAGACTGCATATGATATTGAAAATGTCCCTGGAGGAGGTAATAAAGGTCCCATTAATAACATCCCGTTAGTTTTATTTACACTTGCCTCTGCCCAGCCAATGTCCCGTTCTATTGCTTTCTCTCCTTCTTTTCGTTGATTTCCTTGGAGAGCCCAAACATAAGTCGAAGGGTAAGTCTTCTCAAAGTCGATGGTCTTTTCAGGTTCGAGTTCTTTAGCAAAAGCTTTGTGTTCTTTGTCATTGAGGAATGTTCCTAGAACCATCCAGTTGGAAATATATCCTTGCCGCCTTGCAACATTAGCTACTCCTTTATCTGGAGCAATGCTACCTAATGCTTCAGCAACGGCTTCCCTTCGAATGGTATCTGTTCCACTCAGCGCTTCACCTAGCATGGCAAGGGCAGGCTCAAAATCATCAGCATTTCCAGCATGAGCGAGTAGATCAAATGCAGCTTTACGAACTACGGTGTCAGCATTTACGAGAGCCTCTTCCAAATAAGATACTAAGACTCCAGTAGGAGCATCTTCAAGAGGAGTGTGCATGAGAGCATTCATTGCAGCCAAGGAAACTCTACTCTCTTCATCTTTAATGGTTTCTTTAAGAAGATTGTAGAGGTTGACTTCGCGGCAGTGACTTAGGCATAGAATGGATAGTACTCTTAGATCAGGGTTTTTGTTTTTTAGATAACCAATAAAGAAGTCTTTGTTAGAATCTGGGTTCATGTTTTTTGACCCTAACGCAATCATTGCAGCTTCTTGTGTTTCTGGTGAGCTGGAGTTATTTATTGCTGATCGTAGTTCTTTACCGATTTTAGGATCTTGCAGGAGATGGGTAATAACACGAGCCGCTGCGAAAACTGCAGGATCTCGCCCAGTATTAATAAGGTCACTTAAGGGCTTGGCTAAAGTCTCATTATTATGAATTGAAAGAGCAGAAATTATGTAGTCAAAGTTAGAATTATCAATGCTGGTTTTTTCTAATAAATTTAATAATAAAGGAATTGTATTTGTATTTTTTGTTTTGCTTACTGAATCTATGAAAGCCCTTTTGTTTTTAACTGAGTTGGCTATTTCTTGAAGTTTTTTCAGGGCTTCATTATTGCCAACCCTTATTAAGGCTTTAGCAACTATAGGAATTGTCTCCTGAGAAGGAGAATCGATCATTGTTTGAACCAATGGCCACGCTTCTTGCTTTTTTAATTTGGTATACGATGCGAGAGCATGAAATTGTACCATCTCGTTATCGTCTTTAGTTAATTTTAGAGATAATTCATCTGAATTATTGCCAGTGATAAAGCTTAGAGCTTCAGCAGCCCCTGCGCGGAGTTTAGGGTCTTCAGATGAAGAAAATGAAGTTAGGATAGGCGGTATGTTAGAATCATTTTGGATCTTACAGTATGCAATCAATGCTTTAGATCTGATCCATGGGTTTTCAGTATTGTTATTTGCTATTTTGAATATACTTTCACTGCTTTCCTTAACATTATTTTTTGATAAATAATGAAGAGCTTCAGCTTTTAGAATCCAGTCTTTTTCTTCAAGTTGTTGAAGGTATCCAATAGTGCCTGACGGTCTTTCTGATGCCTCAACCATATATGGGTTGAGAGTTAGAAAAGATACTAAAAATACTACCAAAATATGGGTAGTCGAAATTCTATAAAATGATATAGGTGTGGCAAATGGATTCACATTTAAATTTAGCGCTGATAGATTGGAAGAAATCTATATGGTACACCAAGTATTAGGATTGATAATGAAGTTCCGTATGCTTGACCATAGGATCCACTCCAACTGCCATCATTTTTGTTTTGCTTAGCAACAATTTCTGCTGAGATTTTTGGGTACCAGGCTCTAAAATCTGCATCACCAGACTGGTACATGGATTGTACTGCATAATAGTGTGCATAATGAAAATGGTTAGTGCTTTTAAACTTAGAATCAGGGAAAGCTTTTAAGAAAGCAATGCCTCTTTGTGTGGCCTTACGGTCACGCTGGCCACACATTATCAAAGACATAACTCCTGCGGCCGTTCTGGCAAAGTTTGGCTCTCCACCTCCTGCTGTGTATTTAAATCCTCCGCTACCAAGATCTTGGCAGGATATAACATATTCTGCCGCTTTGTCTATGGTGGTTTGTGGTACTGCAATACCAGCTTCGCTGGCAGAGTTCAAGGCCACTATTTGCATGACAGTCATCGATAAGTCGGCGTCTCTGGGTTCTGGGCTATAACGCCATCCACCCTCTCTATTTTGAGCTCTCAAAGTGATGTCGACTGCACTTCTTAGTGTTGACTTAATTCTTGGATTTTTACTCTGTCCCCATGCTTCTGAGAGGGCTAGAACAGCTAATCCATGTTCATACATTCCAGCATGATTTCTTGGAGTTCCCAGATAACCTCTCTGGTTTCTGCCATGATTAAGAAGATATGTAATGGCATTTTCCATTTTAATACCATATGTGCCTCTCCCTGGTACATGGCCCTGCAGCATGAATGCCATTAGAGCAAGTGATGTTTCAGCAACACGGTTTTGGTCGCCTCCCCAACTGCCGTCGGGTCTCTGAAGGCCATCTTTTGATAAATATTCTAAGCCTTTGCTAATGGCATTTCTAACTTCAGGTGTGAGCCTGGCTACCCCGACACTTTGAGGTGGTGGATCCTGAGCAAATAAATTGTTCAGTGAAAATAAACATAAAATAAAAAAAGAGGTGATAGTTGTTCTCATTATTTTTCTGTGGATATAGCTTCAAGGTATGCTTTAACTTGGTTGCGAAATTCAGGAGGCAGGTTCTTTGTATAATTTTGATTTATTGCTCCTCTTCCTTGGCGAGATCTTGTAGGATTAGCCTGTCTGCTACGGGCGACTTTGTCACCTTTGGCCACTGTTGAAGATGTTCCCTCAGCAGAAACCTCTTCGCTTGGTCCTTCA
>CABXDI010000076.1 GCA_902510815.1 uncultured Verrucomicrobiota bacterium | reverse complement strand
ACACTGGTTAGAATTACTGATCCAGATCCTGACAGAGCTACGGTCGCTTTAGATGATGGAGCGGCAGCAGTAGTGGCACCCTACATTGAAAGAGTCGATCAAGTTCAAGCTCTAAAAGGCGCGACCAAACTTAGACCTCTAAAAGGCAAAAAACTTGAAAGAGCACTTCAATGTGAACCCATCGAACCAGAACTCGAAAGTTATATAAAAACAAATAATAGAGGAAATGGCCTAGTGATAAATATTGAAAGCACAGACGCCATGGAAAATCTGGATGATTTATTATCCGTTAAAGGCGTTGATGCTGTCCTAATAGGCCCTCATGACCTGTCATGCAGTTTGGGCGTTCCTGAAAAGTATGATCATCCGGACTTTTTAAATGCTGTTGAATTAATTATAGGAAATGCAAGATCTAAGGGATTGGGAGCAGGTATACATTTCTGGGGATCTAATGAAGAACACAAAAGATTATTAGATATGGGAGCAAATTTCTTAGTCCATAAGGCTGACGTGATTTTATTTAGGACAGGACTTAGAAAAGAACTCGTTGAAATTAGAGGCCTTATGGGAGATTCTTTAAACGATTTAGAAAACAATGAAACTGCGATCTAAATCAAAACACAGATGCAATTCATAATTAAATTTTCTGCTTTCTTTTACATTAGTGTTATCTCATCTGGCTTAGCTGGGGCACAAAAAAGTATAGATATTGATGATGTAAATATAACATCAAAACTCCTCACTGGAATATCAGTCCCGAATCAAGAAGAAATTACCTCAAATGGATTCTGGAGAAAACATCAAGAGGACATGTCAAAGGCATGGTCTAGATACAAAAAGTCCAACCTCTTACCAATGAAGTCGTGGTCAGAAAAATATTTATCCGAAATTCAACAGAGCAAAGAAACACTTAGATATCCATTTAGCGGCCCTGACATCTTGCATGCCTTGTATATGTTTCCAGATACTGATCATTATATCCTTTGCGGACTTGAACCCGTAGGATCCGTTCCAGAATCTAGTATTCTTAAAGGTGAGAGTTCAGAACAAGCACTGAAAGAAATCCGAACCATTTTGGAAGAGAGCCTAAGGTTTAGTTTTTTTAAAACATTAGATATGAGAGCCGAATTATCTGATGCCATTTATGAAGGAACTCTCCCAATAATGTGCTTATTTCTCTCCGGCGCTGGATACGAAATCAAAAAAATAGAAAAGCTATTATTAAACAAAGATGGAACTGTTGAAAATCTGGGGGCCAAAAAAATAAGATCTGATGCCGTTCAAATAACTGCTGAAGATCAACAAGGAAAGCCGATAAAAATTTCTTACTTTAAAACAAATATCGCGAATGGATATATCAACAAATCCGGTTTCATCAAATACCTTCAAAGTCTACCTAAAGGTATTTCTTACGTAAAGGCAGCCTCTTACTTGATGCACAAAAATTATTTTTCAGAAATCCGATCTCATCTTCTTTCTAGTTCATCGGCTATTATCCAAGATGATTCGGGTATTCCAATAAAACACTTTCCCAATAAACGATGGAATATTCAATTTTTTGGAAAATACACAGCTCCTATTGATCTATTCAAGGAACACTATCAGGTGGAAATGAGAGATTTATCAGAAAATCAGCCCATTAAATTACCATTTGGCACTGGCTATAAATGGAGGAAAGGCCAATCCAATTTAATTTTAGCAAATTACGTGAAAAATGGAAAACCGCCGAAAGCTATTCTGGCCTCAATTAACAAGCTAAAGAAAAAACCAACTCCAACTCCAACTCCAACTCCAGAAAAAAACAATTCATCCAATCAAACATTCAACCTTCAATCTTTAGACTTACAGTTAAGGTTATTGGCGAAATCCGTCATTGACGAGGAAACTGCAAAAGAAAACAAAAATGCTTTTATAATGAATCAATATTTAATAATCTCTAACAATACTGGTTCAGAAGAATTGATTGGGGGAAAAATTAATGTGGTTCGAGCCGGTCTTATAAATGGAAGAGTGGTCAAAGAAAAACCTATTGGATCCATATTTTCAGTAAAACTTTCCCCTCTTAAAAAATATCCATCACTACTTAATTGGACGATAAAAAATGATTTAACCGTCTCAAAGAAAGAAACCATCTATATTCCTACTCAATCATGAAAATTAATTTTCTCTGCATAACGCTACTCTATTTTTTCAATCTCTCTATCAATGCGGATGAGAAAAAATCAATTCCTCTATGGAGTATTAATAAAAACATTAAAGCCCCAGAAAGTTGTTATATACACAAAACAAGCGGTCACCTTTTCATTTCACAAATTGGTGAAGGTGGAGGGATGGGAAAAGATGGAGACGGTTGGATATCGAAATACGACATCAAAGGAAATCTTATCAAGGATAAGTGGGCAATTGGACTCAATGCTCCTAAAGGCATTCGGAGTGATGGCTCAAGAATCTGGGTAACAGATATCAATCGTATCGTCTCCTTCAAGATTGATTCTGGAGTTAAAGATCATGACATCAAGGTAGAAGATTCGAAATTTCTTAATGACTTGGCTTGTGGATTAGATGGAACTGTCTATTTCAGCGATATGATTGCTAGTAAAATCTATCAGTACAGAAATAAAAAATTATCCATCCTGGTGGAAGGAGCTGATATAGAACACCCCAATGGTCTTCTCGTTGAAGGTGAAAACCTCATCATCGGAGCATGGGGTAAAGAAATTCAAGATGATTTTACCACTAAGACTCTTGGAAGATTGCTTTCATTAAATCTTAAAACGAAAAAAATAACCCCTATTACCGCCAAACCTCTTGGAAATCTTGATGGAGTAGAATCTGATGGTAAAGGTGGATATGTAGTCACCGATTGGATTGCAGGAAAAGTCTTTCAAGTACAAAAATCAGGCACTTCAAAAACTCTAGCTACTTTTCCAAAGGGCGCAGCAGACCATGCTTTTATCGCGGATAAAAAAATCCTAATCTTGCCTGAAATGCTCGAAAATAAAGTTGGTGCCTTTGACCTTTCCCACTTAATCAAATAAATCTTTTAGGAGAAATAATTCCTAAAGGCCTCAATCGCTAATTCTATATCATTTTTATTAACGTCTTTATGGGTAACAAGCCTTATCATACAAGGTGATATACCTATCACGAGGACTTTGTTATTTCTAAGATAATCTATCAGATCATCCCTTCTATCCTCTGAAAGGCTTACAAAAATCATATTCGTGTTAACTGATTTAACATCGATTTCTTTTATACTGCTCAACCCATCAGACAATAACTCAGCATTTGAGTGATCTTCAGATAACCTGTTTATATTATTTTTTAGAGCATAAATTCCAGCAGCAGCAAGAATTCCCGACTGCCTCATTCCTCCACCTAAAACCTTTCTCCATCTTCTAGCCTCTTTAATAAATTCATTGCTCCCAATGAGAATTGTTCCGACTGGGGAACCTAGACCTTTTGACAAACATGCTGAGATAGAATCAAAATAACTCGCGATATCAGAAAGGCTACTCTTTTGGGAAACAGCAGCATTAAAGATTCTTGCGCCATCAAGATGTATTTTTAGATTATTGTCTCGCGCCAAATCTCTAGCCTGAGATAAATAATCAAACGGCAATACCTTACCCCAGGTCGTATTTTCAAGACAAAGTAATTTTGTTCTAGCAAAATGGTAATCGTCAGGTTTGATAACTGATTTCACAACTTCAAGATCAAGAGTACCATCAGCATTTTGAAGAATCGGTTGAGGCTGGATACCTCCAAGACAGGCCCCTCCCCCTCCTTCATAAAGATAAGTATGCGCTTCTTGTCCAACAATATATTCTTCACCTCTCTCACAGTGAGTGAGTAAAGCTGCCAGATTACTCTGGGTGCCACTAGGAAGAAACAAAGCAGATTCTTTACCAAATAATTCAGCAGCCAATGACTCTAATTTGATCACTGTTGGATCATCTCCAAAAACATCATCCCCTATTTCTGCTGAGGACATCGCCTCCCTCATTTTGCAGTCAGGCTTTGTTACAGTATCACTTCTGAGATCAATTATTTGCATATAATACCTATTTTATTGATGTATTTAATAGAGGACATTGACTGTTGGTCAATTATGGGTGAAATTTGTTTCACGAGCTTAATGCGCATAACTCGCATAATCAAAGCCACAATTTCGGCGACCCACTGCTAATGAATTTTTCCATTATTTTTAGGGCAATAAGTTACCTACTCATCATTCTTTCCATTGCTATGGGATTTTCGTTTTTCATAGGATGGATTAACACATCTGAACACAATAATGAAATAGCCACAAAAGAATGGATCTTGAGTTTATCCATAACCTTATTCTCGGCTTTTGTATTGTTATTCTTTTCAAGATCCAATTCTGAGAAGAAAAAGGATAGGAAGATGCTACGCAAAGAGGCAATCGCCATAGCAGGGATTGCATGGATTGTTTGCGGAATTCATGCGGCACTACCTTATGTTTTTTGTAACATAGGAATTAGTTTTGATCAGTGCTTTTTTGAAGCTATCAGCGGATTAACGACAACTGGTTCGACAGTTTTAGATGATCTCAATAAAATTCCAAAAACACTATTAGTTTGGCGATCTACCACACAGTGGTTGGGAGGTTTGGGAATCGTCATGATATTCTTACTTATTCAATCCCGTGATGGCGCTTCTGGAAAAATGATGTTTGGCGCGGAATCTTCACTTCCTATATCGGACCTTAACTTTTCAAATTTCGCCAAGGCTCAACGCTCATTATGGACAATATATATCTGCCTAACAATTATATGTGCCTTAGGATATCGTTTTTTTGGAATGACCAATTTTCAGGCCATCAATCATGCCTTGACCACAACGGCTACAGGTGGATTCAGCACTGAGAACAACAGCTTCAGTAATTTCAGTCAGGGAGCAAAAATTTGGGCTATCCTTTTTATGCTCATATGTAGCATAAGTCTTTTTCTTTATTTAGTAATTATCAAAAAAAGAAAAACTTCAGTATTAAAAGAAAACGAGGAAGCCCGTTGGTTTTTAGTTTTATTGATATCTGCAATTACCCTAATTCTTATCAACAACAGAAACATCTTCGATCAATCTTCAATACTGGATACGTTATTTAACGTTGTAGCGATTTCGACGAGTACTGGATATGTTTCTGGAGATTATGATGTTTGGCCAACTTTAAGCAAAGAGATCCTCCTTATTCTCATGGTGATCGGTGGTTGCTCTGGATCAACCGCTGGAGGAATGAAGGTAAGCAGAATCTTATTATGGTTTCGATTCATACGGAGTGAACTTACGCGGACTTTCAGACCACAAATGGAATCAATACCAAGAATGGTTAATAGCTCTAAAAGTGTTGATAAAAACACTTTAGGACAACTATTTGTAATATTTACGGCCTCTTTTTTCTTTTTGATACTAGGCTCTCTTCTTATGCATGCCATAGAACCTGACATCTCAATCAAAGGATGCATTGCATCAGTAGTTACCACTTTGTGTAATAACGGACCGGCATTTGCAGAATTTGGACCCACAAAAAATTTCTCTCATATATCAACAATCAGTACAATCATGCTTACTGCGTTTATGATACTAGGACGACTTGGATTCGTTTACGCGCTTGTTCTATTCAGCAGAAAACTGTGGAAACATTATTGAGTGACTCGATAATTATTCAGAGGGCTTTCCAATAAAACCAATTTCTGCAGCTGACGCCCATGCCCCTCCGTTAACTTCTGAAAGAATCTTCACCCTCACGTACCTCCCTTTAATACTTTTTCCAAAATCAATAGATTGTGGTTTTTTATCTTTTTTTAATTTTGAAACAATATCTGGCTTTGCATTGAAATTCTCAGTTGAATTAGACACATAAATTTCTACATCAGCAAAGGCACCGTTCCATGCCCCATCTTGTCTAGCCAAATAACTAACTCTTCGAAGATTATATACAGAACCAAGATCAACAGTTAGTTGATGAGGATGCTTAACCAGACCATCAGACCATCGGCTGTGCCAAATCGTTCTGGGATTTCCATCTAAAGCAAACTTAGCAAGCTTACGATTTGATTTGTTTTCACTGCTAAAGCTCAAAAGTCGTATCTTTTTTGAAGGGATAAGATTTTTATGTTTAATGGTGTTAACTTTACCAGAAAATTTCTGGGGTTGACCATCGGAGTCTCCCCATTTTGCCCAACGATCTCGTTCATGAAGTGTTCGGTCAGCATACGTTCCAGGACTAGGGGGAGTATGTTCCCTTGCCGCTATTTTTTTTATCTTTTCTAAAATCCCCTTGTTTCCCGAGGCCATGTCATTCTTTTCACTGACATCATTATTGAGATCATAAAGTGCCCACTCTTTACTCTTACGATTTAAAATGCCCTTCCAATTATCCAGTCGAACAGCAACCTGGTTCCCGAACTCCCAATATAAAAAATCATGTGCCTTTTGATTTTTTCCTAATAAAGCTGGTAAAAACGAAACCCCATCCAAATCATCCGGAACCTTAGAATTTGCAATTTCGGCTAATGTTGGAAAAACATCGGGCTGATAGAAAATATGATCACTGACGGATCCTGCTTTAATAACTTCTGGCCATCTCACGATAAATGGTATCTTTAAACCACCCTCATACAAATTTCCTTTCCCCCCACGAAATTCAACCCCATTTTTAGGATTCACGTTGGGACCAAAAAAACCTCTCGGTTTATCTTTTGAGCGAAACCTATCCTGACCTCCATTATCACCTGTAAAAAAAACGATTGTATTCTCATCAAGATCAAGCTCTTTCAACAAATCCAAAATTTGGCCCACATTCCTATCAACCAAAGAAACCATGGCTGCATAATTCTTAACATCCTGTGGAATATCAGAATTTTTTATCCATTCTTCTCCTTCATATAGATCCCATGCAGGATCATCTTTAGGAATATCATACATGCCGTGAGGAGGAGTTATTGGAAAATAAGCAAAGAATTTTTTATCCTTATTTTTACGAATAAAATTCAATCCCTCTTCAATGATTGGATAGTGAGAATAACTCTTTCCCGAGCGACCTCCAACATTACCGTCTAAAGAAACTTCCTTACTATTTTTTATAAGATAAGGAGGGTAAAATGAATGCGCATGAACCTGATCATAATAACCGTAAAAAACCTCAAATCCATGTTTCTCAGGAACGCCAGTCGAACCTCGACCTCCGCACCCCCACTTACCAAAACCGCCCGTGGCATAATTAGATTTCCTCAAAACGCTCGCAATCGTAATTTCATCCTCTCGTAGTGGAGTACCTCCATCGTTAGCTCTGACAGATGCATGTCCTGCGTGTTTACCTGTCATCAGGTTACATCTCAAGGGGGCACAGACTGGAGAACCGGCGTAAGCATTAGTAAAACGAATACCCTCTTTTGCCATCTTATCTATCCTGGGCGTTTTAATGTATGGATTGCCAATGTGCGATAGCTCAAAATAAGCTAACTCATCCGACATGATATAAACAATATTAGGCTCCTCAGAGCTACTAGTTACTTTGAGTATAAGAGCAGAAAAGATTAATAAAAAAATCCTTTTCATTTTAAGTGATAATAATAACTAAAACTAAAGAGTCTCTATTTCAAAGACCTTGCCTTTAGGTTCCGGTATTCTATCGACATGACTCTGTTTCCGTGAAGCTGAATACCTATTTTTCCTTTCTTGATAGCAGAATCTGATTCATAAGTCATGATCTTCTCCCCTCCTAACCAGACTGTATATTTTTTTCCCTCAGCACAAATTTTCATAGTATTCCAGTCATCAAGTTTTAATAGCTCTTTGACGCCCTTGGCCTCAACTGGATAACCTTTACCTGAGATATATGGTGAACCAGTCATGTCTCTTTTAAGAGATCCTGAAATACCAATCTGTATCTGTTCTTTGGAATTCCTGACATAAACACCTGAATCCACGATTCCTTTACCCATTTTGAAATCAAACTCCATCTCAAAATTTTCATAC
>CABXDI010000075.1 GCA_902510815.1 uncultured Verrucomicrobiota bacterium | reverse complement strand
TTTATGGAATCCTGACGCGGTTGAACCATCTGACTCAGAATTTGCTATTAGCTCTGGAGGTGATCAGGTCTACCTAATTGAAGCTAACAATGATCAGCCTCTATATTATGCTGCTGAGCGTGAATTTGGAGCTTCTAAGAATGGGGTTTCATTTGGCCAATATTTTAATTCGGAGGGTGAAGAGTATTTCACTTCTTTAGAGAGTACGTCTTTAGGCTCTGAAAATGGAGCCCCATTAGTTGGTCCAGTGGTCATAACAGAAATAATGTATCAGAACGAGCCTAACAAGATGAGCTGGATAGAGATTCAGAACATTAGTAGTAAAAGTGTGAATTTATTTGATCCATCTAATCAAGATAGTGTTTGGAAAATTGGTGGTCTCTCTTATGAATTTCCTCCTAATCAGGTTCTTCCGCAGAGTGGGGTTGCCTTAATCGTTAGCGGAGATCCCTTGATGTTCCGTATTAATAATTCTATCCCCTCTGAGATTCCTATATATGGATCCTTTTCAGGTTCACTTCAGAAAGACGGAGAGAACATTCGATTGCAGATGCCAGAACCTGAAGAAGTGGATCCTAGTTTTATTACTATCGATTCAGTTCGGTATCATGCTTCAGAATCCTGGCCTACACCTGAGCCGAGTTCGGGGCGTTCTATTGAAAGAGTATTCGTAAACGAGTTTGCTAACGAACCCAAGAACTGGGAAATATCGGAGAACATTGGGGGGACTCCAGGCATCAGCATCCTTCCTCCGACTGATGCTAGAATAGATACAAATATTGCATCTGTGTCAACAACAGTTCAGATTGGGGATAATGCTCCTGCTGTTAGTTTTACGGTTGCAAATTTTGGTATAAATGAACTTAATTACGATATTTCTACGAAGCCCACAGCTTGGTTTTCTGTAAGTCCAATTTCTGGTTCATCTTCTGGGCTCACCGATTTAAATTCTCATACAATAACATTTGATACCAGTGCTTTAGAAGCCGGTGTTTATCAGGACATCATTACCATAAATAGTGATACAGCTGACAATTCTCCTTATGAAATCCCAATCCGAGTTGAGATTATTCGTCCAGAATTAAACCTCAGTAGTAACGAGATTACAGTTGCAACTCGAGAGGGACAAAATGCAGAAGATGTTTTCATTGATGTGAGTAACAAGGTTTCTGGCGTCATGATGAATTACAGTTTATCAACTGACGTTTCTTGGCTGGGAATAACGCCTAGTCAAAGTTCATCTTCTGGACCTCTAGACCTCAAAAGGCATGTCATTACATTTTCTACATCTGATTTGGCAAGTGGTTCTTATAGTGGAAATATCACCATTAATGCAGGGAATTCATTAGGTTCTCCAGGGGTCATTCCCGTTAATCTTATCATTGCAGATGGATTGCAAATTTTAATGGATTCTCGTTCAATGGACCTTGGCACGGTAAGCTTATGGCAAAATAGTGGATTAGCCGGAGGCACCTTCAAACCTGAGCTTGAGAGTCCTGTTGTAGAGGATATTCAAGGAGTTAGGGCGGTCTCATTTCATGGCCAAGGAGACTGGTTAGTTGGTCCTTCTGCCCCTGATTCTATTCTTGGAAATAATCCACATTCGATTGAGGCTTGGATTTTTAATCCAGAAGCGAGTACTCAGGAATCTATCATTTCATGGGGTCGACAATCTGGAACGTTAGGAGGGCTTGTTTCATTAAATCATGGAACTCAAAATATTTACGGCGGTGTTGAGCATTGGGGTGGCGCTTATTCTGCGGGTTGGAATAATACTGAAGAAGAAGGTAAATGGACCCATATTTCATACACTTATGATGGGGCTGGAACTTCTAGGTTATACCTAAATTCTAAGGAAGTTGAATCTATTAATCATGGGCCACTGAACATATATGCTAAGAGCACTTCAGGCCAAGCTTTGCCTATAGTTATTGGTGCTCAGAATGAAGGAAATGGAACGCGTAATAATTCTGTTTCAGCTTCATTATCCATTGCTGCGATAAAAGTTTATGATCGGGTGCTGAGCCAATCTGGAATTGAAAGTAAATATAATTCTGAGGCTATTAACTTTGGTAGAGAGCCTACAGTCGATCGGGATGATGATGGAGACGGATTGGTTTCTTCAGTTGAGATTGCACTAGGTACAAATCCTAACGACCCAGATACTGATAATGACGGTTTCTTGGATGGTGATGAAGTTGCTATGGGCACTGATCCCTTAGATTTTTCTTCTAGGCTAAAGATAGAATTAGTTACGAAAACGCAAGATGGCAACGTTTTGATTACTTGGTCAAGTATTGAAGGTAAGAGTTACCAGGTTGAAAAGAGCACAGATCTATTGAACTGGGATCAGTTAGGAAATGTTCCTGGTTCAGAGAGTAAAACGACTACTTTCTCAGACCAAGACATTGGCAATTCTAACAGTATTTTTTATCGCGTAAGAATTGTTCAATAATTCTGGTGTTTTATTTGCTTAAATATGTAAAGCCTTAAAGCATTTAACGGATAGTGCTTTGATTTTTAAAATCAAATTTGTATGATAGTTGGGTCCAAATGGTTTTTTATTTCAAATCTAGAATAAAATTTTTCTGTTATGCTAAGTTAGGATTTCTGCTTTCTTTAGCTATTACTCAAGGCAAGGAAACTTCTAATCCATCTTTAACTCTCGGATGGAAAGATAATATACTTAGTGTTTACCATCCTAGTATTCCTGGAGGAAAAATAGACACATGGTACCTAGAAGCTTACTGCCGTCCAGGGTCAACAGCAAGGGCATGGGAAAAAACAGTGATAGGTCATCGCACCGAAATGGTCTCTATCAATAAAGAACGCAATGAACTAAAATTACGTTGTTATTTAAATGACGGAGTGTTTGTTGATCACTTAATTGAGGCTGAAAAAACAGGCGTTATTTTTGATCTAATCGCTAAGAACCCAACTGGAAAAATATCGGAAGCTCATTGGGCGCAACCCTGTATTCGTGTGGGTGAGTTCACTGGGAAAGGTACCAAAAGTACGGATGATAAGTATGCTTATATTAAAAGTTGCTTTGTTTTTCAAGACAAGAACGACATTCCTGATTTCCTTCCAACTAAAAATTGGAAACTAAAAGCTAGGTATATACCTGGTCAGGTTTGGTGCCCTATTGGTGTGAATAGAAATGATGTGAACCCCAGACCACTTCATCCAGCAATTCCCTATAAAAATATTATTGGCTGCATTTCAAAAGACAAAGAATGGTTATTAGCTAGTGTTTGGGATCCTTCTCAGGAATTATTTCAAGGAGTTATCCGTTGTATTCATAACGACTTTAGAATTGGCGGGCTTAAGCCAGGAGAACAAAAAAAAATCAGAGGGAAGATGTACTTAATGAAAAATGATATGAAGGCATTTCTTGATGTTTACGATCGAGATTTTCCTACGAGCAAAAAGGTGATAAAAACCCAATGAAAACGCTCACTGTTGTTAGGCATGCGAAATCATCTTGGAACACAGATGACAATGATCATGATAGACCCCTCAACAAAAGGGGTTTGAATGCAGCTTCTAAAGTTGGAGCAGAGATCATGCGGAGAGGTTTAATACCGGATAGGATCATTTCGAGTACAGCTGTCCGCGCGGCTACTACAGCTAAACTTATTGCTAATGAAATAAGTTATGATCTGTCCATAATAGAATATAGCTCAGAACTTTACTTAGCTGATATTAGTGATTACGAGAAAGTCATATCAAACACCGAAGAAATTAGTGGCATTGAGAATTTAATGGTGGTTTCTCATAACCCGGGGTCGCATGAACTTTGTCATTACCTAGTCAATGATTGTGATATTGAAGATTTCATCACATGTGCCGTAGCTAGCATTAATCTTGAAATAGAATTTTGGGGAGAGATTAACCAAGGCGTAGGAAAATTGGCCGATTTTTTTACTCCTCATGATCTTTAATTTTAAGAAGATTTGTTCTTTCTATTTAATCAATACAAACTAGAGCGTCGCTAAGTTCGTTCTCATCTGCATTATCTCTCGGCAACAGTCCCGCTAAAAGCGTTCCAGCTTCCTCAATAATCTCAATCATAGAATCACTTGGGCTCTTTTTTTGTCTCAATGAGTCAGTTAATTTGTCACATAAAGATTCAATGGTTTTGAGGCCTAGATCTTTTTCTATTTTTTCATCTGTGAATATAACAGCTCTCTTTTCTAAGAATGAAATAAATATCAAAAGTCCGGAATCTGCGGATGTATGGTGGACTCTTTGATCGTAAAAAATTTGTGAAGCTTTGTTGATGACTTCGTCTTTCATCTCACTTGAAGGCGTAAATAATTTTTTTAGCCACCCTATTCGATTTGCAACTGCCGCCCCAATAGCAAAACCTGCAATAATTGATGCAATCAGAAAAAGATTGAAAGGTGCTTGTTCTAAAAGGCCATCTGACCAAGAGGCGAGAGCTCCTCTATCGTATTGTGGAGCAAAGACTAGAACATTAACCATTACGATCATACCAATGACCAATCCTATAATATCTTCAGCGCGGTCATAACGACCTGAACTAGTCGCAGCAACAGGAATTATTTCAGCAGCGGTTTTAGATTCTGCATCTTTCACAGCTAGTGAGATGTTCTTTTTTTCCTCTTCAGTAAAATGTTGGCTTGCTTTTTTCATCTATTTATCAACTTTTCCTGTTAAATTACCAGCTTCCTGATGCTCCTCCACCACCCGAAAAGCCACCCCCGCCAAAGGAACCACCTGAATAGCCACCACCACCACCACCACCACTACCTGATGCCATTGCTTTAAGGATAAAAAATATGATCCCAAAAATTGCCGCCCAAAAGATCCAAGCGAACCCACTCTGACCTTTCCTAATAAGTGATACAATTGTAAAAATGCCGAGAAGAATGAGCCCAATGTACAACATGTAGTCACCTTTAGTCTTTTCTCTTGTTGGTTCACCATAACTAATACCTTCATATCCATTAGCGGATCCATCGGACAACATTTGGGCAAGACTGTCGAATCCAGCTTTGATACCTCCCGAAAAATCACCAGCTTTAAATTTTGGTATAATTCTTCGATCCATAATTTTTTGACAATGTGAATCATGCTCACGGCCCCATCCTGCACCGAGTTGTATTCTGGCTTTACGGTCTCCTTTTGAAATAAGTAAGAGGATACCCCTATTCAAAGTTTTGGGATCAAATCCTTCGGCTTGGACATTACCGATCTCCCACTGATCGAAAAGGAAATGAGCAAAGGTTTCGATTCTAAAGTTTTTATTTTCAACATGATCTGACATTTTGTTGATTGTTACAACAATGATCGGGTTGGCTGTGTCTGTAAGAATTTTATCAGCGGTAGTTCTAATTTGTTCTTTATGCGCATCATTAATTAGCTCTGCTTTATCTAGAATAAATTCTCTTTGTCCAGGTTGAACGAGATCGTATATGAAAGCACCGCTGTACCCTGCATTAAGAAAAAGCAACCATAGTAAAATGGCTCCTTGAATAGAGAATCTTTTCATAACTTTTTACAAATTATTGAGAGTTTGTAAAAAGAGTATGTCTTATAACGACTTCAGAGGAAAGATTTTTTTTAATATTGTTAGTTTTTACAGGTAATTTGTTTCTTTTTACGTAACCTAAACCAATTAAATCACCTTCTTTTGAACAGGCACTTGTGACGTGACCAACTTTTACATTATCTTGATCTATTAGTTCCCATCCCGGTTCTGGCAATGGTCCACTTTTAAATTTTAGCCCAACTAATTTACGCTTTACTTGTCCGACACTCTCCAATCTGGAAATGATTTCCTGTCCGACATAACAACCTTTATGAAAATCAACACTGATTTTATCCAGTAGCGCTTCTTGAGGCAATGTGTCAAAGTTTAGTTCAGAGTCCCAGACAGGAATGCCATGGAAAATTCTGTATTCCTCAAGGTTTTTTTCGCTCATCCAGTCTGCTCCGGAAACTAATTCCCCTGCTCTTTTCCAATGGTCGTGGCCTTCATTACCATATCGTATTGATAGGGCTCCATCAGCATTTTCAGGTTCTAGATCATGAAGTAATAGGTAGTCATCTGTAATGTCGGTTATTTCCACATCATCCGATATTATATATTTTGATAATCGAAGCATTAGAGACTCTCGAAGATTCAGATCTGTATCGACCAAAAGGGCATCATTATTTTCATTTACTCCAATCCATATATGGCCTTCGAGTTTTCCCTTGGCGGTGGTGACGCAAGCAGAAATTGATTTATTTGGAGAAACTTTATTAACGTCGTTGCTTACTTGACCATTAAGGTAGCGTATCCGGTCCTCACCAGTTATGCGAAATTTTGCACGCCTAGAGAGATTTATTCTTTTCATTAAAATTAAAAAACGATTAGTCTGTAAAGTTACGGTATATCACCGAATAGTCTTCATCGTCTTGACCCTTATTCATTTGCGATTGCATGCTTTGTGCAGCAGCTTTTAAGACTGGAAGATTAATACCTTCAATGTCTGCTATATTGAGTCCGAAATTTGCGTCCTTAAGCATATTCTTAAGGGAGAAGTGAGGTTCATAGTTGCCCTCTAACATTGTGGGTAGCTTCATATTAGTGAGTCCCGAAGAACAGGCATTCACTCTCATGGCATCTGACATTTTTTCGACTTTTACACCTGCTGCTTTGCAAACAGCCAGAGATTCTGAAAGTATTGCCACGCTAGTCGCAGATATCATATTAGTGGCTATCTTAAATACAGTAGCTGTTCCAACTTCGCCGAGGTGTGTTATACTATTAGAGCTTGCAGAAAGTAAGGGATGAACTTTTTCGAGAGTCTGTTGATCTCCACCTACATAATAATTTAATTGTCCTGCTGCCGCAGCATCTCGACTACCGGTAAAAGGGCAGTCGAGAAAGGAAACTCCTAGTGATGTAATTCGTTGATTGGCTGATTTTGTGTCCTCAAGTGATACAGTAGCATGGTTAATAATAATGTGCTCAGGAGTCAAATCTGACTCAATATTCTCAATGACATGGTGAAGCGCTTCACCATCCCTTACGAAGATTTGTAGGACATTTGATTTTCTAGCTACTTCCGATGGTGATTCTAAAGCATTTGGATCCTTACCTGAAGTCCTGTTCCAAACGGATACTTGCCAATCCTTTTGTTTCAGAGTGTTTGCTATTCGGCTTCCAATAATGCCGAGCCCAATAATTCCAACAGAATGAGTATCCTTATTCATATAAATTAGTACGAGATAAAATGACAAACCGCCTCATTTAAAAGAGTGATCTGCTTAAATCTCTGACCTTTTAAAGGAGAAAATATTGAAGAACTAGATGCTATTTTTTTGTGCCCTTTTTCTTAGGGTCGATGAGTTTTGTTTCACCTGTCGCTTTTCCTGTTTTTGGATCGACTGGTGTTACTTTAATTTTTCCACCTTTTTCTTTTGGAAACTCAACAGCAACTGGAGGTGTAGTGGCGGTGATTGGTTTACGAGGCTTGGCGCCACTAGTAGAAGAACCTACTTTCTTTCCTGGCCTAACGGTAGGGACTCGAGATGGTGTCGGTGTGATTTCAACGAGCTCCATTTCAAAAATAAGTGTTGAGTTTGGACCAATGGGTGGGCGCCTTCCCATATCACCATAGGCAAGATCAGATGGAATGAAGAGTTTCCACTTTGATCCCACGGGCATAATTTGAAGAGCTTCTGTCCAACCTTTGATGACACCACGAACGCTGAACTGACGAGGAGTCGTTCCATTGGTCTGGTCAAAGACTTTTCCATCAAGGAGTGTGCCTTTGTATCTTGCTTTAATTCTGTCAGTTGCCTTTGGTATTGCACCATCAGCAGATTTAAGGATTTGGTACTGAAGACCACTTGGCAGTGTTTTAACCCCTTCTTTCTTGCTATTAGCTGCCAAGAATTTTTCTCCGTCTGACTTGTTTTTTGCAGCGAGCTTATCCCACGCTTCAATCGAATCTAATCCAAAGGCCTTCATCTGAGATTGTTTACGAGAGATAGCCTGACGATCT
>CABXDI010000074.1 GCA_902510815.1 uncultured Verrucomicrobiota bacterium | reverse complement strand
TACCATATTTTGATTTTTGATTTTTGTATAGGTCCCTGGATATGGAGCGAATGTGTTTATAGGAACTTTGTATGACTTATTATTTTTTTTGCAATTTCGATGAGATCTAATGAATGATGTTGGGCTATAATAATTTGAGTAGGTTTTAGCAAAGCTTGACCTGTGCATTCCGATTGATAGGTTTTTACGAGTTTCGAAATGTAAGTGAGCCAGGTACATTCCTCTATTGTTGCCAATTGCTCCAATTCTTTGGCCTCTTTTAACTATTTGATTAAGAACTACGTTTCGAGAGTCAAGATGGGCATAGAGAGAATCCATCAACTTGACTGTTGAATTTTTATCCATAAAAACATGACGAATGATGATAACGTTACCCCATCCGCGACGCACATCTCTTGATTGGACTACAATGCCATCACCAATTGAGTAGACAGGGTCACCCAAGTCGGTATTTCCTCCGCCTTTGCCGTTCCAATCTTCTCCAACGTGACCATTAGGCCAAAATCCTCTTGCCTTATAGTATCCAGTTCCTGTTGGCGCACCTACTGGAAAATCGAAACCTGAAGCTAGAGGTAATTCAGCGTAATCAGCTAATGATGTTAAAATACATAGATGACTAATTAATAGAAGGAATTTTTTTAGGGGTATTTTAATAGTCTTTATGGGCACGAGTTGTCTGGTGCTTTTTGTTTAACTTATTAAAGAGTTTTAACTGGAAGTAAAATAGATCAACCCTGTAATTCCAATTAGGAGGCAATAAAAACCAAAGTATTTAAATTTGCCTTTAGCAATTAAATTCAAAACGCAATAAATTGCTATCAATCCAGTTAAAAATGCGGAAACCATACCTGCCGAGTAAACAATCAAAAGTTCACCTTTTAGAGATGAAATCTCTTTCATTTTTAAAATTATTGCTCCGCAGATTGCAGGAATGCCTAATAAGAAAGAAAAATCAGCACATCGCTTTGGAGAAATACCCAGAAGTATGCCTATTGAAATAGTGCTGCCCGAGCGGCTGATGCCAGGTAGTAAAGCAATAGCTTGGGCTATTCCAATTATAAATGAAGACCCTTTCGTAAGTTCTTTATTTCGGTTAGTTTTTTTTATTAAGTCTGGTAAAAACAAAATTAGTCCAGTAGTGCATAGGAGAGCGCAAACTAAAATAGGATCTTCACTTATTGCTTCTACTTTGTCTTTAAATAAAAATCCTATAATCACTATCGGGATGGTGCCTATTGTGAGAAATAGAATCAGCTTTTTTTCATTTGGCTTGTTAGTTTGGTAAGAACCAAGCAAGAGCTGTGTTAATTTTTTCCGGAAATAAATTACTACCGCTAAAAGAGTTGAGAAGTGTAATAGTAGATCGAATTCAATAGTAGAAGACTCATTACTAAATCCAAGAGCTTCCTCCATTAGTGCAAGATGTCCTGAAGATGATATTGGCAGGAATTCAGTTAGACCTTGGACAATACCAAGAATGATTGCATCTATCAAATTCATATTCTTTTAGTAACTTTTGATAGTATCTATGAGTTAAATAGAGGAGATTGGGATTTATGCTGGCGGTGAGAGTGGGATTCGAACCCACGGAACCCTTTCAGGTTCACTTCTTTAGCAAAGAAGCGCTTTCGACCACTCAGCCATCTCACCGTTATATGATAGAATATTTAGAGGGATTGATTTTAGTGACTAAAACAAAGCTTCAGCAGCACGTCAATAATTTGCTATATTAAAATGATTATAAGGACTATAACGATTTGTCATTTTTAATGATTTTGGAATTAGATTGATGTCCACTTATGCAAGTAGATATTGATTATTGAAGTATGATTGAAGAAAAAAAAGCATTAGAGACAATCATATCGACAACGCCAATGCCTATTCATAATAGAGTAGCAATTCAGAAGGCTTATAATCATTATTTACTCCATGATGTGGTGGCTTTTAATAATTTTCCCCAAACCAATCAATCAGCTGTAGATGGTTATGGAGTTAGCCTAAAAAACAAAAGATTCTTAGAATTTAAGCTTATAGGCGAAAGTTTTGCTGGTGCACCTTTTTTGGGAGCAATATCTGAGGGAGAGGCGATAAGAGTCTTTACGGGGGCAAAGCTGCCAGGTGAGGTCAATGCAGTTATTATGCAGGAAGAGGTGAAAATCCTTGATGGTAGGATTTTATTAAAAGAGTGCCCTGAAGATGGACAATTTATAAGAAAAAAAGGTGAAGTGTTTTGTGCAGGGCAAACAATTGGCAAGAAAGGTCAAAAAATTAATCCCGCGTTGATCGGGACACTTATTTCAGATGGTGTAAATCAATTAGAAGTAAGTAAGAAGTTGAGAGTGGGTATAGTTACAACAGGTGATGAAATTAAACCAATGGACCATGAAAGTATTGAGGATTTTCAGAATTACGACACAAATAGCTATATGCTTAAAGCATTGAATGAGCTTCAAGGTGTTGAAGTTCATTCAATGAAATTGGTTAATGATGAACGTCAAATTTTGAAGAAAACTATTTTAGAAATACTGAAGTGTACTGATGTCTTACTCGTATCTGGAGGAGTTAGTGTAGGTGAACGAGACTATGTGCATGAAGTGCTTATAGAGTGTGGGGTTGTTCAGGAATTCTGGAAAGTCAGAATTAAGCCATCCAAACCAATTTTTTACGGACGTTTTACAGATGCATGCCAGGTGTTTGGATTGCCTGGAAATCCAGTTTCATCATATATTGGATTCCTAATTTTTGTATTGCCGGTAATTCAATATCGTAATGGAGCTCTTAAAGGGGGGCTTGGATTGGATCAAGTTAAGGTTGATCTTGGGGCTGATATTGAAAATATAGAGGATCGCGTGAATTACATTTTAGGAAATATCTATGATGGTAAGACTTTTCTAAAACATAGTAATCAAAGATCTAATAATATTTTGGCTCTGAGTAATTCAAATGCTTTGGTAAGATTTGAACCTCGAATAAGAGCTAACAAAGGAGATGAGGTTACTGCGTTCTTATTGCCTTAGAATTTTAAAAATTTATATTTTTATTAAAATTCTCCATTAATTCGTCTTACAACCAGCTGAAGTTTCAAAAATTTATACTATCATATTTGATAATTTTAAAAAAAATGCAAAACATATTTGATATTATTCATTATATGGTTATTAGTTAATTAAGGAAATGCTAATAATTTAGTTAATCAGAAAATTTTAAAATTATATTAGACATAAATATTTTACTTAGTATAATAATAATAATTACTATAATAAAAAATATAAAGATATGGAAGTTGTAACTGAAAATAATCAAACTGTAAGGAAGGACGCCGGTAGATTGGCTGACTTTATTATGTTCACTCAGAGATCTTTTCTACTTAATCTCTCTAAGGAGTTAAACAAAGGAAACGTCTCATACGCTCAATTTTTTCTTCTAGGTTATCTAGCCAAGGAAGATTATTTAACCATGACTCATATTTCCCAAAAAATGGGTCATTCAACTGCTGCTGCAACTGGTCTAGTCGATCGACTGGAAAAACTTGGATACGTTCAGCGTTTGCATGCTTCAGATGATAGGAGAAAAGTCATGGTTCAGATAACAAGGAAGGGTATTGATCTTGTCGATAAGATGAGAGAGGACATTATCGATAATCTTGTTGAGGTCATGGCAGAAATGGATAATGGGATAACTTCTGCGGTTATGGAAGCATCTAATAAAATTTCAGAATAGAATTTTATATTAGTTTTGTTTTAAAAGCCTCAGTCTTTTAGACTGGGGCTTTTTTATGCTTATGGATGGTAAAATATTACAATTTGAATCACTTAAAAATATCAGCGCTCTTAAGCATGGCTTGATCTTGAGGAATAATAAAATTCCAGTTAATTGCAATAAGGCAGAGGCTGTTCACAGGTTAAGACCTTATTATGAAAAAATGGTATTCGAATTGGGTTTTAGTGCAGATAATCTATGTCTTGCTGAACAAATACATGGAAATTTAGTTTCTACTGTTGATGGGCCGAGAGGGTTTAATTCACCAATGCCAAAAGCAGACGGGTTAATTACTTTTCAAAAAGGAGTAATCTTAGGTATTTTTGTGGCTGACTGCTGTGCAGTTTTAATTGCCGACAGGCGAGGTTCTGGTGTTTCAATTGTTCACTCAGGAAGGGGAGGTAGTGAATTAGGAATCGTAAAAAATGCAATCAGAAAATTTAATGAACATGGTATTGATTCCAGTGATTTGATAGTCCAGCTCAGTCCGTGTATTAGACCTCCCGCTTACGAAATTGATTTTTCAGCAACAATTGTTACTGACTGCCTTTCATGTGGAGTTCCAAAAGAGTCTATTTTCGATACCAATGAATGTACTTCATTAAACTTAGAAAAGTTTTATTCTTATAGGGCAGAAAATGGGAAGACTGGTAGACTTTTAGGTTTGATTGGTATTGAGAACGGTGCTGTTAATTGATGGTTTCTGAATCATAAACTATTACTCTTTCCCACATTTGATTGCAGCTAGTTACAAATTCTTTGTGTTCTGGGTGTGTTTGATATAGATCATGATTAGCCAAATTGATAAAATTTAAAGACAGGTGGTATGTGAAGCTTTTGTCGGTTACTTCTCTAGATGGAGTTGGTGCATTTTTACCTAGTGAACCTGATTCAACAATATCAATTTTTGTTAGTTTTAAAGCCATGGTTTCGAATTCTTCTAGATTTTGGTTTTCTTTCAGCCAGAAATATACGTTATGGGTCATTTTAATTTGGGTTATGTTGATTTAGATTTAATTTTTATAAGATATGAAACATACAGAAAATGCTCCAGCCAAATTAAATCTATGGCTAAATGTGATCGGTAAGAGGAGTGACGGGTTTCATGATATCGAATCTTTAATTGTTCCTACCTCTGGCCTAAGTGATGTGTTGCGTTTTGATGTAAGAGAAGGAGGCGGGGGGCTTAATTTTTCATGCAATGTTTCTGAACTGACTGTTGGAGAAGATAATCTAATAATTAAAGCTCTAGCTTTAATTGAAAGGGAATTGGAGGTTAAGATAGAAGGCTATATTGAGCTAGAAAAGAATATACCTATTGGAGCAGGCCTTGGAGGCGGGAGTAGTGATGCAGCAGCCACGCTGAGATCTTTAAATTATATTTTTAAATCTTCTTTATCATTAGAAAAACTTAATAATATGGCGGCATCATTAGGTAGCGATGTTCCTTTTTTTGTTAACTCTAAGCCAACTATATGTAAGGGTAGAGGTGATGAATTAATTTTTTATTCAGGAGATTTAACTGCCAAACCTATCGTTCTGATTAAACCTCCTTTTGGGGTTTCAAGTGCATGGGCTTATTCTAATTTGGGCAAAGATGGTAACTTGAATGAGTGGTCAAATGATGTTCAGATTGCTGATTGGGGTGAGGCATTTAATGATTTAGAGATGCCTGTTTTTAAAAAGTTTTTGGTATTACCTGCAATAAAAACATGGTTACTAGAGCGTAATGAAACGGAGGTTGCTTTAATGTCAGGATCAGGTTCAACTATATTCGCTGTGTGTGTGGATTTACCATCGGCTCATAAAGTTGTTGATAAGGCGAGAGATGTTTTTGGATCAAGTGTATGGACCAAAATTGTAGAAATAGCAGCTTAATTAAGATTGTAGTTAGGGGCTAAGTCGTAACTTGATCCATTTTTTATCAACTATTTTATATAAAACTCTATCGTGGAATCGGTTTTCACGGCCCTGCCAAAATTCGATTTCCTCGGGGTTCACGTTAAAGCCTCCCCAGAATTCTGGATATGGAATCTTACCTGAATCAAATCTGGAGGTTATTTTTTCTTCTCTATCGATCATCCATTGCCTATTAGGTATCTCTGCACTTTGAGTTGATGCCCAAGCGCTAATTTGATGGCCTCTTGGGCGGCTACTAAAATATTGCTCGGATTTATCTTTGGATATTTTCTCTGCCTTGCCTCGAATAGTTACTTGTCGTTCAAGTTCTTTCCATAAAAAACAAAGGGCTACTTTGTTGTTGTCATTGATTTCATTGCCCTTTCGGCTTTCATAATTTGTATAGAAAACAAAGCCTTTATCGGTAATGCCTTTTAATAGTACTGTTCTCAGTGAAGGGTGAGCCGAATTATTTGCAGTTGCTAGAGACATGGCAGTAGGTTCAAGTGCTTCAGAGTTAATTGCATGCTCAAGCCAGTTTTTAAATTGCTCAATTGGATTGTTGGACAAATCTGTAATTTTCAATTTTTCTTTTTTATAAGAAGTTCGAAGGTTTTGTATATTATTAATAGTCGATCTGTCAGACATTTTGATATAAAGTGAATGTTTGTTTAAAGGGCAATTTAGATGTTTGAAAAAAAATACTGTATAGAGGATTTGGAAGATGTTGTTCTTTCGAGTGGAGAGATAGAAAGCATTTTGCAAAATATGGCATCAAAAATATCTGATGACTATCAAAGTCTTAATCTAACAATATTGACTATAATGAATGGCAGTTTGTATATGACAGTAGATCTTATTCGAATGCTTAAAGTTTCATGTCAAATTGAGTCAATTAAAGTTAATAGTTATGTTGGTGATGAGCAAAATGAGGGCGAATTTTTTATTTCTAATGATGATATGGCTTTTTTAAAAGGAAGGGATGTTTTGGTTGTGGATGAAATTTTTGATTCAGGTATTACAATGAAACGAGTGCTTGAGAAATTAAAATTAACTTCAGGGTTATCTAGTATTCGATCTGCAGTTTTATTAATGAAAAATCGAATTCGTGACATAGATTATATTCCTGATTACATAGGGATTAACGTAGAGGATGATTTTTTAGTTGGTTACGGGCTAGATTTTTTTGGAAATTATCGGGATTTACCATCAATTGGGATTTTAAAATCAGATAAGATGGGGGGATTAAATACAAGATGAGTATCAAAATTCTATTTTTTTCACTTTTAACGGAAGTTGTTGGTAAATGTGAGTGCGACTTTAGGCTTCCAGAAGGCGAATATACTATAAAATCAATTTTAGAGCAGATTTATATAGAATGGCCAGATTTGAAAAGTTGGGATTCTAGAATGCTTATAGCTTTGGACCTCAACTATGTAGGTAGAGACACTGAAGTGGTTGATGGTCAAACATTGGCCTTAATGCCACCCTTACAAGGCGGGTGATCCCCTTTACTTTTACTGCGCAGAGAACTAACGTTCTAATCCCGTAAAGTGACTTTTAATTCAATGTCAAAATTATATCCAAAATTCAATCAGAAGTATGGCAATTGAGCTGACCAGGAATTTTTCAATAATTGCACATATTGATCATGGTAAAACAACCTTGTCCGATAGATTGTTAGAATTTACTCAAACGATTTCAGAGAGAGAGAAGCAAGATCAACTTTTAGATTCTATGGACCTTGAAAGGGAAAGGGGAATTACCATTAAATCTCATCCAGTAACTATGGCTTATAAAGCTAAAGATGGTCATACCTATAAGCTTAATTTATTGGATACGCCTGGGCATGTTGACTTTTCTTACGAGGTTTCTAGAAGTTTGGCGGCATGCGAAGGTGCTGTTTTGATAGTTGACGCCGCTCAAGGAGTTGAGGCTCAGACCGTAGCTAACTTACATCTTGCTGTTGATCAGGATCTAACAATTATACCAGTTGTGAATAAAATTGATCTTCCAAGTGCAGATTTGAATATGGCGCATCAGCAACTTGAAGATATATTAGCAATTCCATCAGAGGATGCAATTCATGCGAGTGCGAAAACTGGTATTGGGATTGAGGAAATCCTAGAGGCAATTGTAGATAGGATTCCGCCACCGGAATCACCTGATGATGAAATTTTAAGGGCTTCTGTTTTTGATTCTGTTTTTGATTCATTTAGGGGGGTAGTGTCTTATTTGCGAGTTATGTCTGGTTCTATAACGAGGGGTACGGCAATACGTATGATGAGTACTAATAAAAGTTATGAAGTTAAAGAAGTTGGTGTCTTTACTCCCAAGATGGAGAAAAGAAATGAACTTAATTCAGGTGATGTGGGTTACCTTATTGCCAATATGAAGACTTCCTCAGAGGTCAAGATTGGAGATACCGTAACCGAATCGCAGAAGCCAGCTTCTGAACCGTTGCCAGGATTTAAAGAGATTCGTCCAATGGTTTTTTCGGGTATATATCCAGTTACTACTGATGATTTTGAGCAACTGAAATTGGCTATGGGAAAGCTTCAGATTAATGATGCTGCATTCCAGTTTTCTGCAGAAAGTTCTGCTGCA
>CABXDI010000073.1 GCA_902510815.1 uncultured Verrucomicrobiota bacterium | reverse complement strand
CTGAACGACTTCAGCCAAAACTCGGTAAAGACACAAACATATCAAAGTGGCATATCGGAGTTGCTTTTGTAGGTGACGAAGGCGTTATCGTCTCCGATTATGGAAAAATTGTACTGAGTCCTGGATCCAAATATAAAGATTATAAAAGACCTGCACCCTCAATTCCGAAGTCCGCAGGCCATTACAAAGAATGGCTCAATGCTTGTAAGGGAGAAGGAAAAAGCCTATGTAACTTTGATTATTCTGGCGCACTCATAGAGCACAACCTACTTGGCAATCTTGCACACAGAGCAGAAGTCGGGAAAGAGTTTGAATGGGATGCTGAAAAGTTTCAAATATCAAACGATGTTGAGGCCAATGAACTTCTTTCGAAAGAATACCGAAAGGGTTGGAAGATCGCCTAAGCTAACCTCTTAGATTGAATAGATAAGCCATTAGGTCTCCTATTTCTTCCTTGCTTAAGCTTTGCGCAGTTGGAGGCATTAAACTTCCTATTTTTTCCATACTCTCTATGTCATCTTTTGAAATTCGATGCATGAGGCCAGTAGCAAAATCTCTTAGCAAGATCTTTTCTTTTTCTCTGCTAGCCTGTTCGTAGCCTTGTAAGGTTTGAGATTTTTTAGTCACTACACGAGTTAATGAAAAACCTTCCTTAACCTGAAGGGTTGGCCACATAACCTCGGTAACAATTCTTTCAAAAGGCACTCCACTACCTAATGCAGAGAGATCAGGTCCAATGACTCCCCCAATATCAGTAACTTTATGACATGCTATACATCCAAGTTTTGCTGATTTAAAAAGTTCTACACCCTTATTAAAATCACCTTCTTTACCCAGTTTAACAAATTCTTCAATATTTGATTGAGTGTATTCAATTTTAGGCAAAGGGATGCCTGCTAATTTATCAAGACTTGATGAAAGTTCAGGGCTAACAAGTCCTTTGGCTATCCAAGTTTGCCTAATTAAGCCTCCCTTCTCTTTATCTATTTTCGATCTCAGCAATTCTTCTGCCATCAACTTCATAGCCCCATTTCTAGAGGCAACTGCATCAAAAATCTTTGACAGACTTTTTGAATCTAAATTCTGATTTAGCACACGAACTGCAAGCTTAATACCGTCAGGAGCGTGCATACTAATGACAGCTCCTATAGCTTCCAACTGACATGGATCATTTGCGTCACCACCTACTTTAGTAGCTAAATTTAGAGCTTCTTGACCTCCTATAATACCAACAGCAGTAAATGCAGAAACTCTCAATCGACTATCAATTTTAGAATTTTCAGCAATCTTTAAAACTTCTTCGACCAATTCATTAACTTCCCACTCCCCAATTAAATTAACCACCGAAGCTTTAATTTTATTATTTTCGTTGTTCAATAATTTTTTTAGGAACTGATGAACATCAAAATCAGGTCTTTGCTTATCCTTAAGAGCAATTAATACCTCTGGGACCAGATTTTTATAGTCTAACAAAAACTTAACATCATCATCATTACCAAGAATAGCCAATGTTTTGAGAAGATTTGGTGCTGTTTTCTGATCGACATCTCCATTAATAAGAATTGCTCGAATATCCGAAATGATTGCTTTTGAATCTGACTGGCTTAAAACAGCTGAAAAGCCTGACTGATAGTCCTCGATATCCAAATCACCATCTCTAAATGCTGGCACCCATAATGACTTCAAATGATGTACTGCCTGAGAGAAGGCATAATCAATCCATTTATCTCTTGGAGACTCAGCCACTGCCGCAGCAACTAAAATTGATTCTGGATTAGATATCTGCGCACATGAAAGAACGACCTCCATTCTAACTCTGGAGCTCTTATCCCTAGCCAAGCCCAATAATAAATCTTGATAACCTTCAACCCTTTTTCCCCATCTCCCAATCACTCTAGCCGCATAAGCCCTAACCCTATAGTCATCAGAATTTATATTGGCGGCAATGATCTGTTTGTCAGGTGAATTCAAAAACTCACAAAGTGAAAGAGCCTCTAGCAAATCTAATCCTTTACGAGAAGAAATCCATTCCCGTAAAATCTTAATGACCTTTGGTTGGTCCTTATTGGATAAAACTTGCTTTGCTTTAAGTCTAGTCCATCTCTCAGGTGAAGCCAACTTCTCAACTAATTCCTCTTCAGATAAAGTAATAAGGTTAGGATTTTTTAATGCTCCTTTCTTGGGGGCAATTCTCCATATTCTGCCATGGGTTTTATCTCGATCAGGATGCCTATAAAAGTCATCTTGATGACAAGTTAAGGGATTATACCAATCCACGACATATATCGCCCCATCAGGACCTACCTTTACATCAATAGGTCGGAAATTTCTATGACTCGAACGAAGAATAGGCTCTCTCCAATTAACTTTGAACCCTGCACCGTCAGAGGAAACTGCAAATCGACTGACTTGATTTTTTTTGTAATCTCCAATTAGAAAATCACCCGCCATTTCAGCAGGTAAATTACTTGCTCCCAAGCAGTCAATACCACAGTAACCTCCAGGTTTACCAATTCGAGGCAATCTCAACCGTCTTTTTGCCGGTATTGACGCTGGGGTCAAATAAGATACACCACCAGCTCCATCAATCACAAATGATTGACCATAATCATCAAAGGCTACTCCCCATGGATTACCTGGCCCCATAAAATCGTCTAATAAAGGATCAAGTTTAAGTTCGTCCGGCCTTAACCTGTAAACTCCAGCCTGAAATAATGATGAAACACCAAAAGGAGTTTCCACGCGAGACTCTACTCCATCACCCTGACAAAACCATAGCTCTCCACCTGGAGACCATGCAAAACAATTCATAGTCTGATGTGAATCCCCATTCCCAAAACCACTTAATAATAGTTTTCTGTTACCATTCCAATCGAAATGCAATAATTCAGTATTATGTCCCACATAAACACCATCAATACCAACTTCCATTCCAGTAGGAATATTAAGACCACTAGCAAAGACACTAGATCCGTCAGCAGTCCCATCCCCATTTTTATCTTCAAGCATTATGACCTTATCATCAGGCATAACCCCAGGTTCGATTTGAGGGTAAACATCCGAACAAGCAACAAACATTCTACCTCTAGCATCCCATCGAACAGATAACGGATTTGCAATACCGTGACTTTCGTCTGCAAAGAGGTTAACCTCAAAACCATCTAAGACATCAAAAGCATCGAGTTCTTTTTTTATATTTGCCTCCCGTGAACCTGTCTTTTTTGGAGAAGGAGATGGAGTGTTTTTTAATCCCTTCTGAATATTTAATTCTGCAATCTCTATTAATTTTGGAAAAAGCTGCCACTCTTCTTTAAATGAGGGGAGCCCTTCAGCTGCATTAGAAAATATTCGCTTACTATCATCACCAAAGAGACATTTCCAATTTGCAGGCCTCCAATAATCATACCAGAGGCGGTGCTTCTCTTTTACAGAAAGCACAAGATCCATTGGCGGTTCAACACCCAACTGTTTAACAAAATTACCTTTTATAAATGGTATCCCTTTTTTTGAGGCAAGAGACGCGATCGCCTCTTTATAAATATCAAGATACTGATCATCGGCAGAATCCCACTCAAAATCTGAAGGTGCTAGAACAATCAACTTTCTGTTATCCGACCTTAAAAGCTCAATAAGACTCTCATATTTCTCCGAAAAATCTTTCAGCGCCTCCTTCCCCTGAAGGGATTCAATCTTACCAAACTGACAAATAATTACGTTTGCCCCTACTCTTTTTAATTGCTGATTAAGATCACCAAAAGCTTCTTTTCTCCATCTCTCACGAACTGTACTTTGAAAATAAACAGTGTCCCCTTCCCAAGCCAAATCTCTAAACTTGATGTTAAGGTCTTTATAACGATGTGTAATTGCAGCCTCTAATTTTCCTTCCTTCTGCATTCTTACGAGATCAGTTCCACCAATAAAGGCAACCACATCTCCATCCTCTAATTGAAGGGGTTTAGCGAAAACAGAGGAAATAAAAAACGAAATTGAGAAAAGCCTAATTAACATAATAAAAATGGGTTTAATTCATCTTATCAAACCACTATAAAGTGCAATTAACATATTATAATTCACAAAAGGCGGGTCAAACCTTTTCCAAAATCCAGATTACCTCTATCCAAATAAAAAAACACTAATCGGCAGTACCCACTTTCACCCATTGCCCTAATTTGGAAGATTCTAGTGAAGCATCGGTAAACAGTTGAGCTTTGAGCCCATCAATTAAATTTGGAGCATCTACTTCTAACTGTGACTTACCTGCCATCACTTCTCGAAGCGCAGGAATAACCCATTTATTAAAGCGGTTACCAATATCAAATCCGCCGGGACTAACCTCTTTGATAACTTCAACGGAATTATCCGGTTTACCAATAGTCACTTTCCCATGAAAACGATCAACAGTCAAAGACGCTTCAGTACCATGCAGTTCAAGTTCTGGAACGAGTCCCCTTCTTAAGAACGGAGCATGTGAAAGAATAATTGAACCGACTATTCCACCTTCAAATTCCCAGGCAATGCTTGCATAATCAACGGTATTACCTTTTCTGGCTTCTTTACCCTCAATTTTTGTTTCTCCACATTCAAGAGCCTCACTTAAGTTTACATTTCCAAAATCAAATTTTGCAGGTGTAATAGTATCTGCATGGGCTAGCACCCTGACTGCATCTTTGCCAATAATCCATCTCACCGTGTCATAGGCATGAGATCCTACATCTGCAATCGTACCAGAAGATGAAAGCTTGGGGTCATCTCTCCAAGTTAATGCCATATCCAAAGGCCTTGGATTATGCCAACGATAAACCACTGCTTTAACATCTCCTATTGCACCACTTTGAACTAATTGTTTGGCAGCCACAAAGCCCGGTGACCACCTGGTCCACAAAGGAACGAAATGCGCGAGTGTTTCCGCATCGAGATACGCTTTTGTCATCTCTCTTGCCTCATCAGAATTCATTCCTAATGGTTTTTCACAAAATACATGTTTGCCGGCAGCAGCAGCAGCCATTACCGCCTCATGGTGAAATGCATCGGGAGTTCCAACAACGACATAATTAACGTCAGGGTGATCTATCACTTGGCGCCAATCATTCGTAACAAGATCAGCACCGTCTTCCTCAGCGGCTTTCTGAAGAGGTTCTTTTCTTCTAGCACAGAGAGCCACCATTCTGACTCCATCACATTCACGCATTTCTGCTCGGTAGGGCTCGCCAATATAACCAGTAGCCCCAAGGACACCGACACCTACCGAATAATTATCACGACTCATCTTTTATCTCTTTACTGAAATATTCTTAAAAGCAATGACCATTTTATCTCCACTATGAAGTTGAAAACCAATGAAACCCTTATCAAGTCTTTTAGCCTTCTCATTGTCAATTACCTCAGATGCAATTTTACCATTAATAGTAAACCACAATTTGTTTGCTTTGGCATAAACAACAACTTCATTCCAATCTCCTTTCTTAGCATCCTTAGGACTGAAAGAATTTTTAATTTCTTCAATTTCTTTTTTACCATTTTCTTTGATGGTAACTCTGTGACCCCTTTTTGCTAAATAATCACCACGATTGTTTTCATGAAAATCCCAAGCCCCAAGAACCTTATCACCTATACCAACATGCCCGATATCAGCATGATAACCATGTAACCTGCTAGCTTTACCTTTCACAGGATGACTTCTCACCTCAACTCCCGTATTACCTTCATCACTAAGAAATTTATATGAAAACTTGAGCTCAAAATCTCCTAACTGATCATCGAACATTAAATATGATTCCTGCCCTTTTCCTCGTCCTATAATTTGCCCATTCTCAACGGTCCAATTAACTGTTTGAGATAATGGTCGACATTTCCAGCCTTTCAATGTTTTACCATTAAAAATTGAACGATACCCCTCATCTGCAAAGCAAAGGCCATTAATTAAATAACAAATTAAGAAACAATAGATAATTCTCATAATTCAATAATAATTAATTTATTATCCACAAAGCAAGGCTGGCATCATAACTTATTTTAGGTAAAATCGATCAAATGAATAATGAATCACTCTCTTTTGGATCAAGAATAGGTATTCTTACTATTGCTTTTCTAGGGTGGTTTTTTGGTGGCATGCAGATTGGTATGACCAACTTAATCAGAAATGCTAATAAATTTCTAATCACTGAATCAGGTTGGTCAGCGAATTTAAACTCAGAACAATTAAATGATCTCATTGATAAATGGTGGGCCTTTCAACAATGTGGCTTCCTTTTTGGGGCTGCAGCAGGGGGATATATTTTCGGAAAACTAGGTGATAAAATTGGAAGAACGCGTGCTCTTGGAATTTCAATAATATGGTTTTCGGTGCTCACTCTTTTAGCAAATTATGCAAGAGATCCCTTTCAATTACTTTGTATTCGATTTCTCGCTTGTCTCGGCATCGGAGGATGCTGGCCGAATGGTGTAGCTTTGGTTTCTGAGGCTTGGTCAAAAATTGCACGGCCTATCATGGCAAGTTTGATTGGCATGGCTGGCAATATTGGCATTTTCAGTTTTGCAAAAGTAATGGCAAATTACCCTGTTGATGCAGATTCATTTAGGAATATTTTTCTATTGGGTGCGATCTCCGCTCCTCTAGGGGTAATTATTTTACTGTTTATTAAAGAGTCTCCAACTTGGATCAGTTCTAAGGATTCAACATCATCAGATAGAAATAACAAACCTAATTCCCCTTCTGTTTTTAAAAAACCTTATCTTGGAATTACTTTTATCGGCATTACTCTTGCCACTGTTCCTTTACTTGGAGGTTGGGGTTGTTTTGCTTGGATCTTACCTTGGGCAAGTGAGGTTGGAAATGCTGAACTTGCTCCTAGTATATTACAGACAAGATCTATTGCCAGCATCATTGGTAGCGGATTAGCTGCAATTATTGCTATTAAAGTTGGAAGACGTTCTTGTTATTTTGTCTCCTGTCTATTTGCTTTAATTATTTCGCAGTATATTTTTTGGTTTGGCTCACCAACAGATTCCAACTTTTTAATTTTTGTTGCAATGTGGGGATTCTTTAACGGGATTTTCTTTGGCTGGCTACCATTCTTCTTACCTGAACTTTTCGAAACGAAAGTCAGAGCAACTGGTGCTGGAGTAAGTTTCAATTATGGGCGCATCCTAACAGCCACAACGATTTTCCTTACACCTTGGCTAAAATCTGTATTCGACGGCAATCTCCAACAAGTTGGTCAGATCACAAGTCTGATTTTTATCGTTGGAATGATTGCGGTATTACTAGCACCTGATACAAGTAAAAGAGATATGAATTTATAATGACACGTCTAGCCTTTCAATTATCCAATCATGAGCAAGAGTTTCTGAGCGCTGCGTCATGGATTCATGACATCAAAGTCGTTACTTTAAATGAAAACCCAGATGCCATCGTCACCGACGATGCTAGTCTCGCTTCTAATGGCAAACCAATTCTATTATACGATTCATTCCTTTCAGACAACACTACCGATGTGGTTCCAGCACTTCCTAAACGGTTTTTTCCAGAAACAATTACCTTAAAACAAAGTCTCGACGCGGGTGAACTTGGACAATTAGGCCTACTAAGAATGCACATGTGGAACCAAAAAACATCTGACGGACTTCAAGAAATGGTTCAAGCGATTGACCTAGCATTATGGTTCTTTGGGAGTTTTCCAGAAAACGTTCATGGAACAGCATCTATCGATGACGACTCCAAATGTTTACTGGTTCACCTCGGATTTAAATGTGGAGGAATGGCTCTTATTGATTTCACGAATTCACTGCCTGATGGAGACAATTATGAATCACTATCCCTTATAGGATCAAAAGGAGCAGCCTATGCGGATGATCATAGAAATCGAAACCTCTTTTTCCATGGAGGAGAACCAAGCGCATCATGTCCAGACACAAAACTAAGCTTCATAAAACCAATGCTTATCAATTTCGCAAATAAAGTTAGAGCGAAAGTTGATTTAGAGGGTGACTTAAAAAGTTACAATGACGCATTCAAGATTTTCTCTGAAGCCGGGAAAAAATATTATTTTAAATGAAAACAACTGATAGAGAGCAAAAGCCCTTCAACGTTGGAGTATTAAGTGTTGTTAAGCACGACTATCTTCCACGTGCAATCGCTGCACACCCAAGATTCAACCTGAGCTTTGTTACAGATGAAATATCCAGACCGGATTGGACACATGAAAGAAATCAAAAATTTGCGAATGAGTTCGAAATTCCCTATATTAAAGGTATCGATAAAGCCCTCAGTGAAAATAAAATCGATGCCGTTGCGGTAAGCCCCGAAGCAGAAAGGCATTGTGATCTTGCGGTCATTGCCGCAGAAGCTGGTTTACACATTGTCATTGATAAACCACTTTCTACAAAACTCAAAGAATGCGACCGACTCATCGATGCCATTGAGAAAAATAAGGTCACATGTCTTGTGTGGAATCGCAATTACTTGCCATCTCTTATCCAAGCAAATAATAAAATTCAATCTAAGGAAATTGGAAAATTATTATCCCTGCACTGTGATTTTTATTTTTCAAAAGATGCTGGCCCGCCAATAGGTTCCAGTAAACCCAATGATCCACCAATCAACTGGCTTGATCGACAGCTTGAAGCTCATGCCGATGGATCTGATGGAGGCGTTGGTGAAAAAGCGATGGGAGAACTCGAAGTAGAGGGCATTTATCCTTTAGCATACATACAAATGCTCACTGGAGGTGCCAATGTTGAAAGAGTTTTTGCAAGAACGAAGCCTCACTTCCATCAAGCGCATCATGATAATAACGTTGACGATCTGGCAACAGTTACCCTTGAAATTGAGGGTGGAATCACGGGATCCTTAAGTATTGGCAGAATTGGAGCTGCTTCACATCCAGATATTGGAGAAATTAAATTACATATAATTGGCAGCAAAGGTTCTACGGTAATTTCCGAGGCGAGACCTGAAGTATCTATCTATTATCGTGACCAACCTCCATTAGAATTCAAGAATAGAAGAATTGCTGATGATAATAATTACCTACTAGCAGAAAATTTTGCTCGATCTATTGATGGAAAAGAAAGCCCTGTACTCGATTGTCTTGAAGCAAGAAATATTTGTGCAACAGTTCAAGCTTCTCTTGAATCATCCAGGCTAGGGAAACCCGTAGATGTAAAAAATAGGTGAAA
>CABXDI010000072.1 GCA_902510815.1 uncultured Verrucomicrobiota bacterium | reverse complement strand
GTCAGGTATGGGATGGACTTTACTGGCGATGGATTTTAAATCATTGCGATCAACTTTCGAAAAATCCAAGATGGTCAATGATGTGTGCAATGGCATTAAAAATGACAACTGATAAGAAAAACACGCATTTAAAAAATGCTGAAAAATTTCTCTCTAATTTATAATTTAAACGATTTATTAGGGAGCCCCTTTTACGTGTTTATAAAGCTCCAGAGCATCAGTCCGAGATTTTCGCAAATCAACAATGGGATTGGGATAATTTTTTCCTAGTTCGACACCTGACTCTAAGAGAGTTTCCAAAGGTGCTTCCCAAGGTTTATGCAAATATTCTTTAGGGAGTTTTGATAATTCAGGGCAGTATTTTTTGACGTAATCGCCGTTGCCGTCAAACTTTTCACCTTGTAGCACTGGATTGAATATTCTGAAAAAAGGAGCGGCATCTGCACCAGATCCGGCAACCCATTGCCAGCTTGCACAGTTAGCTGCCAAGTCAGCATCAACGAGGCAATCCCAAAACCAAGATTCACCATCTCTCCAGTCAATATTAAGGTTTTTTACTAGGTAAGATCCAACTATCATTCTTACGCGGTTGTGAATATAACCAGTCTGCCAAAGTTCTCTCATGCCTGCATCCACTATTGGCACGCCTGTTAAACCTTTTTTCCAAGCCTTAAATTTTGACCCCCCACTTGACCACGGATATTTATCAAATTTCTCGTTAAAATTTTTGTCAGTGATGTGTGGAAAATGATAAAGCAAATAATAACTAAATTCTCTCCATCCCAATTCGCTTAGGTAATGGTATAAATCCCTGCCAACATTTTCGATATTTTGGTTTGATAAGGCAGCATGCCAGACCTGATTTGGTGAAATCTCACCGAAGTGTAGATGAGGGCTTAATCTGGAAGTTCCCTTAACGCCTGGAAAGTCTCTACCAACTTTGTAATTTTGAACGTGATCACTTAAGAAGTCGTTAAGATTTTTAGAAGCACCATCTTCTCCAGGCTTCCAAACTTTCTTCATACTACTGTGCCAATTTATTTTTGGCATAAGTTTGAGAGAGCCTATTCCTTGATTCAAATCTTTCAAGTTTGTGAATATCATTTCGTGAGGCTTTGGGATTGGTTTTCTTGGGGAATCAGCGTTTAAACAACCCTTGCGATAGAATGGGGTAAAGACTTTATAAGGGAGTCCAGATTGATTGAGTATTGTCCAAGGTTCCCAAAGTAAAGATCCGTTAAAGGTAAGTATGTTTATCCCTGATTTTTCAATATTAGATTTCAGTGTTTTATCTCTATTAATTTGCCAAGGCTCATAATTTCTATTCCAATTGATCTGTTGAGCTCCCGATTTGGATATGATTTGTGGTAGTATCTCTGATGGGTCTCCAGCTAGAGTTAATAACTTTCCATCTAAGCTTTTATTTAGTGAATTTAAAGAATGATGAAGCCACCATTTGGATGCGCTACCAATTTTCTTCTCTTTGTCATTGTGATTGTCGTGGATATAAATGGGTAGTACCTCACCTTTGTTACACGCATCATTAAGAGCAGGGTTGTCAGTGATCCGTAGATCCTGTCTAAACCACATTATAGTTTTGTATTTTCTCACCTTAATAATGATTATATCTAACGACAGTCACTAATAACTGGATTCTAGTCTTTAAATAATCTGATTTAAGAACTTCTTTAAAATTAATTTATGCCTAATAATGACCTGAATCTCGATGATTTGTCACGTAATACCTCTCCTTAAAATTAAACCTTAAATTCTTTATAATGAAAAAAGTTAGCGCTGTTTTTTTTCTAATATCATTTTATTTTTTTCAAAATTTATTAGCGACGCCAAATATACTTTGGATTTCCGCTGAGGACATTGGTACACAATTTGGATGTTATGGGGATCCGCATGCGATCACTCCAAATATTGACAAGCTTGCGAGTCAAGGCACTCTGTATACTAATGCATACACAACGGCTGGAGTTTGTGCTCCCTGTCGTAGTGGAATAATTACAGGAATGTATCAAAACAGTATTGGTACACATCATATGAGGTGTAATTCATTGCTTCCTAGTTGGCTAAAGCCATTTCCTATAGATCTTAAAGAATCAGGTTACTACTGTACCAATAATTCAAAAACTGATTATCAATTTTCAAAGCCATCTACCAAAGAAATATGGGATCAAAGTGGTTCAAGGGCTCATTGGAAAAACAGAAAAAAAGATCAGCCGTTCTTCGCGGTTTTTAATTATACAGGATGTCATGAAAGTGGTATCGCCTCTGAAGTTAAGTATAAATCAGTCACTGCTAATCTCACAGATAAAGAGAGACAGGATTCAAATAAGCTCTCCACATTGCCACCTTATTATCCTGATACCCCTATAGTTAGAGAGGATTGGAAAAGAAATTATGAGCTTATTACAGCAATGGATTCATGGGCAGGAAGTCTAATTAAAGAAATTAAAGATGAGGGTCTTTATGAGGAGACTATAATTTTTTTCTGGTCTGATCACGGTGTTGGTCTTCCTCGCGCTAAGCGTTGGTTATATAATTCAGGGACTCACGTTCCACTCATTGTTAGAATCCCAGGTCAGGTGGCTGGTAAAGTAGATCATCAATTAGTAAGCTCTATCGATTTTGGACCGACGGTTCTTAATCTCGCAGGAATTAAGGTTCATGATAAACTGCAAGGAAGAGCGTTTCTTGGTAAGAACCTCTCAGCTCCAAGAAAATACGTGTTCGGTGCTAGGGATAGAATGGATGAAAGGTATGATATAATTCGTGCAGTTTTTGACGGTCAGTTTCGTTACATAAGAAATTTTGAACCCCTTAAACCGTACTACCAGTATATGAACACACCAGAAAAAGGGGCAACCATGAAGGAGATTAGAAAAGCAGAGAAAGATTTTAGCCTCACTGCGGCAGGCAAATTGTTTTCTTCTAGTAAAAAGCCAGTCGAGGAGCTTTATGATATAAAAACAGATCCAAATGAAATAAATAATTTAGCCTCCGACTCCAAATATTTGTCTAGAATTAAGCTAATGAGAAAGGTTATGTCGAATTGGCAATCCAGTATTGGAGATATTGGTCTAATTCCTGAAGCGGAAATCGAAATTCAAGAAAAACGATCAGGATCAAGGTTCGAAATAATGAATGGTGAGGAATCCGATTTGCACCATATTCAAAAGTTAGTTAGTGTTGCGACTAAAGCTTCAGAAGGAATTTCAGCATTAGATGATTTAATAAGTGCATCTACTAGTAATGACCCTGTGATTCGTTATTGGGCTATGACTGGTATAGGGAATATAGGAAAAAAAGCAGGCGAGGTTGCCAAAAAAATTTCCATTGATGCAATGAAAGATGATTCACCTAGTGTTAGAATAGCGGCGGCAAGAGCTGCGGCTAAATTTGGTGAAATAGACTCTGCTTTAGACCTATTAAAGAATGAACTAAAATCACCTCATCAATGGGGCCGTTTAGCCACGGCGATTGTTATTGATGAGATGGGTGAGGGTGCCCGTCCATTAGTAAATGATCTTAAAGAGGTGTTAAAAATTCGCCAGCCAAATAAATACATTATAAGAGTAGCTAACAGAGCTTTGAATGATTTACTTGGAACCGAAAATCAAGTTCGCTAAATTACTCAGCTAAGTTTTTACCTGAAATTTTTTCACACATATTGATACATTACATATGAAGTCTTTTAGATTACTCTCTATTTTATATTTCCAATTCTTGATGATAATTTACTCTTCAGGAGATTGGGTTGAGCTTTTTGATGGCAAGACGACTAAGGGTTGGAATCCTCGTTCTGAGGTCATTTCTTTTGAAGCTAAGAATGGGGAATTACATCTTCTAAGTAAAACTAACTGTTGGGTTACTACTGATCTTCAAATGAGTGATTTTGAAGCAGAAATAGAAGTTCTTCTGCCGGAATACGAAGGTTTTAATTCTGGACTGGCTTTTCGATGTGTAGGAAAGAAAGGTCGCCCTAAGGGCTATCAGTGTGAAATAGATAGAAAAAAACCAGCTGGTATTTACGGTATTGGCAACGGTGGTTGGTTATATCCTGGAAAAGGAGAAGGGAAAGAATTTGAAGATAAAATTAAAGGTCATTTTAAAAAAGATGATTGGAATCATTTTAAAGTTAGGGCTGTTGGTCAAAGAATTCAGACTTGGTTAAACGGGCATCCGGTTGCAGATATTGAGAATGGAAAAATATTGAAAGGATATTTTGGCATTCAGCATCATGGAAAGGGTGGAGTTGTAAGATTTAAAAACATAAGAGCGCGTCAAATTTCTACAAAAGAGAGTTCACAAAAAATTTTAGAAAGACCTAACATATTATGGATAACGGCTGAAGATATGAGCCCAACATTAGGTTGTTATGGAGACAGTTATGCCATTACTCCTAATATTGATAAATTGGCAAATTTATCCACGGGATACTCAAATGCTTTTGCAGCCTCTCCTGTTTGTTCTCCTTCTAGATCTGTCCTTATTACGGGAATGCACAATGTGTCCACCGGAACACATCAGATGCGATCAGGGTTCCCGTTGCCAAAGGGAGTTAAAGGGTTTCCAGCCTATTTAAGAAATGCGGGCTATTTCACAACGAATAATGTTAAAACTGATTATAACACTAGTGATGCTCAACGGTTGATTGATGAGTCATGGGACGAATCGAGTTCAAAGGCTCATTGGAGAAACCAAGATCGTAAAAATAATCAGCCATTTTTTTCTGTTTTTAACATTATGACTAGCCATCAGTCCCGAACTATGGTTTGGCCGTATTCTGTTTTTAAAAAGCATGTCCAATCGAAGTTGTCGGCTTCAGAAATTCACGACCCCAAAAATGCTCCAGTTCCTGAATATTATCCTGACACTCCATTAATACGGAAAAATATAGCGCGGTATTATGACTGTGTTACTGCCATGGATAAACGAGTTGGTGAAATTATGAGTCAGTTAAAAGAGGATGGATTAGCAAACGACACGATTGTCTTTTTCTTTTCGGATCATGGTTCTGGCATGCCTCGTCATAAGAGACTCTTGCATGATACTGGCATGAAGGTGGCGATGTTAGTACACATCCCTGAAAAATGGAAACATCTCAGATCAACTTTACCCGGTGCTTTCTCAGATCGATTAATCGGTTTTGTCGATTTTGCTCCGACGGTTCTTGGTTTGGTGGGAGTTCAATCTCCCGAATATATGCAAGGACTACCTTTTATTGGAGCTAATTCAAACATGGAAAGAAAGTACGTACATGGCAACAGAGACAGGGTAGATGAGGTTTTTGATTGTTCTCGATCAGTGAGAAATAAAAGGTGGTTGTACATAAGAAATTACAATCCACATCTTTCTTGGAGTCAGCCCTCTGTATTTTCTGATCTTGGAGAAATTCGGCACGAAATTTCTCAAAAATACAATGAGAACATTGATGCTGCCACAAAAGCCCAGAAGCATTTTTCATCAGCTAATAAACCAATTGAAGAATTATACGATTGTGATGCCGATCCGGACAATGTTCGAAATTTAATTTCGACAAACCTATCGAAGGAAACTAGAGAAATACTCAGTACCTTACGAAAAGAGTTAATTGATTATCGAGAGTCTGTCGGAGATTTGGGAGCTCTTCCTGAAAGTGAAATGCGTCGTTGGGTGAAGACAGAAGGAAGTCCTATGAGAGATATTGTCATTGGCAATACTGATCATTCTCCGAATTTAAAAAGGGCATGGGCAGCTGCTGATAGAGTAGGTTCCAAAAACTCTAAGCAGCTGTTGAAACTTCTAAAAAATGGAAATGTTAACGAAAGGTATTGGGCGGCAATTTCATTGAGAAATAGTTTTTTTGATGATGTAAATATGCACCAAAATGTTTCTGAGTGGATGAATGATGTTGCTCCTTCAGTAAGAATTGAGATCGCTGCTTGGTTAGCTTGTTTCCCAGACCAAAGAGGAGTTGCTCTCGATAGATTAGTTAAAGATCTTGGGCATTCTGATTGGGCCGTAGCTTTGCAAGCTTGTCGAGCCATTGAATTATTAGGACCTAAGGCAAAACCGGTTTTAGAGCCTATGAAGCGAATTTATGCAAAGACTCGAAATGAACCTGGTGATAATAATTTTTTCATCGCTTTTTCAAGTGGTGCTTTTCTTGATAAACTTGGAGAAAAAACAGTTCCTTGGGATTTTACTCCTGGAGCTGGAAGCTTTATGCCTCCGAAAAAGAAAAAATAATATAAAGTCATCGTTTTTGATATGTCGATAAATGGCTTTTCCTTAGGGCTCAGATTTGATAGGGTTATCAAATGAAAGTTGGAATCGTTGGTTATGGTTGGGTCGCCGGCGCCCACATTGATGCGCTGAACTCCATTGAAGGTGTTGAAGTTTCAGCCATCTACTCATCTCGTTCTCAGGACGATAATGCATTAAGTAAAAGGCACGGTTCTTCAATTAAGTCTTATCAGAATTTGGATTCGATGATTGGCTCTGACAATTTAGATGTCATTTCCATTTGCAGTTATCCTGCTCAACATAAGGATCATGTGATAGCCTGTGCTAAAGCGGGTAAGCACCTAATTATTGAAAAGCCTCTAGCGTTATCTATCGAGGACTGTGCCGAGATTCGGTCTGTAGTGGATGAAAACAAAGTAAAAACTTGTGTCTGTTTCGAATGTCGGTATTCCAGTCAATTCTTGGCGACTAAAGCTGCTATTGATGAGGGTCTTATAGGATCAATTCACTATGGAGAGGTGGATTATTACCATGGCATTGGGCCTTGGTATGGCCAGTTTCGATGGAATACAACCAAAGAAAATGGAGCCAGTAGTTTGCTTTCGGCTGGCTGTCATGCATTAGATGCTTTATTGCTTTGCATGGACGGTGATGTTGAGGAAGTCAGTTCTTACGCTTCTTCATCCAAAAGTGAGATTTTCTCAGGTTATGAATATCCCACTACAACGACAACTATTATAAAGTTTACTGATGGTCGTGTTGGCAAGGCTGCTTCATGTATCGATTGTCTGCAACCTTACTATTTTCATACGCATCTAGTTGGTTCTGATGGCAGTATCCTTGATGATAAATTTCACTCTGAAAAACTTTCTACTGATAAAACTGAATGGAGTCAGTTATCTATGAAAATGCTAGATTCTGGAGACGTTAGTGATCATCCATATACTACTCAGTTTCAAGCCTTCTTTGATTCTATTGCTGATGGAAAAGAAATGCCAATGACCTCTCTCACTGATGCATATAAAAGCTTTGAAGTTATTTTTGCAGCAGATAAATCTGTTGAACTGGGCAGATCAGTTAAACTTTCGGAGTTTTCAGGTGCCTAGTGTAATTGCCATAGTGGCTCACCCGGATGATATCGAATTTCTATTCGCTGGGACAATGCTTCAGCTTGCCGCAAGAGGTTGGGATTTGCATTATATGAATATTTCTAGTGGTAACTGTGGATCAATTAAAATGAATTCTGCGGTGACACGTAAAACCCGCAAGGAAGAGGCTATGAAAGCTGCTTACCTGTTGGGAGCAAAGTTTCATCCTTCCATTTGTGATGATTTAGAAATTGTATACTCAGTTGATTTGTTAAGACAACTCGCATCGATAATTCGAACTGTTGAGCCTGATGTCGTCCTGACTCATTCGACTGATGATTATATGGTTGATCATATGGAGACAGCTAGGCTTGCAGTTACAGCTGCATTCTCTCATGGAATGCCTAACTTTAAAACGGAACCAAAGACTTCTCATTTAGTAGATCACAATGTCAGTCTCTATCATGCAATGCCTCATGGTCTAGTTGATAGTTACAGAAAGAAAGTAATTCCGGAAGCATATGTGGATATTACTTCTGTAATTGATACGAAGCGTTCTGCTTTGGCGGAGCACCAAAGTCAACATTCTTGGTTAGAGGCAAGCCAAGGAATGAATTCATACCTCAGGTCCATGGATGAAATGTCAGAGCAGATGGGGCTTCTCTCTAGAAAGTTCAAATATGCTGAAGGTTGGCGAAGAAGGCTACACATCGGATTCAGTAAAGAGGATCAGAATCCTCTCAAGGATGCCCTTGGAGACATGTATTATTCTGAACCTAATTATTTTCAAAACGACTAAAAAAATGGCCAGAAATTTAAGTACTATTGCCCCAGATTGGTGGGATTATACAACCCTAGAAAATGATCTAATTAGTGACGCTGCATCATTGACTGCAAAGGATCTTGAACAACTTTCTCGATCCGGGTTTAGAGTTGTCATGTATGACACCTTAGAGGACTTTTATCTTGCTGAGGCATTAGAGTATGTTTCTTCTTGGAAAGAAGCTACTTCGGATAATCCTGTTGGGATTTGTGGACCCATTGGTCCTACAGAACAACTACCTCTTGTTGCAAGATTAGTTAACGAATTGAAGTTGAATTTATCGGATGCTCACTTTTGGGGAATGGATGAATGGCTTGGAGACGATGGAAAAGAGGTTCCCACCTCCCATCCTCTTTCTTTTGAAAGAGCTGACCGTGAACTTTGTTTTGAGAGAATTGATGATCAATTAAAAATCCCTGAGTCGAATCTACATTTTCCAGCTGCGGATACTTCAAATTTTATTGAATCATGGGATGGACTTCGGTGCGCTGTGATGCAGGGTGGTCAAGGGGATATCAAACATTGGGCCTTTAATGATCCCCCTAGGCGTGATGGTGAGAATAAGGATGAGCCACCTTCGCCTGAAGATTATAGAAAATTAAGCACTCGGATTGTCGAGTTGCATCCAATAACCCTTGCTCAGAATGCAAGGACTTCAGGGGGAGGTAATATTACTCTAGTACCTGAAAAAGCCATTACCGTTGGTCCTGTACAAACATGGAAATCTGATAAGGTCTCAATATGGCAGGCAGGTACCCACGATAATCCATTTGGTCAACGATTGACAGCTCTCATGATCTCCAAAGGTATTGCAGATTCTGCTGTTCCAATGTCACTTCTAGCTGATCATCCAAATGTTCAGTTTAATTATTTTAGAGGAGGACTAGGGACTTGCGAAATCGAGATGCATTAAATTAACAAGACAAATTCTCAAACTTCATGCTAGTATAAGATATGGCTAAAAATACTCTCACTCGTCGCAAATTGTTAGCCACATCAGGAGCTGCTGTCTCACTTAATATTGTAAAATCAGGAACCCTATTTGGAGCCGAAAATAGTGCACTCAGTAAGTTGTCGGTTGGCTTTATTGGT
>CABXDI010000071.1 GCA_902510815.1 uncultured Verrucomicrobiota bacterium | reverse complement strand
GGAAACGGCTAGGAATCTTCTAAACAGAGGCATCACCTCGGCTGAAGATTATAACAATATCAGCAAACTCATTGATATAGATAACTTAATTGATCACTTCATCGTAAGAACTTGGTCAGCAGATTATGATTGGTTATCCCCTATCGAAAGAAATAATGCAAACGTCTCAGTATTTGATAACAAAAACTGGTACTCAGGAGGAAAAAGTAGAGGTGAAACCGGAAAGTTTAAGTTTTTCACTTGGGATGCAGAAATGTCTATGGGCAATCACCTTATGATCAATCTCGTTCAGTTTGGCATTCCTTCACAAGGTATTATCAATTTTGACCTGACGGGAGTCAACGATCCTGGCTCCCCTGCGGAATTCTATTCTAAACTCAGGTCATATAAGCCATTCAGGATTCGTTTTGGGGACAGACTCCACATGCACATGTTCAACAATGGAGCGATGAGCACTTATAATAATACAGTTAGATGGGATGACATGGCTAATGAACTTGAAAGTGCCATAATTGCTGAATCAGCGCGTTGGGGAGATGAAGGAACGACTGCACCTGCCCCCTTCACTAGAGATGATACATGGTATCCAGAGATTGAATGGGTCAGAGATGAATTCATAAAACAAAGAAACCTCATTTATATTAATCAGCTTAAAGAACGAGGATTATATCCCAAAACAGAGGCACCTAATTTTAATCAGTTTGGAGGAAATGTACCTGATGACTTTGTTTTGAAAATGAATTCACAGAACTCGGAAATTTATTATACAATTGATGGAACAGATCCCTATATACCAAAATCCTCAGACAATATAATTCTTGTCGATGAATTCACAGAAGCTCATACATTAATACCTTCTACCGAAAATGGAGGTGCCGACATCGACCTTGAATGGAGAAACGTCGATGATCCTGAAAATTCAGGAGAATGGGTTTATGGAGAGTCTGGAATAGGCTATGAACGAAGTGGTTTCAATTATCGCCCTCTCATCACTCTAGATGTTGAAGAGATGGCAGGAAACAACCCTACCTTATTTATAAGAATTCCATTCATAATTGATGGCGATACTGACCCTCAATTAATAAACGATTTAAGACTCTTGATGCGGTATGATGATGGATTTATTGCATATATTAACGGAGTAAAAGTAGCCTCTTCAAATGCTCCTCAACAAGCATCATGGAATTCTTCATCTACAGGAAACCGATCCGACAGTTTGGCAATAACTCCCGAAGAATTCAACATCTCAGAATATAAAAATCTTCTTATTAAAGGAGAAAACATACTTGCTATCCAAGCACTAAATGACACCTCTCAGAGCAGTGACCTTCTATGCATTCCTGAAATAATTGCTACAATATCCTCCTTAGAAGAAACCCTCAGTCAAAATGCTTCTAAATACAATCAGCCCATAGATATGAAAGAGGACACTACAATTCTAGCGAGGTCCTATAGCATAGAGAATTCCGAATGGTCTGCTTTAGTTTCTGCTAAGTTCACTGTCGGCAATCTAGCTTCAGAAGAAAATTTAGTTATCAGTGAATTTAATTATCACCCATTAGAAGCAAATGAATCAGAAAACAGTAACAACAAATTTGATAGAGGTGATTTTGAATTCATTGAAATTACTAACACTGAAGATCTGACGATAAGTCTTAGAGGCGTAAAGTTTAAACAAGGAATAGATTTCGATTTCGATTCTCATAGTAAAATAAAAGAACTTCAGCCTGGCCAACAAATTTTAATAGTTAAAAACATCAAAGCTATGCAGGCTAGGTATGGAGAAGACATTGCCAATCATATTGCTGGTGAATTTAAAAATGGAACTAAGCTCAGTAATAATGGAGAAAGAATCACCCTTACAGGAAATGATGATCAGGTCATATTTAGCTTTAATTATTCTGATGATGAACCATGGCCGATAGGTTCTGATGGAGATGGCTTTTCAAATATCATTCAAGAAAACTCTAATGAGATAATTCCACTTTCAGACTCAAAAAGTTGGACGATTTCAAAACTCCCTAACGGTTCCCCTGCAGGCATATCATTAAATGAGGAGAATTATGTGGATTGGATTACAACATATCTTCCAGTAGAAACCGCAGAATTTGATGAGTCTTCTTTACCTAATTCTGATCCAGATAAGGATGGTTTCGTGAACGTCGCAGAATACGCTTTTGGCACTTCACCTAATAACAGCAAAATAAAACCAACTTTTAATTACAATATCATTAATTCTAACGAGAATGATTATTTAAGCATTACCTTCAAGGCAAATGCAAATGCCTCAGATATAGAAATCATTGGTGAAACCTCCACGAATTTAAATAACTGGCAAAACGACTGTAGGATCCTATCCATTTCGCTAACGGATGACAAACTTCACAAGATAATAACAATAAGATCCAATCGAGCAATCAATCAAAATCGACTTCAGCAAATGAGAATAAAGTCAAATCTTGATCTGGAAAATCAGTAGCGAGTGACTCGGCTTAAGAATTTTCCCAACCTCGTATCAATACCATATAGTTTCTCGTCGAACAACTCATTAGGTTTGCCTATACTTTTAATCTCACCTCTGTCTAGAAAAGCCACTCTATCAGCAACTTGTCTAGCAAACCCCATTTCGTGAGTCGTTAATATGATATCCTGACCAGTATTTTTTAACTCAACAATAAGATCTAAAACTTCACCAGTCATCTCAGGGTCTAGGGCTGAAGTTGGCTCATCAAGAAACAATAGACCTGGACCAGGTGCGATAGCTCTAGCAATTGCAACTCTCTGCTGCTGTCCTCCTGATAGTTCGAATGGAAACTTTTTAGAGTGTGATTCTAATCCAAATCTTTTTAAAGACTGGGCAGCTTTATCAATGGCTTCGGATCGGCCCAATCCATGGACAGTTTGTAAAGGGAGTGTAATATTTTCCAATGCTGACTTGTGGGGGAATAGATTGAAACTCTGGAAAAGAAATCCATTAGAGCGTCGGTGCTTCAATAAGTCCTCTCTTCTTTCAAAGCATACATCACTTCCATTAATTGAAACTCCTCCTTCATCTGGCACTTCCAACCCACCAAGAATTCTCAGAAGAGTAGATTTACCTCCTCCCGATGGTCCAATCAACGTTAGGACTGAAACATCAACGTCTATATCAATCGAAATTCCTGACAAAGCTTTAATTTCACCGTACTTCTTGGTGACTTTGCTAATATTAACTTTCATAGTTTAGCCTCCTTTCTAAATAGCGAGACACTAAAGCGAGCGGGATCGTTATCAAAAGGTAACCAACCGCCAAGGGGATAAAAGCCTCGAGGCCAGTAAACGTCGCAGCCCGAGCAATTTCCGTACGCTTCGTGAATTCCTCAGCCCCGATAACAGACAAGAGGGAAGAATCCTTAACTAACATTATAAATAATCCCGCGACTGCCGGCAAAACGCGCCTCACTGCCTGTGGTATAATAACGTATCGATATGCTTGAAACGTAGAAAACCCAACCGCTCTTGCCGCATCAAATTGAGTTTTCCCTACACTGTCTATCCCTCCTCTGATAATCTCACCCAAATAGGCTCCAGAAAAAACGGCTAATAGAACAACTCCAACTAACAATCGATTATTAACATCCACGGCCTCGGCAATCACATAATAACCAACTATAAGTATAACCAATAAAGGAGACCCTCTAATTATTTCAGTATAGGATCTACAAAAAAACCTAACTGCTTTAAAACGTGATTTAGATCCAACAACAAGGCTCACTGCAAGAAAAACGCATAAGACCAAAGCCAATAAGGAAACCCAAATCGTTCTTATCCAACCACCAAACATCTGCCAACGTCGAGACCATATACCTTCCCAATTCCATGTATATGTTTGGTTAAGAGAAGAAAAAATAAAATACGTTATACCAATTAAAATCATCCATAGCACCGCGAAACTCACAAACTCAAATGATCTTTTGTTATAACGAGTTGAAATGCTTCGATCCTCTCTGACCAAAAAATAAAAAGAAACCAGACAAACGGACAAAAGAAAAAATAGAACACACAAAAATGGTAAGTCTTCCTTAAATGCTAAATCCGTTTCTGTTTGATCTTTTTCTTCTTCTACAGATTGCTCAAGATCAAATATAAATGGTATGCCCAGTTTATTAACGAGCTCCTTCTCTTCTTTAAGATATACTTCCGCCAGTTTGTCAAACTCTCCACTTTCTCTAAATTTCTTTATAAAAGTATTAACCTTACTTTCTAAAGAATTAACTTCGCCACTTTTTGGCTTTCTTAACCCTATAGCCCATTGCTCTTTACGGAGAGGAGTCAATATCGCTCTTGTCGTCTCACTGTGGTTTTTATGATGCTTGAAAATAGAAAGCTGATCATAAATCCATGCATCAACTTTATTTTGTGACACTTCAAGCGCGCATGCAGGGTCATGCTGCATTGTAAGGATTACTGCATCTTTTAATTCTTTTCTAGCATAGGCTTCACCAGTAGTTCCTAGTTTAACAACTATTTTTCTCCCCTCTTTTCTCAAGTCTTCACCACCCTTAATTTCAGAGTCAATGGGAACAAGCATAGCCAGCCCTGTAGTGACGTAGGGGTCTGAAAAGTCTATTGATTTCCTTCTCTCATCGGTCGCAGTCATTGAGGAAATAATGAGATCAATACTCCCCGTTTTAAGTGCTGTTATTAAAGCATCAAACTTGATATTCTTAATCTCTAATGGTCGATTAAGGGACTCTGCCAGCGCTTTGGCCAACTGAACACTGACACCATCACTTGAACCATTTTTATTAACGAATTCAAATGGAGGGTACTCTAACTCCATTCCCACTACAAGGGGCTCCTCAGCAGAGAAGCTTAACTGTAGTAATAACAAATATATAAGGCTACTTAGACTTCTCATGCTGATTTGTTTTTGTCTTGCCGATCCTATCAATAAAAATCACCACAAAAAATCCAAAAAAAGCAAACATGATAGCATACCATGATGAGATGGCTTTGAGATTGGGAAAAGACCAATTTTTATAACCAATGACTACAAGTTCCTCATCTCCCTTAATACTTGTAATAACCTCTTCAATCTTATTACTACGATACTCAATATCCCCATGTTCAATCTTTACTGCGTATTCTCCATTATAATTTGTTTCATATTTCTGCTCTTTCCATGGCCAGATCAAGAGTAGAGAACCTATAACAAAACCAGTTATTAATCCAACTGCGACATTTCTATATTTCTTAAAAATCCAAGATATCAAATGAGATAAGCATATAATTCCTAGCAAGCATCCGATAGAGAAAGGAACCAATATACCAAAATCCAAATCTACAATTGCCCCCAATATCATTTGATAATTTCCCATAACCAATAGAACAAATGATCCTGATATTCCTGGTATAATCATGCTGGATATTGCAGCTACACCACAAAGTAATAAATACACGAAACTATCACCACCTTCAGTCTGTGGAATAAACAGCAGCGTGCTAGCTCCCATCACTCCAACAATTAATGAAACCCATGCAGAAAAATTCCACTCCTCAATAAATCTACTGACTCCAATGACCGATGCTAAAATTAATCCAAAAAAGAAAGCCCAAGTCTGAGTCTGATACGATTCAAATAAAAACTCAAGCACTCTTGCAAGACTCAGCACACTCAAAAATGCCCCTAGCCCAATAGCAAAAAGAAATCTCAATTCAATCTTGGTCGAAAACTCCTTAAATCTAAGCTTAAAAAGAAGTTTAATCGCATTTAAATCAAACGCTTTAATTGCATCAATGAGCCGCTCATATATTCCAGTTAAAAACGCGACAGTTCCTCCAGAAACACCAGGGATCACATTAGCGGCACCCATTGCACTTCCTTTCAATAAGAGGAACAAATCATCAATTAACTTTGGCACTAAAAAAACATGCCTCGGTACCTTGAAATCATCAACAGAGAATTACGAAAGGAGGACTTTAATTGATAATTAAATAAATTAATACCTCGCAAAAATATAAATCACGTGTCAAAAACCAAACATGGGTAATATACTAGTTCTTTATCATAGTAACACGGGTAATACTGAAAAAATGGCTAAACTGGTAGCAGAGGGAGCTTTAAGTGTTACTGGAATGGAAATTCGAACATTAGACTGCAGTGAAGCCACTGCTGAGGACCTAAGTTGGTGTGACGGAATTGCTATGGGATCACCAACAAACCTTGGTTCCATGGCATGGAAAATGAAAAAATGGTGGGACACTGTAGCTGTGACCAAATGGTTAGAGGTAGACGGTAAATTTGCCTGCTCCTTCTCTTCCTCCGCTGGTTGGGGTGGAGGCAATGAAACTGCATGTAATGCGATGGCAAGTGTGTTGATTAACTTTGGATTTCTCTATTTTGGCGTCACTGACTATGTAGGCAAAGGGCTAACTCCTCACTATGGAGCTGTTCTAGCAGGAGAGCCCAGGGAAGACAAAGAAAAGGAACTTTGTAAAAGACTTGGGAGAAGACTTTCTGAATGGGTTGCTTTTTATAGTGAAGGAAGAAAGGATATGACCCCCCTGAAAGCCACCTATCCCCGTGATCCCAAAAGCTTTTCCTAAGTAAAATTTATTAGAGCTCGACTGTTTTTCCAGTTTTAAAAGCTTCGTCTGCAGCAAGGACAATTCTCAAACTATTAACCGCATCATCCATGTGGTCGCTAAGATCAACATCATCGGTAATTGCGTTTAGAAAAACTTCCTGCTCTCGGTAGCAAAGACCATCATGATCAGGCTCATCGGCACAATCAATAATTTCATCGGGTTTTGAAAACTCTCCATTCTCATCAAGTTCAGAATGATGTAACTTAATAGATTCCGCTTTAGAATGAGCATCAACATCATCTGTTTCCTCTCCTTCTTTCATACCTGCAATATTAACACAGCCCTTCGGACCAACTACATCCTTAACAAAAAACGCAACTTCGCTCATCATAGGGCCCCATCCCGCCTCATACCATCCAACTGAACCATCCTCAAAAGACACCTGAAGTTGTCCATAGTTATACATTCCTTCATTAAGCTCTTCACTCAAGCGTGCGCCAATAGCACTGACACGAACCGGCCTAGATCTAGTCATCTGACACATCACGTCAACGTAATGCACTCCACAATCAACAATTGGAGACATTGAGTTCATTAAACATTTATGGGTTTCCCAATTCTTACCAGAAGATTGTTGATTTAGATTCATTCTCATAACTAGGGGTTTACCTAGCCCCTGAGCCACTTCAATAAATTTCATCCATGAAGGGTGCACACGTAGAATGTATCCAATAACCAGTTTCAAATTGGCCTCTCTAGCAGCAGCAACAATTTCCTGTGCTTCTTCTACACTTTCAGCAATTGGCTTCTCTAGAAACACATGAGCTCCAGCAGCAAAAGCCATTTTTGTATACTCTGCATGAGTATCTGGATAGGTGTTAATCGAAACAGCATCTGGTTTACTTTGCTCGAGTGCCTCGGTGTAATCAGAAAACTGAGGATAATCATGACCTAGGATTTCAATTAAATCCTGACGGGACTTTTCGCCCCTTGAAACCAGACCAACAATTTCAAACCCTTCCATAGAGTGGTACGCTTTGGCATGGGACCTCCCCATATTACCACAACCAACAACGAGTACTTTAACCGGCATAATGTTATATCTTGTTAATTTTTATAATATTATTCTGAAGAGTTCTCATCATCAGAGGTAATTGATATTTTATCCCAGAAAGCTACAAAGAAAATAACAGCTATGACTCCTGCCATAATAGCGGGAAACTTCCAATATTGTGACCATTTTTCCATTGCTGACCCAACGATAGATGGATCAATTTTGGCAAGATCGTTTTTAGAGAACATCTGACCTAATTTTTCAGTAACACTCAAAGTCTCTTGGGCGTACTCCTGACCAATCGCATCGTTCAACTTATTATAACTTTCTGCAACTTTACCATATGTATTTTGATGATAGGCAACCTTGTATCCTATATATAAGCCGATACCCTGAGTGAAAAATACTAATAAACTCTGCGCCTGAGTCCTGATGGATTTTGGAGCAATCTTATCTGTATACATGAAGCCAGTCACAAAGAAGAAATCAAAACAAATTCCATGCAATGCTACTCCAAGTAAAATCATCCATACAACCTGATCAGGTGCGCCATAAGCAAACAATAAATATCTTAAAACCCAAGCAAGCATTCCAATTAATATCATCCACTTTACTCCTAGCTTTCTAAAAAAGAATGGAATCAGCAGCATGAAGAAAATTTCAGACATTTGTCCAATAGTCATAGTTGAAGCCGCTTGCGTATATCCTGTATTAGTTAAATAATTGCCAGCGAGACCATAGTAATAAGCCAAAGGAATACAGACTAAGCATGAGCAAACCATAAAAATAAGAAAAGCAGGTCGCTTGAATAATTTAAAAGCATCAACCATGAAAAGAGCTCTTAGATCAATCGGTTCTCCTTTAGCTGGCGGTGGGGTGTTAGGAAGAGTAAATGAATAAAGCCCAAGAAGCAAAGAAGCACCTCCAGCCAAATAAAACATATTTAAATCTGAGGTCCAACCTAAGAATCCCACAACTAGACCTGCAACAATCCATCCAATTGTTCCCCAAACTCTGATTTTTGGTAATGCTAATATGTTAGCATGAGTGAAAACTATTGAATTACCCAATGCTACCGTAGGCATATATGTAAGCATATTCCCAAGCATAAACCAGACCATCAAATCACCTTTCTCATTTCCTGCTACATTAGGAATAAGAAATAAGAAAACACCACCAATGAGAAAAAGGACTGCCATCACTTTTTGAGAGGGAAAGAACCTATCTGCTATTATCCCAAGAAATAATGGGGCAAAAATGGCACCTAGTGGAGCTGTCCCGTAAGCATCCCCTGCAAAAGCTGTTAAATTATTCGAACCTAAGCACTGTCCTAAAGTTGCAAACCATGCTCCCCAAACAAAAAATTGCAGGAACATCATTATGGATAAACGACTAGTTAGTTGTGGGGTAGAATTAGACATAATTTTAAAGGAGTTTTATATAAGAGTTCTGCATTCAATAAAATGAAAATACCGTCTGAGAATCAACGGTTAAATCGATCAAAAGCGCAATTATTTGTATAATAAGAACTATTTCTTCTTTTTTCTTAGGAAACTAGGAACATCTAAATCCTCCCCATCGTCAGTGACGCTAGGCTCAGCTTTATCAAAACGACCTCT
>CABXDI010000070.1 GCA_902510815.1 uncultured Verrucomicrobiota bacterium | reverse complement strand
AATTATTTTAGCTCCCATATCAGTAGAGAAATCTGTATTTTTCGGAACACTCCAACTACCACTCGGGGGCTTCCACTCAAAACGAATGGACCCTGTTTTCTCTTTATATTTGAAATAATCAAACCTCATTGGATAGATTCGACCACCTTGCAAAAACACATCAACCGATTCAGTTCTCGTATTGTTGCCTGAACTCACCCATGCATCGATTAGTGGCGGAGTACTGGCTTTACTACCATCATCACGACGATTTTTATCACCCTCCTTCAGGTTCACATTCAAGTAAAGCCTTGCTCCGTTTGGAGTTATTAACCTTAACCCATAAGTTCCTGTTTCTTTCACTACCAAAGAACCCTCCCAAGCAATTGAAAACTGTTCACTCTTTATCCCTTCCATTGGGGGGCCAGAACCAAAATCAAAATCTATAAATTTGTCTATACGCTCAAGCTTCAAATTATCTTTTTTGTTCATTCCCTTAGAGTTGTAATAAGACGCCTTGAGACCAAACTCAGAACGATCATTAACACCTCGAGGTTTACTTTCGTTGTTTATTTGAAAAAGATCTGTGATCGACTCTCTGTACTGACGATTGGTTAGCCTTGTTAACTCAATCTTCTTTGGAGCATTTCTAAACTTTGCCTCATCAGAATAAAATTTTTGATACACGTATTCAGCCACCTTGACTGCGTCTTCTCCAACGCACAAATCAGGGTCATCTTCAGGCATATTTTTTTCTATATACCTTTTGATTTTGTTAACTGACCAATCACCATATAGAGCATCTTCATATTCACCTTTTACACCCTGCCCCGATTTCCCATGACACGACGCACACTGTTTCATGTAGATAATTTGTCCAGATGAGGCATAGACAATGCTATCAAATCCATTGTAAGAAAGTAGCAACGAAACAAAAACAACCCATTGAAAAATAGTTTTTGAGTAGTTTCGCAATTTCATTACACTAACTAATTAAGCCTTAAGTATTATTTTTTCCATAAAAATACGAACAACTTAATTATGTTGGATGTGTTAGCTTTACACTGAGAAAATTTTAAGCATGATAACAACATGATTAAATATTTAAGTTTTTTTTCTTTGGTTCTATTTATTACATTCGCAGCCGCAGAGGACAATAGATGCTATGAATTAAGAGTATATACCGCAAATGAGGGAAAGTTAGACGCACTCAATGCGCGTTTCAGAGACCACACTTGCAAATTATTTGAAAAGCATGGATTCACTAATGTGGGATACTGGACTCCTGCAGACGAATCAGATAACAGACTTATCTACGTAATCAGTTCACCAAACAGAAAATCACATAACGAATCTTTTAAATCCTTTTTAAATGATCCTGATTGGAAGAACGCTTATAGAGCTTCAATAAAAAATGGTAAACTAGTAGCAAAAATAGAAAGCACCTTTCTTAAAACGACCGATTACTCACCCAAAATAGAATCTACCATCACAAAAAATCCACGCATTTTTGAGCTAAGAACTTATGTTACTGCCAACGATCGCCTTGATAATCTAAATGCCCGTTTCAGAGATCACACTTGCAAAATATTTGAAAACCATGGAATGAAAAATGTGGCTTATTGGACTCCTACTGATGAAAACAAGGGAAGCTCCAACACTCTCATTTATATTATTTCTCATAAGAACCAAAAACAAGCAAAGAACAACTGGAATGGTTTTATATCTGATGAAGCCTGGAAAAAAGCAAGAGCCGCTTCCGTTAAGGACGGCAAGATCCTAGCGAGCGCTCCAAAAAATGTTTTTTTAAAGGCAACCGATTATTCACTAATTAAATAATCTTCTAAAAAGGGGCTGCCTCAGCAATGCTGATGATCGCTCCATTAACCATAGTTCTTGATAAACCAAAAGATAATCGATCACCGATTTTTGGATTAGCTGATGGGAAAATTAGTCGACTAAAAACTTTCTCACCATCCAGTATTTTTATTTCGAGATCCTTTATCTTATACTGAAGCCCATTTTTTTCTGTTAGTATTTTGCCATCTTTTAAAGATCCATATTTAAAATCACCATCCGCATCAAATTGGAAAACCGCAGTTACAGGCCAATCCTGAACGTGAAACAAAATTCGCTTACCAATAAGATATTTTGCAATGGGCGGAAGCGGAAACTTTAATAAAACATAATCCCGATCATCCTTACAAAGTTTATTAGGGTGCAAACTTATTATCTTACCCCTCTCAGTCTTAAGTTTTACTTCGGAATGATCAGCGGAAATTAGAGACGCTTTAACCTTTGTGCCAGCTTTAGACTTCCAGACTCTAACCTCTGGTTGATCCACGCTAGAGGCTAATACGCTTTTACAAATGAAAATTAGCGTAAACGCTATATACTTCAAAATGCTATGAACGATTAATGAACGCTCCATAATAAATTCATATTCATAGAACTATCGGAAGTTCACAAGACCCTTATTACCAGATGGTTGGAAAATTCTATTTAAGGACGCTTAATTTCCTAAAAAAAAATAACGCAGAAAGCGTTATATTTTTTTAAAAGATGCGTAATATAAGGAAACCTTAAACATTATCGTGACCCAAAAAAAGATAATAATTTCCATATATTGCATCAGTCCGATCATTGCTTTTCTGATTGGATCTAAAATCCATTCTGAGAATGAGGAATCCAATAATACTGCCACATCAAAGGCAGGAAATCTGCAAACAAATATAGTAGCTAGTGGTGGTGATAACACATCTAAGACTAAAACTTCCGAAGCGGAGTTAGAAGCACTCGCTGAACTCGCTAATGATTTAGATTCTTCAAATATAGAAACAATTGGTAAAGCGGTATCGGAGGAAACTGACCCTCTAATGAGGCGTAAAATGTTCAATCTTTTACTCGATAAAATGACAGTAGATAACGCCCTAGAAATTAGAGAACAAGTCATTAAATTAGATGAAAAAGGCACTGAGTTTAGAGATTTTCATTATATTTGGGGCTCAATGGCAGGAGCTGATGCCGTAATTCATGGGGCCAGCACTAAAGAAACAGACATCCAAATAACTATGGAGGGATGGGTTAGCTCAAGTCCGGATGAAGCAATTGAATGGTACAAAGGACTCGATGAATTAAAAATAAATGGACTTTATACAGGTTGGGTAAAAAAAAGTCTCGTCGATGGCCTAGCTAGTACTAACATTCCTCAAGCGGTTGACTTTATAAAAAACCTCAGTGACAAAGGAGACAGAAAAGCTAATGAACTGATCCATGACGTTGCTCTCAAGCTAACGCGAACCATGCCGCTTAATGAAGTCGCTGATTGGGCAACTAACCTTCCCAACGATGGAATGAGGAAAACTTCTACAAAAGCCATTGGCTCTACATTTGGATATTCAGATCCAATTCCAGCATCAAAGTGGGCATCAACACTAGATCCAACACTCTCCTCAGAAGCAATTTATAGTGTTGGTGAAGCTTGGGCGCGCCGAGACCCAGCTGCTAGTTCTGAGTGGCTAAGCTCTCTACCTGAAAGCCAAGCAACAAATAAAGGTATTGAAAAAGCGCTTCAACATTGGGCAGCACACGACCCAAAGAGGGCGAGTGATCATCTAATTTCAATGCCAGAATCAAATCACAAAGACAGAGCCATTAATGGATTTGTCTCTCGCGTAGCTAAAGAAGATCCTCAAGCTGCCATATTATGGGCTGATACCATACAAAATGAATCTGTTCGTAACGAAGCATTTGTTAAAGCCGGCCGGGCCTACCTTCGTAACGACAGAGTAGCTGCAAATGAGTGGCTTAATGCCAGCGGGCTTCCTAACGGCATTAAGGATAAAATCAATTCTCCGAAAAAATAAATTATTTCAAGGTAGATTCGAGGAAATTATATCGGGAATTCTTACTATTTATTCATAAGAAAAATCTCTTAGCAGTACTCTTAAAATCATTAAGAGTACTGCTTTTTATAAAGATAATCTCACAGGGATTAATTAAATAAATAAAAAAACAACAGTTTCACTGACCTACTTTAAAGCAATTTTGTTGCTGTGTTTTTTCATTGAATGTTAGCTTTAAGCTAAGCATGAAAAAATATTTTTCGATATTATTAGCCTTATTGCTACTTAGCATTCATTCAAAAGCAAAAATTCAATTCAAGGAAGGTGATAGAATTATTCTTTATGGAAATTCATTCATTGAGAGAATGCAACAAAACGGATTCTTCGAGGCGACTTTACAACTGGCTAACCCTGGGAAAAATATAGAACTGCGCAGTTTAGCATGGACAGGCGACGAATTAGGATACCGTCTCCGACCCGAAAGATATGTTAACCATCTAAAAAATCTTTTAGACCTCTGGCCAGCAGACTATGTCATTTTAGGCTTCGGATTATACGAATCATTTTCTGGATCTTCAGGAATCAAAAAGTTCAAAGAAGACCTTAATGGTTATTTAAATGAAATGGAGAGAAGGCACCGCGAAGCAAAAATCATCATTCTATCTCCCATCGCAACTGAAAACTTAAAACATCCCCATTTTCCAGATTCAAAAAAACGAAATAAAGAAATAAAGGCATACACAGATGCGATGTCCTCTATTGCTACTCTCAGGAAACTTCACTTCATTGACTTATTCGAATTCACCAAAGCCCAATACAATATACATCAAAATTCACTTACAGATAACAGCATTCACCTCAACTCCAATGGACACGAGTTAGTCGCGAACAAAATATCTAGAAGTATTTTAGGTGATCAAATATGTGACGAACTTAATAATGATCGAATAAAGTCAGTTGCTAAAGCCGTATCACGAAAATCCAAACACGTCTCTAACGTCGTGCGCCCAGTTAACACAGTCCTTTACTTCGGCGTCCGTGGGCGAGCCAATGAATATAATAATGAAATTCCTCGATACCATGAATTAATTAAAAAGTCCGATTCTCTGATTCACGCAATGGCAATGGACAATAACATTGAATTCGACCCTCTACCGCTAAGTCTTGAACCTTTGGTTAACAGAGAACCAGCTAAACTACCCTCTCCCGACGAGATGCTGAAATCCTTCAATGTTGCAGAAGGATATAAAGTGAACCTCTTTGCTTCAGAAGAGCAATTCCCCGAACTCTGTAACCCTGAGCAGATAGCGTTTGATGCATTAGGCAGGCTTTGGGTAGTAACTATGCCTTCTTTCCCAGGAACGATACCTGGTGACCTACCTCAAGATAAGATCATTATCCTCGAAGATACAAACCGTGACGGTCAAGCAGACAAATCAACTATATTCGCCGATAATCTAACAGTACCTGACGGCCTAGCTTTTCATAAGGATGGAGTCATCATATCACACCAACCTAAGCTCGTCTTCATGAAGGATACTGACGGTGACGGGCGCGCCGATTATAAAAAAGAAATCTTAAGAGGAATTGATGTAACCGATGCTCATCATGGAGGAATGATCGCCATGAGCCCATTAGGGCATGTGATGTTTTGTGATGGAGTCTTTCATCGGTCTCAATTGGAAACTCCGTACGGGATTACTCGTGGCATTGACGCAACAACATACCGTCTCGATTTAAGAAAAGGGACTGTAGAGCGTGAATACCAAACACTAACTCCGAATCCTTGGAAAATTACTTGGGATCGTTGGGGGAACCTCTTTCAAATGTACGGAGACGGTTTTGTTCAAGACTCTAATGCTATTCCGTGGACACCTTTTGGCGTCTATCACCCATTTAAACGAGCCGTCAGCATTGCTTATGGAAAAGGCTCAGCTGCTTGTGTTATCTCAAGCCCAAACTTTCCTGAAGAATATCAACAAGGTATGGCTACGGCAGTCCTTCTCCGTAAATGCTTTGTTTCGTTGTCTAAGCATAAGGCCGAGGGAGCTTATTTTAAAGCCGATGATCGCCTTGATATTTTATCATCTCCAAATCCTATTTTCAGACCAGTTGACATCGCTTTTGGGCTTGATGGAGGGATGTACGTTTCAGATTTCTGCACTCGAATCATTGGACATGCACAGAACTCAATGAGAGACCCACGGTGGGATCCATTTACGGGAAGAATTTGGAGAATCGTTCACAGCGAAAAACCAACAATAAAAAAATGGCCGAACATTGAAGAAGCAAACCCTCAGCAATTACTTAATTTACTTAAACACCCACAAAATATAGTCAGAGATCATGCCAGAAGAAAGTTAAGGAACATTGAAGATATCGTTAGTGAATTGGATCAATGGTTAAATAATGAATCGTCCGAGGAAAGCATTTTAGAAGGTTTACGAATCCTTCATGATAAGGGTGAAGTTCGGGAGAGCCATTTAAATAACCTTCTCATCTCAAAGGATCATAGAATCCGAGCAGCAGCCATTGCGCTGATACGTTTTCAAGAAAGTGATTTAAAGGATCCCGTATCTTTACTTAAAAAGATGGCATCAGACCAGCATCCAAGAGTTCGAACTGAAGTCATTCACACCATTTCCCACATTCAGAAAAAGAATCAAGGATACGCGTCAATCCTTGGGCAAATTGATGTATCCGATAATCAAGAATTAAAAACCGTACTTAATGACGCTGGATATGGGACGGCTTCAGGACAAGGTCCAGAGGTTCCTATTTTAAATATACCAGAAGACAGCAAACTAATAAATTGGATCTTTAGCCATAATGACAACCAAGAGCAGTTTTTTTCATTTGGTAAAAGCTCAAAAAAGGGTGGCTCCATGAGAACCTTCGTACATTCTCCAAATACTAGGCGCGCCACATTATCGATTAGACACAGTTACGTTAAAGTACTCCTTAACGGAACACCTGTGATAGCCTCCGCAAATTGGTGGAGCTCTGATTGGAACGTTCAGGTAGACCTCGCAAAAGGCTTAAATCAAATTGAAGTCCAGTATGTTAGCGGAAGAGGAGCTCAGCCTCATGCTCCAGTCTATTTATTTAATCCTTTAGGTAAAAAATTTACAGATTTAAAGGTTCCTAATAATGAAAATGAATTAAACAGAATGGCTAACGCTTACATGAAAAATAATGGACAAAATGATAATTCAATACGTATAAGTGCCATCCCCAACCAATTAGCTTTTTCACCAGCTGAAGTTCGCCTTAAAGCAGGAAAAAAAATCTCCCTCACTTTTGATAATCCTGATATACAAATTCACAATCTTGTCATCACTAAACCTGGATCAGGTGAAAATGTAGGACAACTAGCTGATGAAATGGCTCAGGATCCTGATGCCTTTGAAAGACACTTCATCCCCAATTCAAATGATGTCATATGGTCAACCCCTCTCGTGAATGGAAAAAGTACTTTTGAGGGTAAATTTAGTGTCCCCAAAGAGCCAGGGAAATACCCTTTCATTTGTAGTTTTCCTGGTCACTGGAGAGTAATGAAAGGCTTTATCACTGTTTATGAATGAATACGATAGCTTAATGAAACTTATGAATGTTTCTTGTTGCTGTTATTCTTTAATATTATCATTTCTAGGTATTGGAAATTTTAACTCTTATATTTGATTTACTTTGGTCCGCAATCGTTTGGCTACCCGAAAGAATTTTAATTAAATTTGGAAAACTTGGATGCTTTATCTTTTTTGCTATCCCCCTCTTAATTCTTATTGTCTTAGTTACTTATGATAATTCATAAACCAAATACTTAAAATAGGAATATCACTGAAAGGCAACCGTTGCTCTATATTTATTTATATCGATTGATAGAGTTGTAATAATTGATAAGGATAACAATCTAATTTTATGAACAAGGAGAAGATAGGCATAATCGGATTAGGTTTAGTAGGCACTGCTGTTAGCGAAAGATTAATGGATTCCGGATTTGAAGTGATCGGCTATGACGTGAACCCTAAATTATCTAAGTCTATTCAAATTGGCTCAAGTCCTAGAGAGATATTTTCTAATTGTGAGAGAATAGTACTATGCCTTCCAACAAGCCGGATAGTTATCGACGTCATCAATGAGTCGCGCGACTATTTACGTTCTGGTCAAACCGTTATTGATACCGGAACAGGATCAATTGACGAAATGTTTCAGATTCATGAAACCTTAAATCAAAATAACGTCTCTTACATTGAAGCTACTATCGCAGGTTCTAGTGAACTCTTAAGGAAAAAAGAGGCTAAACTCTTTACAGCTGGTGATATATCTAAGGTAGAAAATCAACAAGATCTCTTTAGTGCACTAACAGACAAAAGTTTTTATCTTGGAGACTTTGGTAATGCCACTAAGTTTAAACTAGTTCATAATTTAATCATCGGACTTAACAGAGCCGTTCTCGCCGAAGGTTTACAATTTGCTCAATCCATTGGAATTGACCCAAAAAAAGCTCTTAAAATATTAAAAGAAACACCAGCAGCTTCAGGAGTCATGAAAACTAAGGGCCAACGCATGACTGACCGCGATTACGAACCTCCTCAAGCCTTAATCAGTCAGCACCTTAAGGACGTAAAATTAATTTTATCGGAATCCGAAAAATCCAATGCCGTTGTTCCTTTATCAAATCTGCATAGAGAACTTCTAGATAACCTTGAGAGCAGAGGCTTTGGCAATGCGGATAACAGTGCTATTATTGAAGCTTTCATTTCTAAAAATTAGAAATTTACGAATATGCATTTCATTGATATCGGAGTCATTATCTTATATTTACTTGGGATCACTTTTCTTGGCATCAAGATCGGTAAGCGGATCAAGGCTTCATCTGAATTTTTTATGCCTAGACGATTTGGCAAAGGCATGATGATGATGCATGCCTTTGGAACTGGCACAGCATCAGATCAAGCTGTAGTTGTATCATCAGCTTCATTTAAAAATGGCCTTTCTGGAATTTGGTTTCAGTGGCTCTGGCTATTTTGCACTCCGTTCTATTGGTTAATAGCCCCAATATTTAGACGATTAAGAGCCATAACAACTGCAGATGTTTATGCACTAAGATTCGGTTCAAGTGTTGCTGTACTGTTTTCTATTATCGGTGTAATTGGATTATCTTTAAAAATTGGGTTAATGCTGAAGGGCGCAGGCGCGTTAATCGACGCAGGAACCGACGGGGCAGTCTCATCTAATTTTGCGATTCCAACAGTTGCTTTGTTGTTTGTTATATATGGCGCTGCTGGTGGTATGAGTGCAGCAATTATAACCGATTACATTCAAGGCATACTTACTATAGTTTTTTCATTCATCCTTTTGCCCTTTGTTCTTCAGGCCGTAGGGGGCATCAACGGAGTCAGAGAACTAGTTAACGACCCCAGCAAAATGTCTTTAGTTGCTCCAGAAAAAATTGGAATCTTTTTCATCATTGCTTTTGGAATTAACAGCCTATTTTTAATTGTTTCTCAACCCTTTATAATGGGAGTTTGCTCAACTGGACGCACTGAAATGGATGGCAGGTTCGGCTTCGTTGCAGGAAATTTAATAAAGAGGGTTTGTACTGCCGCTTGGGCTATTACCGGTCTCGCTGCACTCGCTTATTTTATAAAAGAAGGAACAATATTATCACAAGTTGATGCTGACCGCGTCTATGGACAAATGGCAAAAGAGTTTTTGCCAAACATTATGCCAGGACTACTTGGGTTATTTATCGCAG
>CABXDI010000069.1 GCA_902510815.1 uncultured Verrucomicrobiota bacterium | reverse complement strand
GTGGGGCTGAATCAACGACAAGTATTGATTTATCAAACACTTATCTTGAGTGGGGTAAGAGGAATTTTAATTTAAATAATATTAACCTGAGAGATTCAAATCATTATTTTTGCAAAGGAGATGTATTTAATTGGTTAAAACAGTTCAATCGAAAAGAGAGAAAATTTGGATTAGTCATTGTTGATCCACCTTCATTTTCACGATCAGGTAAGAATGGTGCATTTAGCGTTATTAATGATTACTCATCCTTGATAGAGCTTGCCGTTAATCTAGTTGAACCATTTGGGTGGGTTCTCGCTTGTTCAAATCATCGTAAGTTAACGAATAAGAAATTCATTTCTTCGGTTAAAGAGGGGGTAAAAAACGCAAAACGCAAAATTATCGACATTGAGCTGTCTCAGATGCCGTTTGATTTTAGTGGCGAGAAGTATTTAAAGAGCATCTGGCTAAAATTATCTTAAAAATAATAGAATAAATATATGACAGGTCTTTGCAAATAGATAAGGCAGGGTTTATCAATTCATAAAATGCGACAACTAAGGTTTAACGATCCAGGATTTCAAAAGAAAGTGTCTAAAGTCTTTATTAGAGATGCTGCACCTGATAAGGCTCTTAAGTCTAAGGTTGCTGATATCATTGAATCTATAATTACTGGCAAAGATAAAGCTATTAGTAGATTTACTAAGACTTTTGATGGTGTTGATATTTTGCCATCTGAATTTAGGGTTGATGAAGCGGAGCTATCGAAGGTTGCTAAGGAAGTTAGTAGTAAGACGAAGAAAGCCATCAGGTGTTCTCAAAGAAACGTTCAAAAGTTCGCGCAAGCCAGTATGAGGAAAAATTGGAGGATGCGTAATGACCAAGGAGTTGTTGTAGGTGAGATCTATCAGCCGTATTCTCGTGTGGGTATTTATATTCCAGGAGGTTCTGCTCCTCTTGTCTCAACTGTATTAATGACCGTTGCTATAGCCAAGGCAGCTAAAGTTGAAGATATTGTTGTATGTACACCGCCGGGGAAAAATGGAAAAGTTTGTGCTGAATTGCTCTATGCTTTGCAACAATGTGGAGCAACAACCATTTATCGAATTGGAGGAGTTCAAGCAATTGCGGCCATGGCTCTTGGGACAAAAACAATACCTAAGGTTGATAAGATTTTTGGTCCTGGTAATTCATTTGTAGTAGAAGCTAAGAGACAGTTGTTTGGAAATGTAAGTATCGATCTATTGCCTGGTCCAAGTGAAATACTTGTGCTATCAGATTCGTCAGGTCGAGCTGATTTTATTGCTTCTGATTTACTTGCCCAGGCAGAGCATGGTGGAGACAGTAAGGTAGCGTTTGTTACGACATCATCAAAGTTACTTGAGAATGTAAAAGAGCAGTTGAAAATTCGTTCGAAGTCTCTATCCAGACAAAAACAAATTCGAGAAGTTCTAAAAAATGGAACAACTTTAGTTCTGGTAAATTCATTAAATCAGGGTATTCAATTAGCTAATTCTTTCGCTCCGGAGCACCTTTCGTTGATAGTTAAGAACCATAAAGAAGTAGTTTCAAAATTAAATACTTCTGGTGCTATTTTTATTGGACAATATTCAGCTGTTGCTATTGGAGATTTTCTTGCGGGTCCAAGTCATACTTTGCCCACTGGAGGAGCAGGGAGATCATTTTCTGGATTAACCGTAGACATGTTCCAGAGGCGGACAAGTATTGTAGAAGTTAGTAAGGGCGCTTTGAATAAGTCAGCAGAATCAGTAAAAGTGTTTTCGGAGATTGAAGGCCTTGATGCACATGGTGAGTCAGTTTTTTTAAGAAAAACTGATCATAGTTGATTTATTTTCTCTTCATAACTTTTGGAGACCTCTTCAATTTCATCTGAAATATTTGACCAATCTGTGAAAGAAGTTTCTAGTTCGTTTGCTGATATTTTGTATTCTTCAGTTAGTTCTATATGATCTTTGCTTTTAAAGAAATCCTCATTAGTCATTAGTCGTTCAATTTCCTTTTTTCTGCATTCAAGGTTCTCAATTTTTTCTTCGATTTGCTTAAGTTTAAATTGAAGCGGTTTTAAGGTGTCCGATTTTTCTTTTCGTACCTTTCCTTGAGCTTTTCGCATTTCTCTCCGGTTGGTACTGCTTTTTATAGGTTTGTTCTTTGGCGTGTTTGATTTATTTGTTTCAAGATTTTCGTTTGATCTGCTTTCAATAAATGAAGATAAATTTCCATGAAATTCTTTAATGGGGTGACCTTCAGAATAGAATTCGATTACTTTGTCAGTGACTGGATCTAGAAAATCCCTGTTATGAGAGACAATGACAATTGTGCCTTTGTATGAAATTAGTGCATCTTGTAAAACTTTTTGTGATTCCATGTCAAGATGGTTGGTAGGTTCATCTAGGATTAAAAAGTTTGCTGGTTTTAGGAGAATTTTGGCCAATGATAATCTGCTTCGTTCTCCGCCAGATAATACGGATACTTTCTTAAACACATCATCACCTCTGAAAAGAAAACAACCTAGTAACGACCTAAGATTTCCAGTACTATCCGAGCCCGCAACTTCTTCTATAGTTTCTAAAACGTTCTTATTTGGGTCTAATTTCTCGGCATGGTCTTGAGCGAAATGAGAAATGCTGACTTTATGTCCAAGTTTTCTATCTCCATTATCAATGTTTTCAGCACCTGAAAGTATTCTAGAGAAGGTTGATTTTCCTGCTCCGTTTGCTCCTACAACTGCAATCTTTTCTCCTCGATCAATTCTGAAGTTAAGATTACTGAATACAACGTTACTTCCATATGATTTTGAAAGGTTGGTTAATTCTATAACGATTTGTCCTGACCTTTCAGGTTGTGGAAATTCTAATTTTATTGATTTCGTTGAATCTTGAGGAAGTTGAATTCGTTCAATTTTTTCAAGTTGTTTTAATCTACTTTGGGCCTGAGAAGCTCTCCTAGCTTTGGATCTGAACCGATTAATGAATTGCTCGGCTTTGGCGATATCTTTTTGCTGATTATTATAAGCGCGTTGAATTTGCTGTCTTTGGATTTCGCTTTGCTTTACATAGTAGCTATAGTTGCCTGCATATTCAGTCACTTTTCCAGCTTCAAATGCTAATGTTTTTTTCACTAATAGGTCTAGAAAAGCGCTGTCATGAGAGATTATAATTACTGCCCCTTGATAGCTTTGAATATAATTTTCAAGCCATAGTTGTGAATCTATATCTAGATGGTTAGTGGGCTCATCTAAAAGTAATACTGATGGACTTTTAAGTAATAGCTTTGCTAGTGCTAGTCGCATCTGCCAACCACCTGAGAATTCTGCTGTTTCTCTATCCATGTCGGAATCTTTAAAACCTAAACCAACGAGGACTTTCTCAATGCTTGGTTTCATTTTACTAACATCAAAGCTATCAAGCTTTAGTTGTAATTCTCCGAATTTCCCAAGAACTTCAGCGTAATCAGCGCTTGATGGATCAAGCTCTCCGAGCAGTTCGCTGCAATCATCAACACTTTTTTTTAACACCATTTCGTTTTCAAAGGCAGTTTCAGCTTCTTTGAATAAAGTTTTGCCAGTGTGTTTGATTCCGTCTTGAGGAAGATATCCAACTTCAGTATATTTTGCTCTATTAATTGATCCAGAATCAGGATTCATTATTCCAGCAATTATTTTCATTAGCGTTGATTTTCCCGCACCATTTGGACCTGCAAAACACACTCTGTCCTTTGCACTTACTGTAAATGACAGTTCTTTATAAAGAACTCGACCTAAAAATTGTATTGATACATTTTCTACAGAAAGCATTTGATGAATTGTCGTTATTCTTTCTATATTTATTAATATATAAAGAGAATGAGGAAAATTAGTATGCGCATTGATATCACAATAATCGTTTTTTTGTTTATTTATTCTTTTTCTTCGATTTTGTTCTCTCAGAATCGTGTTCCTTTTGCCACTAAAAAACTAATAAAAGAGTATCAAGATTATGAAAGTGATATTCGTAATAAAGCTTCTCAACTAATTGAAAAAAAGAAAGTTGAGACGATAGCGGCTTTGGAAAAGCAATCAGCGGCCCTTAGTAGAAGTGGAAATGCGGAGATGGCACGGTCTGTTCTTGAAATGGCATCTTCCTTATCAGAAGGCAAAGAAATGTCAGAAGGTTTATCGGGTTTGGGCAATGTTTCCGATCAAACGGCCAAATCGAAGTGGGTTAATTTATTTTCGTCTGATGATCTTCCTAAATCATGGATTATTCCAGAGGACCCTGATGGAGGCTGGGATTATAAGGATGGGGTATTTATAATGAAGTGTCTTTTTGATGATTCAGTTGCTCTTCATGATGCTCCAGAAGGGGATTTGGTAGTGAGGCTGAAGGTGAAGATCGTTGATAATGAAAATAAGGAGAATGATGCTGAAAGAAAACATGCTGGTTTTGGATTTATTAATTCTAAAGATAGCCTAGTAATGGGATATGTTAGCTTAGAGGGAAATGCTTATGGATATACAAATATAAACCCAGCTGTTGATCTTGGGTATATTAAGAGTGGAATTAGAGAAGGTAAGTTCTTTGAGGTTCAATTGGCTTGGGTGGGAACTTATTTTTTAATGTTTGTGGATGATAAGTTGTTAATCAAATCTGATATTGGAATTGAACGTGGTACCGCAAAAATATCTTTACTTGGAGAAAATTGTTTTTCTTCATTTGCAAGTGTTCAACATATGAAGCCCTCTCTTGAAGACTTAAAGAGGTTGGCCTCAGGCAAGCCTTTAGAATAAATTAATTTTTAGGCATTGCTCTAACAGCTCCGACAGAAATGCCGCCGTCAACTAATATTGTTTGGCCTGTAATGTAAGAGCTGGCGTCTGATGCTAAAAATACACAAGTCCCATCAAGGTCACTTGGTCGGCCGACTCTTCCAATTGGAATCCTTTCTTCGATATATGAGACCCACTCCGAATTTTCAAATAATTTTGAATTTTGTTCAGTTTTAAACCAGCCAGGTGCTAAACAATTTACGGTCACTCCTTTATCGCCCCAGTCGTGAGCCAAACTCATAGTTAATTGCTTAATTCCACCGCGACTAGCTCCATAAGGCGCCAATCCAGCATAACCAGCGACTGAGGTAACAGAACCAATGTTTACAATTCTACCATAGCGACGATTAGTCATACCTTTGGCTATTTCTTTAGCAAGAAAGAAAGCTCCTTTGAGATTGGTATCGACGACTGTCTCCCAATCTTTCCAAGTTACTTCCAAAGCAGGCTTTCGAATGTTGCAGCCTGCATTATTAATTAGAATGTCGATCGAGCCTAGTTCACTTTCTGCCTTTCCAGCTGCATCAACTATACTTTGTTCTTCTAGAACATCCATACGTAGTGGAATGCATTTTTTTCCAATAGATTGGATCTCATGACATGTATGGTCTAGAGATTCAAGGGTTCTACTAGTTATGGCAACATTGGCTCCTGCTTTTGCTAGAGCATTGGCAAATTGTTTACCGAGCCCTCTGCTCGCTCCACTTATGAACGCATTTTTTCCTTCAAGGTTAAACATACTATTATTTTTGTATAAAATTAAAGTTCATTGTCAGGTTTTAAAATAACTTTTAACATGTCTTCGCTAGAATTATAAAGTTTAGAAAACCATTCAGCGCCAGTTGATAAAGGAGCTATAGAACTTATTAGTTCTCTAACTTTAATTTCTCCATTTGAGATTAAATCTAAAGCTTCTTTGTATTCTCCATTTGAGCTACATGAGCCATATAAAGTCAACTCTTGAGTGACAACTGACTGTAAGGGAAAATCGGTTTTTGCTTCTAGATTTCCTATTAAGCTTATACAACCTCCTTTACGTGTACTTTCAATGGCAAGATTAAGAGTAGGAGACATGCCGACTACTTCGAGGGCTATGTCGGCCCCTCCATCAGTAATCTCATTTATAGAAGATGTAGTATTTTCGTTGCTTAAGAGAACTATGTTTGCTCCTAACTTCTTGGCTTTTTTAAGTTTATTTTCATCCAAATCAACGGCAATTATATTAGAAGCACCTCTTATTTTTAGTGCTTGAATGACGAGAAGTCCAATCATTCCAGCTCCAATGACAACAGCTGATTTTGATTCTACTACAGGTATCCGATTCACACCGTGAAGAGCGATTGAAACAGGTTCAACGAATGCGGCTTCTTCAAATGGTACATTGTCAGGTAATTTGTAGAGTATTCTTGCTGGGATGGATACAAATTCTGCAAACGCTCCGTGCTGACGATATGTACCAGGTGATACTCCTATAACTCTGCGATCTTCACAAAGATTAACTTTTCGTAAAGTGCAATATTTACATTTTCCGCAATAAATAGTTGAGTCAAAAGTGACTCTGTCTCCGGCTTTCCAATTAGAAACGTTTAAGCCGACCGATTCGATTGTCCCAGCTGCTTCATGCCCCATAATTATTGGAGGAATCCTTCTTCCGCTACTGCCATCCATTCCATGGATATCACTACCGCATATTCCACATGAATTTACTCTAATAAGAACATCATCATCACCAAAATCGGGATCAGGAACATCTATGTATGAAAAGTTATTATATGATTCAAGTGATAATGCTTTCATTAATTTTAGTATATTTTTTATCTAATTTCAGCTTTTGATAAATAAATCGATGTTTTTCCTTCATGGCTACTGTAGTAACTTATCCATAAATTCTTTTCATGCCATACGAGTCCTGCGTAGCTAGTATCACCGCCACTTGGGAGTTTCAAAGCTGGTTTATATTTTGCAGTGTCCGTGTTAATCCATCCAAGTTCAGTCCAATTAGTTTTACCGTACCTTCTCACGCAGGCAATCATAGTATTTTGATCGAACTGAATCATCGAAGGGCCGCCAATTCTAATGTTTAGGCGTCTCCATTCCCAGTCTCTGTATGGAGAAACGGCTTTTCCGAGTAAGGCATTGCCTGCAGTTTGGGAAGAAGGGTTGTCTCTTCTTAGTAGCATGTGAGCTGTGTTTTTTGAGTCAAAGAGAAGTGCATGTTCATTACTTTTATCACCAGGAGGTCGTAAGTGATCTACTAATTGGATGTAATCAACGCCGTTAGTGGTTGTGTATAGTCGAGTCATGTCATTAATTCCCCAACGATAGCCTAATGCATAGCCTTTTGAATTATGCCATGTAGTTTGCCATAACCAAAAATTTTTATCAGCAATTTGATTCGACTTTGACCAATCTTCTCCATTATCGGATAATAGAGTGATTGATGTGTTGTTTCTAATAGAATCAGAGTCATTATCCACACGGTATTCACATGAGTTGAGCAAGAGTTTGCCGTTAGGAGTAATTGAAAGTTTTGCATCTCTAAGATCAACTTGTTCTTTCTCTAATAAAGCAACTGATTGCCAATCCTTACCATCTTTCGATCTTATAATACGTATCTTTCCGTAATCACCGGAACCTGCATGTCCCTTGCCTTCTCTAAAGGCGCAGTACCATTTCCCTTTGTAGTATTCCAAGTCAGTAAATGCATTGTGAGGGGCTTTATCCCATATCTTAACAGTTTCAATGATTGATATTTCATTACTGAATACAGTTTCATTTAAAGAAAATGTAGAAATTAAAAAAAATAAAATTAGGAGTATTTTCTGTTTAGCCATTTGATTTAAAGAACAATTCTCTTAAGAATATAAAATATTATTGTCAATTTTTGTCAAATTGCGAGAAGTCAATTTTCTAATACGAGAGAATGACTTGATTAAAGTTCTCGATTTCGTCATTTATGTGTGACAAAAAATATTTAATGTCAAATTACATACCTGATGAAGATAGATATGATGGGCGCATGCCTTACCGTAAATGTGGGCGATGGGGCTTGAAGCTTCCATCAATAACGTTAGGGTTTTGGCATAACTTTGGAGGGAATGAAGTAACGTCTCTTCAAAAAAAAATAGTTTACACTGCCTTTGATAGAGGAATTACTCATTTTGATTTGGCTAATAACTATGGTCCTCCATATGGAGCCGCTGAACAAGTTGCAGGCTCAATTATGAAAGACCTCCCGCGACATGAGATTGTCGTATCATCAAAGGCCGGATATGACATGTGGCCAGGACCTTATGGTGAATGGGGGTCTCGTAAATATTTGATAAACAGTTTAGATCAATCGCTTAATCGATTAGATATGGATTACGTTGATGTTTTTTACAGTCATCGATTTGACCCTGAAACCCCCTTGGAGGAAACATTAAGTGCACTTAATTCAGCAGTTGTTCAAGGTAAAGCTCTATACTCGGGAATAAGTAGTTATAATACCGAACAGACTATTAAAGCATCAAAGATATGTAAGGAAAATGGTTGGTCTCCGATCATTATTCATCAGCCTAATTATTCAATGTTCAACCGGTGGATAGAAAAGAGTTTACTCGACTCTGTAGAGAATTTAGGGATGGGAGTTATAGCATTTTGCCCACTCTACCAAGGCCTTTTAACTGACAAGTATCTCAATAATGTCCCTTCGTCATCTAGGGCGGCTAAAACTAGTGGTTTGATTCGTGAATCTGAATTATCAGAATCTGTTCTTAATTGTATTAGAAACCTCAATAAATTGGCAATTGATAGGGGGCAGTCTCTTGCGCAAATGGCATTGTCTTGGGTTTTGAGAGACAAAAGAGTTACCTCTGCTTTAATTGGCGCCAGTTCACCAGAGCAAGTTATAGAGAATTCAAAGTGTGTCGAAAATTGTGTTTTTTCTGTGGATGAAGAAAATGCTATAAACGATCTGCTTTCACAAATCACTCTACCTGAATCATTATGGGCAGGGGAATAGACTGAATTTTTTATATAGCAGAGCTTACAACAGACTCACAGCGTTCACATAAATTATCAAGATGATTGCTCGGTAATAGCCTCCAACACCGTGGGCATTTGGGATGTGATGATTTAATGGTTTTAGCGCTTAAATTTTGATTGCTTTTGATTGTTTTCAGCTCACTAACCATAAAAAATTCATGAACCTCTTCATTGTCAGCTAAGATATCAAGTGGCTCTTTGTCATCATCATTTAGATAAAGTTCGACTGCAGCCTCATAATTAGATCTGACTAATTTCTCTTGTCTAAGAGGTTCAATAGATTGTTGAATTATATTTCTATATTTTAGCAATATGTCCACGTCCTTAGAAATACTTCCAGGCAAACAGTTAGGGTCAGGATCGGGAAAGGATTCGCAATGAATATCTCCAGGTGCATTGCCAGCATGTTCCCATGTTTCATCAGCAGTAAAGCTAAGTATTGGAGCTAGTAATTTGCAGAGGTCAGTTAGGATAATACTCATGCAAGTCTGAGTTGATCTTCTTTTTTTAGAGTCTTTATGGTCGCAATATAATCTGTCTTTGGTGATATCTATGTAAATACTACTAAGATCATTAGTACAGAAATTATTAATAGAGTTGAAAACTTTTCTAAATTCATAGCTCTCATATCCCTCTAAACAATCTTTTGTTGTTTTGTGTAAACGTTCTAAGATCCATTTGTCAATGAGTGTTAGGTTTTCTTTCTCAACTTGATGATCATTAGGTTCGAAGTCATGAAGGTTTCCAAGCAGAATTCTGAGAGTGTTACGAATCCTTCTATATGTATCCGCAGTTTGTTTAAATAGTCCTTCTCCGAAAGGAACCTCAGTTTCCCAATCAACACTTGCTACCCATAATCGTAATATGTCGGCACCAAATTTTGAGATAAAATGGTCGGCCTCCATTGGTTTAACCTTTTTCTTTTTCTTTTGATCATTATTTGATTGATCTGACTTAGAAACTTTTTTTCCTGTATCTTGATCTACGACAAAACCATGAGTTAGAACTGACTTATAAGGAGCTTGCCCATTTGTTACCATGCTTATCATTAAGGAACTTTGAAACCATCCCCTATGTTGATCAGTTGCCTCTAAGTAAAGGTCAGCAGGCGTATGTAATTGAGGATGCTTATCACATACGGCAATATGACTGGTGCCTG